>NZ_CP009241.1:6328333-6656666 GCF_000758525.1 Paenibacillus sp. FSL H7-0357 | reverse complement strand
ACCGATTATGAAGAGCTGAGAAGCAAAGCGTCACATCTCAAGAAGCGCAGCACCGCAAGGAATGGAAACATTCTGAGCCCGGCAGAGAGCTGCGAAGCAAGACTGGCGGCAGCAGCTGCCAAGTCCTATGAAGATCTGCGGAATCGTCATACAGAGGATCACAAACGAATCTTCCGCCGGGTCGACATGGATCTCGGAGGGCGGGAGAGAGACGGATTACCCACTGATGAGAGGCTCATGAAGTATAAGGCGGGACAGGAAGATCCTGCACTTGAAGCGCTGCTGTTTCAATATGGCCGCTATCTGCTGATGGGAAGCTCCCGTACCGGCACGCAGGCTGCCAATTTACAGGGGATTTGGAACCACCATCTGACACCGCCATGGAACAGCAATTATACAACCAATATCAATACCCAAATGAATTATTGGCTGGCCGAGGTTGGCAATCTAAGCGAACTCCATGAACCTCTGATCGATATGATCCGGGAGGTCAGTGAAACGGGAGCCCGGACGGCGGCAGTTCATTACGGAGCCCGCGGCTGGGTAGCCCACCATAATGTTGATCTGTGGCGCAGTTCTTCTCCTTCAGGCGGAGATGCCAGCTGGGCATTCTGGCCGATGGGCGGCGTGTGGCTGTGCCGCCATTTGTGGGAACATTACAGCTTTAATCCTGATGCTGCTTATCTGGCGGAGACTGCTTACCCGCTCATGAAAGGGGCAGCATTGTTCTGCCTTGACTGGCTGGTGGAAGGTCCGGACGGTCTTCTGGTTACGAACCCGTCCACTTCGCCGGAAAACCGGTTTATGACGAAAGATGGCCAGCCGTGCAGTGTCTCGATGGGCTCCGCGATGGATATGAGCTTAATCCGCGAACTATTTGAGCATTGCCTCCATGCTATGCGGATTCTGGGCGTGGATTCCGAGTTTCAGCAGCAGCTGGAAGAGGCGCTCTCCCGGCTGTCTCCGCTCAAGATCAGCAATGACGGACGTCTGCAGGAGTGGAACGAGGATTTCGCCGAATCGGAACCGGGACACCGTCATGTATCGCATTTGTATGGACTATATCCGGGAGAGTTCATCAATGTGCGGGATACTCCAGAGCTGTTGGAGGCAAGCCGCTTATCACTGCAGAAACGGATCGCCTCGGGAGGCGGACATACCGGCTGGAGCTGCGCTTGGCTGATTAACCTTTACGCACGGTTGAAGGATGGAGAGGCCGCTTACGGCTTTGTCCGCACGCTTCTGTCCCGCTCGGCTTATCCTAACCTGTTTGATGCCCATCCGCCTTTTCAGATTGACGGGAATTTCGGTGCGGCTGCCGGCATCGCAGAAATGCTGCTGCAGAGTCATCTGGGTGAAATCAGCTTGCTTCCCGCACTGCCGGACGCTTGGAAGAACGGAAGCGTCAAAGGACTTAGGGCCCGGGGCGGCTATGAGCTGGATATCGAATGGAGGAACCATAAGCTGGTTTCTGCGGTCATTGCTACCAGCCGGGATGGGATTTGCCGCTTGAATTATCAGCAGCAGGAACTTAAGGTACAGCATCCTGACGGTACCTTATTGCCGGCAGGGAATGTCCTGGAAATGAAAGCGGGAGAAGTGTACCTGGTAACGGTTTGACGATCCATGACCCAATGATGCATAATAATAGATTGAATCGAAGAGACACTGCCCCCTGGCAGAGATTATCTGCGGGGGCAGTTTTTTTGCGTGCTCTATATAAGATGAACTTGAAAGTCTAATGTTCAACTTATATAGGAGCTTTCACTCAAAAAAGGCCTTATCCTCCGGGTATGTCGGGCCGATAATAGTGAATATGAAGCTTTTTGGCGGAATAAATTAAGCTAACGTGGGGTTTAAGGTTGTACGGAGCAAATGTTCAGCATCTACTATAAAAGTACAAACCAATAAGTGGGCTATTACTTACAGCAGGGGGCACAGAAGCGATATGGGAAAGAAGAAACAACTGCCGTTGATGAAGGCTATTCTTGGAGGAATGCTGGTTTTTGCTGCGTTGCCGCCTGGTCTCTATTGGAGCTGGGGGCAGGCTTATGCTGCCGCTGATTCAGCATCGCTGCGCTCGGTAACCGAAATGACACAGAAGCTGACCGCTGCGATGAATAACCGCAGAGAGACCATAACCTTTGCTTATCAGGGGAAGACGTCCAAGCTGAAGGCCCAGGTACAAAGTGCGATAGATCAGGCGATGGGCAGCGACCCTTATCTATACTACACCATTGACAGTTACGCATTTTCCTACCGGGGGAGCAGCAGCTCGGCTAATGTGACGGTACAGGTGGAATACCGTGAGACGCTGCAGCAGACAGCTTTTGTAAATAAACAGGTAAAAGAGATCTTGAAGCAGATCATACTGCCAGGAATGAATAATCACCAGAAGATAAAAGCTATTCATGATTGGGTCGTGCTGCATCTGAAGTATGATAACTCCTACAGCAAATACACCGCATATGAAGGACTTCAGAGCGGCAGTGCGGTATGCCAGGGTTATTCTCTCCTGACATATAAACTATTGTTGGGCGCGGGGATACCCAATAAAATCGTTGAAGGAACGGCGAAGGCGGAAGGGAAAGCTGCCCAGTCGCATGCCTGGAATCTGGTGCAGCTGGAAGGGCGCTGGTACCACCTGGATACCACCTGGGATGATCCGACGCCAAATAAGGAAGGCGCTCTTAGCACGGCTTACTATATGAGAACCGATGCCCAGATGCGCCTTGACCACAAGTGGACCAAGTCATACCCTGCTTCATCTGTCGGCTATGCTCAAACGTTGTCTGAGCTGATCAGCCGCGGGGGCCCAAACGTGGCTGTATATCAGGAGCTTGAGCGGAAGCTTGACTACAGTCTGTATCAGGAGGATTTGATTGTGGGCTCCGGCTCAGAGCTAATGCTGCTTGCCAAACAGGCCATTGCCTCCGGCCAGGCGTCCTTGTTGTTCCGCTATGACGGCAGCGAGAAATCGCTGAAGACTGATCTTCAGGAGCTGTACGCGCTTGGAATGGACCATCTTTCGTACAACAGCTCGCCCTTCGATAACACGGGCGATCTGAAGGTATATGTGACTTGGGAATAATAATTACAGAAAAGGGATGCCTCCTCGCCATTGGCGAAAGAGCATCCCTTTGTTGCGTGAACAGGCGGTAACAGGTAGAATCCGCATAAATCGAGGAAGGATTCTACTCTGCGTGTGTGCTGAGATCGCATTTGTCGAGAGGGATGAGGCTGCTCTTTCTGAACCAGCCATAGCCCAGCCAAATCAAGAGGAATAGTGGCAGGCTGATATAAGAGACCAGAATGCCGTACCAGTCGATTGAATCACCTGTGAAGGCGCCCATATTCTGTCCGAATACGGCAATCAGACATAACGCGAAGGCAAACAGCGGGCCGAACGGGAACCATCTGGCCTTGTAAGGCAGCTCATCGAGTGAATGTCCCTGCTTCACAAAGGCGCGGCGGAAGCGGTAGTGGCAGACGGCAATCCCCAGCCAGTTGATAAATCCGCACATCCCCGAGGCGTTAAGCAGCCAGTTGTACACAGCGCCGTCGCCGAAGAATGAGGCGAGGAAAGCCAGCATACCGACAGCGGTGGTTACGAGAAGGGCACCTACAGGCACGCCGCGGCGGTTCAGCTTGCCGAGGGCGCGCGGAGCCATGCCGTCCTTGGCCATAGCGTACAGGACGCGGGTGGAGGCGTACATCCCGGAGTTTCCGGCAGACAACACGGAGCTCAAGATGACAGCGTTCATGACGGAAGCGGCAATGGCCAGCCCTGCTTTATTGAAGACGATGGTAAAGGGGCTGACACCGATATCATCAATGCCGCCCCGCAGCAGATCGGGATTCGTGTAAGGAATCAGCAGGCCGATCACGAGAATGGCGAAGATGTAGAAAATCAGAATGCGCCAGAATACCTGACGGATGGCGAGCGGAACATTGCGGCGCGGATTCTCGCTCTCACCCGCGGCAACACCGACCAGCTCCGTGCCCTGAAAGGAGAATCCAGCGGCCATAAACACACCGACAAAGGCGAAGAAGCCGCCGTGGAACGAGCTGCCCCCGAGCTGGAAGTTGCTGAAGCCTACGGCTTCACCACCCATGATGCCGAAGATCATGAGTACACCGACCCCAAGGAAGACAATGACCGTGATGATCTTGATAATCGCGAACCAATATTCCGATTCGCCGTAGCCGCGCGAAGACAGGAAATTCAGGCCGAACATCAGCAGCAGGAACAGGAGACTCCAGAGCATCGAGGAACTCTCGGGGAACCAGTATTTAATGATGACGGTTGCTGCAGACAGCTCGGCGGCAATCGTAACCGCCCAGTTATACCAGAAGTTCCAACCAATGGCGAAGCCGAAGGCGGGGCTGACGAACCGGGTGCCGTAGGTGCTGAAAGAACCGGAATCCGGCAGATAGGTGGCCAGCTCTCCAAGGCTGGTCATCAGGAAATAAACCATAATACCAACCGCTGTATAGGCCAGAAGCGCTCCGCCCGGGCCGGATGAGGCGATGGCACCACCGCTGGCCAGGAACAGACCTGTACCGATTGAGCCGCCTAAGGCGATCATTGTTAAATGCCTTGCCTTGAATGTTTTGCGCAGTGCCGTGGGGGCAGGGGAGCTGCCGTGACCCGCAGTCTGCTGCTTATCTCGCTTAGCTTGCATGAATAGGACACTCCTTCAGATGATCATGTTTCTGTTCATGAATAGGGAGTGCTGAGTCGCCGCCTTCCCTTTATAAGGGAGGGGGCATCCTGAAAGCGCAAAAAAAACCGCAGACGGATTCTGCGGTTTCCTGTATTACAGCTCCGCATCATACTCCCTGTTAAGATAGCGCAACACAGTGGCGGCCCGCGGTTTCTGACCGGCGGTGCACTGTGACAGTTCCGTGCCTTTCGGCGACGGCCCCAGTCTTGCAGCTGACAAGAGCGGCTGCAGAGACTTCGGCGGATATTCCTTTCGGCGGCGTTTCACAGACGGCTCTTTAACGTCTCCACGCGCGTACTCTTAATATTCGCGACCTCTACCTCATCTTAGGTATGATGAGGCTATCTTTATACTATGAACACAACAGGAATTAGTATAATGCAACTTGGCATCGCAAGCAATGACAAATATAGGGATGTTGGCGTCAGTTGCGGCGGCGCTCCGACATCTGCTGCCAGACGGTTCCGGCAGCTTCTTCACCGGAGGATATGCGTTCCAGCGCCATTCTGGCCTGGAGGCCCACCTCGAACTCCGGATCGTCCGCTGCCGCCTTCAGTGCCTCTTCGGCTTCAGCTGTGCCGACCTCATAGAGGAAACGTGCAGCCCGCCAGCGGACAAGCTTGCTGGCGTCTGTCAGCGACGCCGTCATCACCGGCGTTGCTGCCGGATCGCCGATGTCGGAGAGCGTATCGCCGGCTGTGCGCCGCACCGCCGGGGCGCTGTCTCTCATCGCCTCGTAGAGCAGCTCCATCGCCTCGGGCGTGCGAAGGTCGCCCAGGTACACGACCGCAAGCCTGCGGAGCTGCAGCTTGGGGTCGTGCAGCGCCGTGCGCAGCTCCGGCAGGAGCTCTGCCGTAGGAGCCAGATCCTCCAGCGCGGCGTAGCGCACGCGCCAATCCTCATGCTTCAGGTCTCGCAGCAGCTCGGCCTGATCCTTCTTCTGCCGCTGCTCGATGAACTCGCCGGCGGTCCCGTGCGCGATGGCCTGCTGCACGAGCGAGTCGAGGCGTTCCTGCGGATACGCCGCTTCCAGCTCCTGCTCCACCTCGCGCGCAATGTCGGCCGGCTCGCCGTAACGCATGCCGTAATCGGTGAGCTTGCGCTCCTTGATCATCACGGCGCTGGCCACATCCGTCACCGCCTGCGTGAAACGGGCGGCAAGGGCGATGCGCTCCTCACTCGCGCCCGTCTTGACGCGGATCTGAATCGGGATGCCGCGGAACATCTGCACGAATACCTGTGATTCTCCGAAGTGGGCACCTGCATTCTCATCAGCGAGGTCGAAATCCGCGCTTAGGCCGTCAGCGCCGAAACGACTCTGCACCTCGCGGAGGATTGCCGCCCAATCGGCGCTGCCCTTGCGTTCAAGCGCGGCGAAATCGGCAGCATGATAAATGCTGGTGACGCCTGGAATGCTCAGCATATCCCGTGCCCAGGAGGGCGCGGTGCGCTGGCTTTCCGGTGTATAGGTCCGGCGTATTCCGGGCTCCAGGCTTTCATCCAGATGAAGCTTCATCGTATTTGGACTTGGAGTCGGTTCAATAAATGTGATCTTCATACGTTAGGCTTCCCCCTTGAACGGCATTCGTGCCGTGTTCTTTACCCGCATTTTACATCATTTCATGCCTCAAATCCAAAAGGGTTACCGGGGCAGCCGCTTAAGTCCAGGCGGAAGTGGGTAAAATTTGTACTAAATGTAAGGTGCATCTGGCCGGACGCGCAGAGGTTCATCGCTGCTTTCAAGTTGACTGCAGCCCTACTTTGCCTTTGGAATTTTGCAAATGACTATGCGGAATCATATAGTAAAGCTATTGAGCTTGCCCTGTAGTTCTTCCGGCAAGCCTTTTAAGGAGAGGTGCTGGAATGGCTAAAATCCGATACAATAACGTCGATAATGTCAGTACAGACAAAACGCTTAAGGAATTCCGCCAGTGGCGTGAGGAACGCCGCCGCAAGAAGAAGGATTATACCTATAAAGTGCCAAACCATCCGCCGCAGGTATCTTATCTGGCCGGGAACCGGCTGGAGACCACGATTACCTGGATCGGGCACTCGACTTTTTTTCTGCAATATGAAGGGATGAACATTATTACCGACCCGATATGGGCGCGGCGGCTCGGCTTTGAGAAACGGATCGGCCAGCCGGGCATCCCGCTGGGTGAGGTTCCGCCGGTTGATCTGATTCTGATCTCCCACTCTCACTACGACCACCTCCATATTGCCTCCATCCGCAAATTATACCGGACAGGTACAACGCTCGTTGTACCTGTGGGCCTGAAGCGGAAGATGCTGCGCAAAGGTTTCGCCAACTGCCTGGAAATGCAGTGGTGGGAGGAGCTCACACTGGGGGCGGTTAAGCTTACATTTGTACCAACCCAGCACTGGACCCGGCGGACGCCGTTCGATACCAATTCGTCCCATTGGGGCGGCTATGTGCTGGAACCTGCCGATCCCGGCAAACACCCGAAAGGGGAGGGGGACGGAGCAAAGCCGAAGCTTCCGCCGAATCTGTATTTTGCCGGAGACAGCGGCTTCTTTCCGGGCTTTAAGGAGATAGGCAGCCGGTTTAAGCTCCATGTCGCCCTGATGCCGATCGGGGCTTACGAGCCGGAGTGGTTTATGAATTCACAGCATGTGAATCCCGAAGAGGCGGTTCAGGCCTTTATAGATGTAGGAGCAGAATTGATGATTCCGATGCATTTCGGCACCTTCCGGCTGGCTGACGATACGGCGCGGGAAGCGCTGGACCGGATGGAGCTGGCCCGCGAGGCTCATGGAATCCGTGCAGAGCGTATCCGCACACTGGGTTACGGTGAAACATTGGTGGTGCATCCCGAAGAGCGTGATTCCCGCCAATAGCCCGGCCGGGCAAGCGGCAAGCACGGATTTTCCGCAATCCGGCCTATTTGATGTTGGACGCTATACGGATCTCTGTATTTTGCCCGGAAACGTCCAGTTTGCTTGAAAAAGACGGCAAAGCAGTTCCTTCTTGGGCCTCTTTTGCTTGATTTTATGCTATAATGAGCCGAAACCCTAAGTGAAAAGGATGGTAATGCTTAATGATTAGCACAAGCGGCGTAACACTCCGCTACGGAAAACGCGCACTATTTGAGGATGTAAACATAAAATTCACACCCGGCAACTGCTACGGCTTGATCGGAGCGAACGGGGCCGGCAAATCGACGTTCCTGAAAATTTTGTCCGGTGAAATTGAAGCAAATATCGGGGACGTTCATATCACCCCCGGTGAACGACTGGCGATACTGAAGCAGAACCATTTCGAGTACGATGAATTTTTGGTGCTGGAAACGGTAATTATGGGGCATACCCGTCTTTATGAGATCATGAAGGAGAAGGATGCGCTATACGCCAAAAGTGATTTCACAGAGGCTGACGGACTGCGCGCCGGTGAGCTTGAAGGCGAATTTGCCGAGCTGAACGGCTGGGATGCCGAGCCGGATGCGGCGGCCATGCTGATCGGTCTGGGCATTATGCGTGAAATGCATGACAAGAAAATGGCCGAACTCAGCGGCAACGAAAAGGTACGGGTGCTGCTTGCGCAAGCCCTGTTCGGACGTCCGAACAACCTGCTGCTCGATGAGCCTACCAACCATTTGGATCTTGAATCCATCGGCTGGCTGGAGAACTTCCTTATGGACTACGAAGGCACCGTTATCGTCGTATCCCATGACCGTCACTTCTTGAACAAAGTATGTACACATATTGCGGACATCGACTTTGGCAAAATTCAAATGTATGTCGGCAACTACGACTTCTGGTATGAGTCCAGCCAATTGGCCCAGGCCCTGCAGCGCGACTCGAACAAGAAGAAGGAAGACAAGATGAAGGAGCTGCAGGCATTTATCCAGCGTTTCTCGGCCAATGCCTCCAAGTCCAAACAAGCGACTTCGCGTAAGAAGCAGCTGGAGAAAATTACTTTGGACGACATCCGTCCCTCCAACCGGAAATATCCGTTCCTCAACTTCAAGCCGGAACGTGAAGCAGGCAAGCAGCTGCTTACCATCAGCGGGCTGAGCAAATCCGTTGAAGGCGAGAAGCTGCTCGATGAAATCAGCTTTGTGGTGAACAAAGGGGATAAGATCGCTTTTGTAGGTCCATATTCACAGCCTAAATCACTGCTGTTTGATGTCATCATGGGTGAGAAGGAAGCGGATGCCGGTGAATATGCATGGGGAGTAACAACAACCCAGGCCTATTTCCCGAAAGACAACTCCAGCTATTTCGACGGGGTAAACATGAACCTGGTAGAATGGCTGCGCCAATATTCCAAGGATCAGGATGAAACCTTCCTCCGCGGATTCCTCGGCCGGATGCTGTTTGCCGGTGAAGAAGCGCTGAAGAAAGCAAGCGTCCTGTCCGGAGGCGAGAAGGTCCGCTGTATGCTGGCCAAAATGATGCTGAACGGTGCGAATGTGCTAGTGTTTGATGAGCCTACCAACCACTTGGATCTGGAGTCTATCACGGCGCTGAATAACGGGCTGATTGATTTCGACGGAACCATTTTGTTCACTTCGCATGACCATCAGTTCATCCAGACGATTGCCAACCGCATCATCGAGATTACCCCTACCGGAGTTATCGACCGCTCGATGAGCTATGATGAATATCTGGAGAACCCGGAAATTAAGGAAATGCGCCAGCGCATGTATCCTGTGGAAGCTTAAGAGATAACTGAAAGAATGAACAGTAATTCGTTCATAGCAAAACGGCTGCGTTACCCCTTGTGAGGGATAACGCAGCCGTTTATGTTCAAATATAGTGTGAAATGCGACTTGCACATGCCATAATTCCTAAGAACCACCTGTACGGCGGCGCTGATTGTTTGGCTTCTTGTTATTTTGACTCTTTAGCGGCTTCGCTGAACCGGCTTGAAAGGAAGAACCCGGTTTAGCGGATGACTGCTGTTTCTTCTGTTCCAGCTTCTGGCGGATGGCATCAGCCAAGTTGATCTTTGGTTTATCATTACTTTCGCTCATTATGTTAACCCCCTTATAAAGCAAGTCCTTTACTTTATTCTAATTGTTTTTAAATGCAGTCACAAGGGCAAGAATAAATCAAAGCATGATTTACCGGAGGGGCAGTAAAGAAACCGGGTATAGGGGGGGACAGGAATTGGCCGATATTTATGAAGATATACGCAAAGGTGAACGGGGGGCCTTGATCAGCATTATTGCTTATCTTATTCTGTCCGCCTTAAAGCTGGTCAGCGGGTACTTGTTCGCTTCCAGCGCGCTGCTTGCAGACGGATTCAATAATCTGACGGACATTGTCGCTTCACTTGCGGTACTAATCGGGCTGCGCATCTCGCGGAAGCCGCCTGACTCGGATCATACGTACGGGCATTTCCGCGCCGAGACCGTAGCTGCATTGCTGGCATCCTTTATTATGGCTATGGTCGGAATTCAGGTTATTGTAGAAGCGGTCCGGTCTTTATTCGAAGGAGCCAAGGAGGTGCCGCAGCTTTGGTCAGCAGGTGTGGCGGTAGTGTGTGCGGTTGCCATGATGGGAGTCTATATCTATAACAAGCGGCTGGCGAAGCAGATTAACAATAGTGCACTCATGGCTGCGGCTAAGGACAATTTTTCCGATGCAATGGTGAGTATCGGTGCTGCTGTTGGAATCGTTGGCGCACAGTTCGGACTGCCATGGATCGATTCCGCTGCTGCGGTTGCTGTCGGTCTGCTGATTTCCAAGACAGCTTGGGATATTTTTCGTGATTCGACATACCGGTTGACTGACGGCTTTGATGAAGATAAGCTGCTGGATTTGCGCAGCACGATTGCCCGGACGCCGGGTGTGGAAGGGATCAAGGACCTCAAGGCCCGTGTTCATGGAAATCATGTGCTGGTGGATGTTGTTGTGGAAGTGGATGCCGAAATTACCGTATTGGAAGGTCATGAGATCAGCGATTCCATTGAAGATAGAATGAGCAAATTGCATAATATAATGAATGTGCAGGTCCATGTAGAACCTAAAGGTTAAAAATCCTTAATTTCTTCTAGTTATCTGTAATTTCCACCAAATCCAAGGAGAATTCAAGACTATAGACCTGGTACTTACCATAAAGTGGCAAGCTTTTTTGTGAAATTTGGAGCATGTTCCAATTCCCGGCTAAGCCTATAATGAGGGCAGAAAGCAACAAACGTAGCGCGCGCCGTTGTTGATTTTCTCATTTTGCTAAGCGGGGGAACGCTATGATCACATCACATAAGCAGATTGCAGCAACGTTACTGGTCTCAGCATCACTTGCAGTATCATTGGGAGTTTTCAGCCCGCAAAAGGTGCAAGCAGCTTCGGTTTCTTCAGATTTCGCAGTGACAGCAACGTCTGGATTAACCGGTACTATACAATCTTCAGTTCGTCTGCGCACGAGCGCTTCCACAAGCGGTAGTGTGCTTCGTTATTTAAACGAAGGTGAACAGGTAACAATTGTGGAACAAACGAACAGCTATTGGTACAAAGTCAGAACTTCGGATGGAACCGTTGGTTATACCAGCGCGGGAGAGCAGTATATTCGAGTGGGTTCGGGATCTGGAAATACATCTTCCGGACAGACAGGGGTTATACAAGCTTCGGTCCGTCTTCGGGAACTGCCTTCTACAAGCGGAAAAGTACTGGGGTATTTAAATAGAGGCGATCAAGTAGCTATTCTGGAAGAAACGAACAGTTACTGGTACAAAGTAAAAGCTGCAGACGGAACTGTAGGCTATACAAGTGCTGCAGATCAATATATCTCGGTAGGTGGCGGAACGTCTACTCCAGCACCAACGCCAACACCAACACCGAATCCAACACCAGCGCCAGCGCCAGATCCAACGGCTCCGTCACAATCAGCAGTGATTGAACGGGTCATTGCCGCGGGCATGGGTTATCTTGGAACTCCCTATGAGTTCGGATCAAGCAGAAGCGACACGAGCACTTTCGATTGCTCCGACTTTATCCGGCAGATCTTCATAGATGCAGCTAATTTGAAACTGCCTGCTGATTCACGTCAACAGGGAGCCTGGGTACAGCAGAACAGCAACACTGTCACAGATATTTCCGGCCTGAAACGCGGGGATCTGATGTTCTTCATGGATTATAAAGGAAGTTCAGCTTCTGCTTATGGAGGCATCGACAAATCTGCGGCAAGAATTTCACATGTAGCCATGTATCTGGGTGACGGACAAATGCTGCAAACGTATTCCGTATCTTCAGGCGGGGTACGGGTAGATAAATTAAGCGCTTCTTGGGTGAACCGTTTCCTTTACGGAGGTTCGGTCATCCGCTAAATATAAATGCATACAGGAAGCGACAGCATCGCAAGTTTGTGACGGGTGAACTAGGGCGGATGTTTTGTGGGGCTATCCCATCAGTAGAATTTTCTGCTGAGGGATAGCCTTTCCTGTGTTTAGGGCATGAAAGAAAAAAAGCCCGTCAGGACTTTTGGATGTCCGCAGGCTGTTTCACTATACACCCTCATAAGGGTGTATCTATACTAAAAAGGCAAGTCCCCGCATGGCTATGTATGAGTTTGGGAGCGGGGCGCTGCTCGTAAAACTGATTTATGGAGTGATTACATAAGCGGAGGCGGGAACCTTAATCCAGCGCATGCCCAACCAGGTGTATATCTCTCTCCATTCATTGCCGTTCGAATCAACCAGGATATTTCCTGTAGTGTCAAGGGTTTGAGCGCCGAGAAAACCCGTAGCAACGGGGCTGTTCATGGAAGCGTAGAAAGGTGTTGCTTTTGTCAAAATAATCTGAGGAGTTGCTGGTCTAAGGTCTGATTGTGTGATTACTGTCTCAAACCGGGGGCTGTAAGTCGTTTCCGTTACAGTTGTTGTGTTGGTTACTTCTGCAGCTGAAGCCGTTGCGGCTATGGAAGCCATAAGACCCATTGCTACTGTTAAGCTGGCTAATTTTTTCATTGTGATTCCTCCCAGAGTTGGTTTTGATTTTGCGTATATTTACCATGTTTGCGATGTGTTAATAAGCATGTAAACAAAAAGTGGATACAATGAACCAACCCCTTTGTTTTTTATGAAAACTATCATGAACAGAGGAATGGAGGCGACTTACGGGTGACAATCCGTGTGGAAAGGCCTATACTTTCTGCATGGTGAATATGATGTATGGAGGAAAAGGGAGGGGAGGAATCTCTGGCATAATCAGACAGCGGCAACCGCTATACATAAATCAGACCCGAACTCCTTTTCGGAGTCCGGGTCCTTAGCACCTGAAATGTGATGTCGTTTTTAATGTTCTTTTACAGTTACAATGATCTTCCTCTGCGTCCTGTAAAGAGCGAAACTATGAACAGCACGAGGAAGATGAAGAACAATACTTTAGCGATTCCTACTGCCGCCCCTACGATATTAAAGAAACCGAATACACCGGCAATCAATGCAATTACCAGCAGAATTACTGACCATTTCAACATGTGATGTCATCCTTTCTGTGTGGTGATGTAGTCATTGTTTAAACGGGTCGCTCCCCTTTGAAACAAAATAGGAGAGGTAGTCTTTAAGTCGCTTGACAAGCTGTTTCGGCCTAAGTAAGTAAGGGTAACTATGCAGTATCAAGGCAGAGCAAGCCGACATTTATGATTTGGAAGGGGTTTTCGTAATGATCATTGAACTTAGCGTTGCACTTGTTGCGATTGCATTCACCGTACTCGTTTTCTTTTTAATTAAAACCTTAAAATCAGCGAAAGAATCCCTCGACAAGGTCAGCCAGACTCTGCAGGAAGTCCAAAAGACGGTGGATGAGCTTACTTATGAAGTGAAAACAACCGTCAGACATGCCAATGATATTACGGCCGACGTCCAGGGCAAGATTCAAAAGATCGACCCTATTATGGATTCAGTGAAAAATCTTGGCGATGTAATGAACGAATTGACGCTTACCGTGAAGCAGGTATCTGTGACTGTGATTGAGAAGTACCGGAAATCACGCGAGCTTAAGGAGAAAGCCAAAGCCGTCTCCATAGAAGATGCTCCGCTGACACCTGCCGAAGAACGTACAGTGAAATCCTATGATGCCGCATATGCCAAAAAAGGTCCGGGGAAAATAGGAATGGCGCTTAAAGGCGTTGACGCTGCAGCTGCTATATGGCAAAAATTCCGGCATTAACTAAGTAGGCGGCAGTGAGAAAGGCGGGATGATTCCATGAACATTGTCATTCTTTTGCTAAGTCTTCTCTCTCCATATTTAACACCGTCTCCGCAGAAGGAGCATGTTCCTGCCGCCCTTTTTACCGTGCAGCCGCCAGTGGTGCTGGCCATTGAACGCAGTATGGGGGTAAGCCCTTATATCAGCAGCTTTAATTCTTTGGCAGGGACATCCCTTTATATGTCGGAGGAAGAACTGCTGCTGGCTAAAGGTTCGCCGCTTAGTATTGCTCCTGATCCCTGGCAGGAATGCCTGGAATATCAATACGCCGATATGTCGGCAGGAGTTTGTGAAGGGGCCGTGCTGTATGTTCACGTAACGCCGGCACAGGCCGGGCAATACGGATTGCAGCTGAATGAAGAAAAACTGGATCCGGCGCGAAACAATTTTCAAGAGCTGCTGGGAACTCCGGATTTTGTAGCTGAAGACGGCGATGTCTATTTAAGAGGAAGCGCTGCGCTGAAGATTTACCGCAATCCGCAGACAGGGGAATGGGAGGGTATTGATTTATTTGATGGAAATTCCTCCTGATCTGTTTCACGGTCCGTAAATAAGGTTAATGAAGGAACAGTTGTCTTATCAGGCATTATCCTCATTAATCTAACCATAGGAGCGTGATTTCATGGATTCAATCGGTACACAGGCGTATGCCAAGCTGCTGGAAAATGGTGTTCAGGCGATCGAAGAAGTGAATCGGCTGCGCAGCAGCGGCTATTCCAGAGATGACATTTATGTCATTAGCCACGATCAGGACCGTGAGGGCCGTATCGTTGATGCTGCAGATACTAATGAGGTCAGTCTCAGTGAAGAAGGGTTATTTGGCGCGATTGCCAATCTTTTCCGTTCGCGGGGGGATGCGCTCCGTTTCAAAATTACTTCGCTGGGTTTTAGCAGTGCAGAAGCAGGCTTCTACGAGAAAGAGCTTGATTCAGGCAAGGTTCTCGTCATTGCCAAAAGAAACCCGCAATAAACGCCGGTTTGTTGTATGAGAACCTATAGCCCGATAGCGTAACCTCCAGCTCCACTATAATTAGTGGGGCTGGAGGTTACTTTGTTGAATGCTGATACAATATATTACTCTCCTGGTAGATTGTCGACAATTGGAAAGACGGCGTTCAAATATCGTATGATAGAATTATAGATGTAAGGGATTTGTACGGCTCTAATACTAATCGTGCGAGGTGAAGATGCTTGAGAATTTTAATCGTAGATGACAACCCGACTAACGTAATCATTATCCGTGAAATCCTGAAAAAAGAAGACTATCGAAATTTCATAACAGCATCATCCGCCAAAGAAATGCTGAAACTGCTTGGCATTGGAGGCGAAAAAAAAGGACCGCAGCAGTCGGATATCGATTTAATTCTGCTGGATATGATGATGCCAGAGATGGATGGAATCGAGGCTTGCCGTGTGGTTCAACAATATGAGCATCTAAGGGATATTCCGATTATTATGGTTACCGCTGTGGGGGATTCCAAGAAATTGGCGGAGGCACTGGATGCCGGAGCTGTGGATTATGTTACGAAACCGATTAACAAGGTTGAACTTATGGCGCGTATCCGGCTGGCGCTCCGTCTCAAGCGGGAGAAGGATTGGCATAAAGAGCGGGATCAGCGGATGCAGGATGAATTGAAGCTTGCAGCACTTGTGCAGAATGCTGTACTCAGTTTGCCAATTACGGATGAGGTTTTGGAGGCGCATGCCATCTATCAGCCTTCCGCTGAACTGGCCGGTGATCTGTATGCCTGGTATCCGCTGGGAGACGGCAGGTATGCTGTGATCCTGCTGGATATGATGGGACACGGGATCTCCTCGTCGCTTTTCTGTATGTTTCTGGCCTCTGTGCTTAAGGATACTGTGACTACGTACGTGGAGCCGGAGAAGGTAATTCAAGAGCTGAACCGGCGGTTTAACCAGCTCTATATCGAGAAACAGCTGGTCCAGTATTACTTTACCGCGATTTATCTTGTGATTGATACGCGAATGAAGCGAATTGACTATGTAAATGCCGGACATCCGCCGGCGCTGCTCTTTGAAGGCAACGCCAAGAAACCAGTGCTGCTGGAGAGCAACTGCCATCCGGTCGGGTTGTTCGACCGAATTGATATTCAGCCGCAGAGTTTGAGTTTCGAAGAGGAAGGGCATCTGGTAATGTACACTGACGGTCTGCTGGAAATGGCCCCAGGTGAACAGGAAGAGCAGCTGGACTTTATGATCGGGAATCTGAACGGGGACCACGAATGGCGTGAAGAGGTTATGCAGGAGGCTTTTTTCACAGATGAAGCGGACCAGGAACGTGATGACGACAAATGCCTGGTGTGGATCACGCTGAAGAAAGGAACGGATAAGGAATGAAGATAAAGGCCAAGCTGCTGATCGGCTTCAGCGCGATGCTGGCAATTATGTTGGCACTTACGCTGATTGGATACGATCGGCTTAATTATATGAGCAACCAGCTAGACGGCTTTCAGGACAGATACAGCAAGGGGCGTGCGATTTCTGGACTTCGAGGCGAGGTCAATGATATGGCGCGGATCTTGACCACATCGATGCTGAATGCCGATACGCTGTCTGTGGGTGCCCAGAAAACTGAGATAGACGGCAAAGTTATCAAGGCGGAAGGGTATTTGAAGACCATAGAAGCTTCGATGAGTGCTGCGGAGGAAATGGAGTTTTTGAGCCGGATTAAAAAAGCTAATTCCGCTTACCTGAACTATCAGAATAAAGCGTTGGAGATGCTTACAGCCGGTTATTTTCAGAATGCCAACACCTACCGTAACACAGAGGGACAGGCCATTCAGAACGAGGTACTGGACAGTCTGAATGCCCTCGCTGATTATAATGCCTATCAGATGACCGAAGAAAATGCCACCGCGCAGAAAGCTTATGAAAGATCCATTCAAATGGTAACGCTGATTATGATTGTGGGGCTGCTGCTTGGACTTGGTGTCGTCCTTTGGGTGATTCCAAGCATTACGCGCGGTCTTAATGTCGTTTCCATGATGATTACCAGCTTTGGAAACGGCAAGATGCGGGCGATCCGCAGGCTCAAGGTAGTCTCTAAGGATGAAATCGGTGATGTAGCCCGAGTATTTCAGGAGATGGCGGAGGACATCGAACAAAAGCAGCAGATGGAAAAAGCTTATGCGCAGGCTCAGAGCGATCAGGCCTGGCTGAATGCGAATATCGCACAGGTAACAGAACTGCTGCGCGGCGTCAGTTCACTTGATCAGGTGTCACAGACCTTTATCAACGAATTCACTCCTGTGCTGGGAGCCCAATACGGCGCGGTTTACTTGAAGGATAGCAACAATCCTAATCTGCTAACTGCAAGCGGCTATTATGCCGGTGAAGGGGGCGACAAGCCGAAGGAAGGGTTTGAAATCGGCCAAGGGCTTGTCGGACAAAGCGCCTTGGATAAGAAGCCGATCAAACTGACAGAGGCTCCGGACGATTATATTTCCATTTCCTCAGGGTTTGGCGATTCCCATCCTCAACATATATCTATTTATCCGTTGTTGTTTGAGGATGAACTGCTTGGCGTTGTTGAATTTGCCTCCTTTACGCCATTCACCGCGCTGCAGAATGAATTGCTGCATCAACTGACGAATAATCTCGGTGTCATCCTGAACAATATCAGCCGCAGACTCGTGGTGGAGGAGCTGCTGCGCGAATCACAGGCGCTCACGGAAGAACTGCAGTGCCAGTCGGAGGAGCTCCAGACCCAGCAGGAAGAACTTCGCCGCTCCAACGAGAATCTGGAGGAGCAGACCGATGCGCTTAAACGTTCGGAGGAGCTGCTGCAGCGGCAGCAGGGAGAGCTGGAGCACTACAATAGTGAACTGGTATCCAAAACCCGCGCGCTGGAGGATCAGGTCCAGGAGGTTGAAGAGAAAAAGGATGAGATTGAGCACGCCCGTGTCCAGTTGGAGAAGCAGGCGATGCAGCTTGCTGTAACGAGCAAATACAAATCGGAGTTCCTGGCCAACATGTCCCATGAGCTACGGACTCCGCTGAACAGTCTGCTTATCCTTTCACAGCTGCTTACCGAGAATAAAGAGGGTAACCTGTCGGAAAAGCAGGTTGAATTCGCGCACACGATCTATATGTCCGGTGCGGATCTCCTGAAGATGATTGATGAAATTCTTGATCTTTCCAAGGTTGATGCAGGTAAGATGGAGCTGAATTATGAAGAAGTTCCGCTGACGGAGCTCAAAACCTTTGTGAAACAGAATTTTGCTCCTCAAGCCCTTAAGAAAGGGCTGTCTCTGCGTCTTTCCTTTAATGAGCCGCTGCCGGACAGTTTATTTACAGACAGTCATCGCCTGAAGCAAATTCTGCGCAATCTGTTGTCTAATGCCTTTAAATTTACCAGCGAGGGTTATGTAGGATTTGAGGTAAGCCATGCAGTGCCTGCTCAATTACCGTCCTTCCTTCCGCCGGAGTATGAGTATATTTCCATAGCTGTGAAAGACAGCGGTATCGGGATTCCTGCAGACAAGACCGATATCGTATTTGAGGCGTTCCAGCAAGTGGATGGGACGACCAGCCGCAAATATGGCGGCACCGGTCTTGGCTTGTCGATCAGCCGCGAATTAGCACGGTTGATGGGCGGTGCCATCGGGCTGGAGTCGCGTGAGGGACAAGGTAGCACGTTTACGCTGTATCTGCCGGTCCAAGGGAATTACCGCCTGCTTCCAGGGGCAGTTGAGGCGGCCGCGGCCCAAGAGGCGGCGACACTGGCGGAATACGTGGAAGAACTACAACCTGCTAAATCCGGAGATGTCATACCTGCCCCGCTTAATCCAGTGATAGTGGAGGATGACCGTGAGAATTTGACGGCAAACGATAAGGTTCTGCTTATTGTCGAGGATGATGAGAGCTTTGCCAAAATATTGCTCGATATGGCCCGCGGACGCGGTTTCAAGGGATTGGTGGCGCTGCAGGGGGATATCGGGCTGCAAATGGCCAAATCCCACCTGCCGGATGCGATTATTCTGGACATCCAGCTGCCGGTTATGGACGGCTGGGCGATACTCAGAGAGCTTAAGGGCGCATCACAAACGCGGCATATTCCTGTTCATGTCATCTCTGTAAATGATGAGATGAAGCAGGGCCTAATGATGGGCGCGATGGCTTACTTGAGAAAACCTTCGACCCGGCAGGCACTGGAGCGGGCATTCTCACAAATCGAGAGCTACACAGCCAGTACCCTGAAGCATCTGCTGATTGTCGAGGATGATGAAATTCAGCGCCGTTCCATTATGGAGCTTATCGGCCATGATGATGTCGCCATTACGGCGGTTTCAACCGGACAAGAAGCGCTCGGTGAACTGCGTAAGCAGAAATACGACTGCATGGTTCTCGACCTGATGCTTGACGATATGAATGGCTTCGAACTGCTTGATCAGATCCGCGATGATGAGGAACTGAATGATCTGCCGATCATTATATACACAGGCAAGGATCTGGACAGCAAGGAAGAGACGCAGCTGCGGAAATATGCCGAATCGATCATTATCAAGGATGTGCGCTCACCGGAGAGACTGCTGGATGAGACGACCTTGTTCCTCCACCGGGTGGAAGCCAATCTTCCGGAGGATAAGCGTAAAATTCTGCAAAAGCTGCACAATAAAGAAGAGCTGTTTGAGGGAAAGAAGATTTTACTCGTGGATGATGATATCCGCAACGTATTTGCGCTCTCCAGTGTGCTGGAAGAATACCACATGGAAGTGAAGTTCGCAGAGAATGGCCGGGAAGCACTCGATATGCTGGTCGAACAGGAAGATTTTGATCTCGTGCTCATGGATATGATGATGCCGGAAATGGACGGATATGAGGCGATGCGCCGGATTCGCCAGATGCCGCAGTATCATAAATTGCCAATAATCGCGCTTACGGCCAAGGCGATGAAGGAAGACCGGGCCAAGTGTATTGAAGCGGGAGCTTCGGATTATATGAAGAAACCGATCGGTACCGATCAGCTACTTTCTTTAATGCGCGTTTGGTTGTATTCGTAAGCGTGAATTTGGGGTAATAGCATTACAGCACCAACAAACAACAGACCGGAAATACGGCAAATGCAAGGGAGCCTTGATAACATGACAGCTATGGAACGGGGATATGATGAGGAGCTCACCCAATCGGGAAGCAAGCAGGAGCTGGAGCAGATTGAAATTGAGCTGCTTCTGAGCGGCGTGCATCGCTTGTACGGATATGATTTCAGAAATTACGCCATGCCTTCTTTGAAACGGCGTATCTGGCATCACGTCCATGCCGAGAATGTGCCGAGCATATCTGCGCTGCAGGAGAAGGTGCTGCATGACCGCGCCTGCTTTGAACGGTTCGTCTACAGCCTTTCCATCCCCGTGACGGAAATGTTTCGCGATCCAGGCCTCTTTTTAACTTTCCGCCAAAAGGTGATCCCGTTGCTGAGGACTTATCCTTATATCAGAATCTGGCATGCAGGCTGCTCCACTGGTGAAGAGGTATACTCCATGGCGATTCTGCTGCATGAAGAAGGGCTCTACGACAAGGCGCGCATCTATGCCACTGATATGAACGAACGCTCGCTGCAGCAGGCTAAGGAAGGCGTATATGAGATCGGTAAGATGAAGCAGTATACCAAGAATTATATGGAGGCGGGCGGGACCCGCGCATTCTCTGAATATTATACAGCGAAATACAATTCAGTCATTCTACAGCCGTACTTGCGTAAAAATATTATCTTTGCAGAGCATAATCTGGCAACAGACACCTCATTCAACGAATTTAATGTCATCTTTTGCCGGAATGTCATGATCTATTTCAATGATGAACTTCGCGACCATGTGCACGGCTTGTTCTATGAGAGCCTCAGCCGGTTCGGAGTACTGGTGCTCGGTTCCAAAGAATCTATCCACTTCACCAGGTATAGCGACAGCTATGAGCCACTGGATAGAGTAGAAAAAATCTATCGTAAGAACAAATAGCGGGATAGGAGGGGCCTATGGGGGTTCAAGAACCAATTCATATATTGCTGGTTGACGACCGTCCTGAAAATCTGCTGGCGCTTGAAGCTGTGCTTGAGAGTCAACACTATAAGCTTGTCAAAGCCAATTCCGGTGAAGAAGCGCTGAGATGTCTGTTAAGATATGAGTTTGCGGTGATTGTGCTGGACGTACAAATGCCGGGTATGGATGGTATTGAAACCGCCAAATTAATCAAAGCCAGAGAAAAGACGAAGGATATTCCAATTATTTTTATCTCTGCCAACAGCAAAGAGGCGGAGCATCTGTTTGCGGGATATTCTGCCGGGGCTATTGATTATATGGTCAAACCCTTCATTCCGCAGATCTTGAAGTCCAAGATTGAGGGCTTCGTTAACATGCACTTAACTAACAAGAAACATCAGATGCAGTCTATGCTGCTGCAGCAAAAGACGCAGGAGCTGGAGAAAATCAACGGAGAGCTGGTTAAGGCTAAGGAAGCGGCGGAGATTGCCGCTAATGCCAAAACCGAGTTCCTGGCTATGATGAGCCATGAGATTCGCACGCCGATGAACGGTGTGGTGGGTATGATTGACCTGCTGATGGAAACTGAGCTGGCTCCGGAGCAGAAGGAGTATACAGAGATTATCCGCAAAAGCGCTGATACCCTGATTACGGTCATTAACGATATTCTTGATTTCACGAAGATGGAATCCGGCAAGATGGAAATGGAAGAGCAGTTATTTGAGCTACAGACCACCGTTCAGGAGGTATTTAGCTTGTTTTCTGCCGAAGCAGGAAAGAAAAACCTGGAGTTGGCCTATTTCATTGATCAGAATCTTCCAAAGCTGATCTATGGAGATATGGCCCGTTTGCGTCAGGTCCTAATCAATTTAGTAGCCAATGCGGTGAAGTTTACCAATCAAGGCGGAGTTTACCTTGTTGCATCCAGCGTGCCAACAGCTGATAATAAACTGGTAGTTGAATTTACCGTGAAGGATACGGGCATCGGGATTTCTCCGGAAAAATGTGACCGTCTGTTCAAGCCTTTTTCCCAGCTTGATTCTTCTATGACACGCAAATACGGTGGAACCGGTCTCGGGCTGGCAATCTGCAAATCCCTTGTCGGGATGATGGGCGGCGACATACGCGTAGAATCGATGGAGGAGAAAGGGGCGACCTTTGTATTCACCATTCAGGCAGCGTTGCCTGAGGATGAGCTGGCAAGGGGATTTCAAGAGGTGGAGCCATATGAAGACGTGGATAACCAGAGATGGCGGAGAAAAGTCCTGGTTGTAGACGACCACCCGATCAATCAGCGGCTTATGGTCAGCATGCTGGATAAGCTGGGTTATGACGCCGACATCGCCGAGGACGGCAGCCAGGCGGTGGAGCTGGCAATGAAATATGCTTATGATTTTATTTTTATGGATCTGCAGATGCCGGTTATGGACGGTCTGACGGCGACCTCCAAAATCCGGATCAGCCATGGGCCATCCTCCGAGAATGCAGTCATCATCGCGATGACGGCCAACGTCATGGAGGGTATCCAGAACCGTTGTATGGCTTCAGGCATGGATGGTTATATCAGCAAGCCGCTGAAGCTCAGCAGCATTAAACAAATTATTGCCCGTTATTCAAGACAGGATAGTCACATCAATGGAAGAAATAGAACCCTTTTCAAAACATGAACCAGTATTTGCCAATGATGCAGAATTAGTTATTTTGTTTCAAACCTAGGTCTTTAGGGTTATTGGTAAAGAAAACATTTAATCAGGAGAGTTGTCTATGAATACACATAAAAGCGAAAAGTTCCATGCAAAAACCGAAACTGAAGGCAGCGTTTGTACGGTTTCCCTGATTGGAGAACTAGATTTGTCTGTTGCTCCCGATTTCCGTTTGGTCATGGAGCCGCTTGTGGGAGATACGGGGCTTGACCTCGTTATTAATCTGAAAGACTTGAGATATATTGACAGCACCGGTATTGGAATCCTGCTCTCGATCCTCAAAGCAAGACACGGGATGGACGTTAAGTTTACCGTTGAAGAAGTTCCGCCGCAAATCCAGAAGCTGTTTGATATGACCGGTATTTCTAAGTTTTTTGCCCCCCAAGAGAATTCCCACTAGGAAAGGATCGAACTAAGGATGAGTGATGACGTGCAAAAAGTAGTTCTTCAGTTACCTGCGAGTGCAGAATATGTCGATATCGTTAGACTGAATTTATATGGTATTGCCTCAAAAATGGGTTTTACCTATGAAGATATTGAGGATATGAAGGTAGCGGTTTCGGAAGCCTGTAATAACTCTGTTTTATATGCGTACGGCCAAGAAGATGGTTTGGTCGATGTAATCTTTGAAGTAGGAACAAGTGCCTTGTCCATCACCGTCAAAGATGAAGGGGAGAGCTTTGACGGATTGGATTCGCCCGACGGACGCATTACGCTGCATGATAAAGAGCTGAGTGACGTTCAGGTTGGCGGACTGGGATTTTATTTAATGCAAGCGCTCATGGATGACGTAAGCGTCGTGAGTGAAGCAGGGAGAGGGACAGTCGTTACCCTGACTAAGCGGCTTAATTTCAGCGAGGAGAAAGTATGAGTGATAAAGTGACTCCCCCAGAGTCCATGAACGAAGCAGTAAGTTTGATCTGGGAATATCAGCAGACCAAGGATAATGAAATTGCCACCGTGCTGATCAAGAAATATGAGCCGATGGTGAAGATGGCTGCCGGGAAAATTGCCCGCAACCGTCCGGATCTTTATGAAGATCTGTATCAGGTTGGGCAGATGGCGCTTATCCGGCTGCTGCAGCAATACGATATCAGCTTGGGCATTCCGTTTGAGCCGTATGCGATGAAGAGCATGATCGGGCATATGAAAAATTTCCTGCGGGATAAATCCTGGTACATACAGGTCCCAAGACGGATTAAAGAGAAAGGCGCCCTTGTGCAGCAGGCCATTGATGAACTTACCATCAGGCTGGAACGTTCTCCTGCTGTGGAAGAGATCGCCCATTATCTTGATCTTACTGTGGAAGAAACTGTGGAAGTACTGGCCGGCAGGGAATGTTATCATTACGTATCGCTGGATTCGCCCCTCTCGCAAGAGGAGACGGGCGCTACGCTCGGTGAGCTGATCAGCTCCGAAGCCAACGATTACGAGACTGTGGAGAAACGTATGGATCTCCAGCAGGCGCTGGGCCAGCTTAAGGAGCAAGAGCAGCAGGTGCTGCTGCTGGCGTTCCAGGATGGCCAGTCGCAGCGTGCCATCGCGCAGAAGCTCGGCGTATCACAAATGAGCGTCTCACGGATCCAGAAGCGGGCCACCGAGAAGCTGAAACAGATCATGGCGAACTCCACCTATTGATTCTTATCGCTAGTCCCCAAGATTAGGGCATGCCTTATCCCCGCCGGGGAAGGGTATGTCTTTTTTAAAATATAGAATTTATATCTTCACGCTATAAATTATCCTTCTATTTCTCGCAGAAACGGATACCGTCCTTTTGAGGACGGCGAAGCCGTCTCTGCTTGTTTGTATTCAGCCTGAAGCGGACATACACATCCACCCCGCTAAGCAGTCTGCTGAACAAACTGCTTAGCGGGGTGGATAACGATGTTATCAGCTATTGGCATCAACTGTTGGCATCAATATACTTTTTGATTTCTCCAAGATATTCACCGATAACGGGTACATCAAGAAACAGGCTGAGAATGTAACCCAGTAAGCCGAGGATTACGAATGTACCGAGTGAAAGCCCGAGACCCCGGGATATCCCGGCCATAAGATTCGTAATAATCCGCTTTTTGGGATCCGTATAATTCTCAAGGATATCCTTGAATTCGGATTTTTCCAGTGAATCGGCAATTTTGTCGAGCCTTGCGTTCAGCCGTTTGACTTCATGCCGCAATTCAAAGGGATGCTCTTCGACTTCGTAGGTTTTGGTCTTGCTGCCTGCATCTCCCATAAGGCGTCCCTGCTTTCTTTAGCCGTATAAGGGCTTTGATAAAAATGCAGCTTCTTTCGAAGAAGAAGCTGCATTCCTCATAACAACAGCCAGCTGCGGTGAGCTGGCTGTTCTCAAATTTAGATCAAGCCTTGAATCACCGTAGTTTAGTAAGAAGACTTGTAAGACGCTTTTACTTCCTCTTTGGCATCCTTGGCTTCCTCAGCTACCTCTTTAGAGGATGCTTTGGCCTCATCGGCTACATTCTTAGCTTCCTCAGCTACCTCTTTAGACGCATCTTTTACGTCAGAAGCAACATTTTCGGAGACTTCACTGATGGAATCGCCCAGTTTTTTGCCTGTTTCCGCCAAGGTGGCAGCAATTTGCTGTTTGCTGTCGCTTACGGTAGTGAAGATGTCGGAGGCTTTGGCCGATACAGTGCTTGCGAGATCGGTCGCTTTTTCCCCAACCGTAGTCGCAATTGTTTTGGTCTTGTCCGTTACGACACCTGCAACCTCTTTGGTTTTGTCTGTAGCCAGCGTAAGCTTATCAGACAAGTCACTGCGCATTTCACGGCCGGGCTTAGGGGCGAACAACAGCGCAGCGGCAGCGCCGAGCAAACCACCAATAAAGATTCCTTTGAAAAAAGTGCTTCCGCTTTCTACCGGATGTTCCGTTTCTGCTTTATTCATGACTAATCACTCCTCATTAGATTATGGTATTCCGAAATTAGGCGGCTGCCGTCATTCGAATTCAGGATAGCCTGAAGTATCTTACTTCGTATATAAACGTTGGCGTATAGGCTGAAACAGCAGACAAGCATGGAGAAGAATGGGAGAGACTAGAGCAGGATACGTGAACAAAGGAAGATTTTCCTATTAAAAACAACGAAATATGGAGCTTTACAAATATCCTCATGCGGAAATACGAAAGTTCACACTTGATAGTAAATTGTGTGTTCTTTCCTATAGTCCTGTTTCTTTTGGAGTAATCATTAATGATTGACCGGGAAAGGAACAGGGTAAGAAATACTTAATTAAAGCGCCTATAACAATTTAAATCGAAGAGCGGTTTCGACCCGTTAAGCACGGAGAAGGTTCCAACATCTTTGGAGGTGCATGGTTATGATAAAAGTAGTTACGTCAGCAGAAAGACATACTTCGAATAGAGAATGGATTCACAGTGAGTTCAGTTTTTCCTTTGCCGATTATGATGATCCCAGCAATGCGCACTTTGGTGCGCTGCTCGCACACAATGACAATGAGCTGAAACCGGGACAAGGGATGCATGAGCATCCGCATCATGATCTGGAGATTATCACCTATGTCGTTTCCGGGGTACTGAAGCATCAGGATGACCTCGGCAATCACGCGGATATTCAGGCAGGCACGGTTCAGGTCATGAGTGCGGGAACCGGGGTTAATCATTCGGAGACCAATCCTTCGGAGAGCGACAATGTGCGGTTTCTGCAAATCTGGCTGCTTCCTAGCACACCGGGGCTTGCGCCGAAATGGGATGCAAAGTTTTTCCCGCGTGAGTTCAAGAGCAACACGCTGCTACCGGTCGTTTCGGGGAGTGGTGAGGAAGGTACATTGAAGGTGGGCGAGGATGCAACTGTCTATCTATCGGTGCTGGACACGAACAGGGAGCTTCATTATGCACAAAAAGAAGACAGGCGGACGCACATCTTCCTTATTTCCGGGGATGTAGAGATTTCTTGCTCAGATGGCACTTTTCAGCTGAAACCAGGCGATGCCGCACGTATCCGCAAGGGTTGTGACTTGACGATCAAAAGCATTGGCAGTGAGGGCGAAGCGGAACTTATACTGATTGATTTGCCGTAAGCGTTAAATCTTGCCCGTTGCATTGTACTTGTAAGCATAATAAATCCTAAAGGAGCTCCTTGCCTGACGGCCATCCGCGCGGATGGAATCGTAGGCAAGGAGCTCCTGTGCATGACAGGTTATTTGAAAAATATAAGAATTTATATGCTTCGCGCTATAAATTATCCTTCTATTTCTCGCTGAAACGGATACCGCCCTTTTGAGGACGGCGAAGCCGTTTCCACTTGTTTCTATTTCTTACGCAAACGTCCAAGCTCGGAGACAAGCGCCTCCACCTGCGAGATGCTGAGCCGGTCGCTGCTCATGGCAACTTCATAAATATCAAGAATATCCTCATAGTTGTTCACTGAGAAAGCAGAAGCCTGCATGGCT
Source organism: Paenibacillus sp. FSL H7-0357 (assembly GCF_000758525.1). Lineage (NCBI taxonomy): Bacteria > Bacillati > Bacillota > Bacilli > Caryophanales > Paenibacillaceae > Paenibacillus > Paenibacillus sp. FSL H7-0357. The sequence continues at coordinate 6,629,636 of NZ_CP009241.1, read as the reverse complement.
GCGGCGCTGGCCATCTTCAGCTTGCTCTTGATGCCCTCGATCATATATTCCACATTTTCCTGGCTGGGCTGCGATAAATCCATGGGGTTAAACAGTCCTCTCTGTGTTTGGATTCAAATATTCTATCATGATTGGGGAAGGAAACACCATTTTTTTGTTGGCTTCATCTAAATCATGTTAAATTAAAAGAAATAAACGAAGGTTTCTATATAAGATGAACTAAAGAACTACCTAGAGGCAAAAGCAGCGGAGGGGAAGTTTGGAACTGTAGGAGCGATAGCGACCGCCTGAAAGCTTTCCGTAGGAAAGCTCTCTTCGAAAGCATAAGCAGTCTACGGATTTCAACCGCAAATAGCGGTATAAATCAAGAAATCTGTGGACAACAGCGGCCGGAAGTCCAAACATTCACCGTAGTTGCGTTCTATGCCGGCTCGGTAATTCTAAAGTTCAACTTATATAGACAGGAGGGAGTCAGGAATTGGCGATCAGGGAGCAGGAGAGCAGAAAACGGGTTAAAAAAGATGCGGCCGGGCTGGTTACCTTCTTCCAAAGCATTGCCGAACATCACTCGGCAGAGCAGGTCACATTCTTGTGCATCGGTACCGACCGCTCCACAGGGGATGCCCTTGGACCGCTGACCGGAAGCAGACTGGTGGAGCATGGCTTCCCGAATGTTGTAGGCACGCTTCCATCGCCTTGCGATGCGGATACTCTCGTCAACCGGATATCGGGGATTCCCGCGGGGCAGATAATTATTGCCATTGATGCTTGTCTTGGACCGCCGGCGGCACTGGGCTGTTATTTTGCAGCCAGTGAGCCGCTGCGGCCAGCGCAGTCGGTCGGTGTGAGTCTGCCGGCAGTCGGGCATTATAGTCTTGCGGCAATTGTCGATATTAACGGGCCCCGCCCTTACCGGACCCTGCAGACGACGCCGCTGCACAGGGTAATGGTTATGGCTGGAGAGATTGCTGCAGCTGCTGCAGAAGGCTTTGGGTTGAAATAGAGGAGACAAGTTTCAAGACGGGCGGTTCTGCTTAAATAATTAAGACAAGCAAATGGCATTCCATTTAATTGCAGACTCATCCGCATACCTTGTATAGCTACTACATAGAAAGAAGGAATCAGCCCATGGAAAATGTTCGATGCGATGGAACCAATATTTGTTACAGTGATCAAGGCGAAGGCGACGTTATCGTACTTCTGCACGGCTTTTGCGGAAGCTCCGGATATTGGGAGCAGGTCATCCCTTATCTGAGTAGAAGCTACCGGGTGATCGCACCGGATTTGCGCGGCCACGGAGTTTCGGATGCTCCGCTCGGAGCGTACAGCATCGATCAGATGGCCGATGATGTTCTTTCCCTGCTGAATGCGCTGGAAATCCCTGAATGTTACTTGCTGGGTCATTCGCTTGGCGGCTACATAACGCTGTCCTTCGCCCAGCGGCATGCCTCACGTTTGAAGGGATTCGGACTGATTCACTCCACGGGTTATCCTGACAGTGAAGAAGCCAAGGAGAAACGCCTGAAAAGTGTCAGTACGATCCAGAACGATGGAATTACTACGTTTGTGGACGCACTGGTGCCTGGACTCTTCGCTCCTGCTGCAGCACCGCAGCTGTTGCAGCGGGCGAAGGAAATCGGCTATAGAACACCTCCGCAAGGCGCGGCCGGTGCCGCACTGGCCATGCGCGAGCGACCTGACCGCCGTGATGTCATTTCGGCTACCGCACTGCCGGTGTTGCTCGTTGCCGGCTCGGAAGACGGTCTGATTCCTGCCGGGCGGACCTTCACGTCCGATAAGCCGAATGTAACCAAGGCAACGATTTCCGGAGCAGGCCACATGAGTATGTATGAAGCGCCGGAACGTTTATCAGAAATTATTAAAGACTTCGTGCTTGCGCAAGTTAAGAAATAACCGATACTTGAGATCATAAATAACGGGTGAAGAAAACACTTCACTTACATAAAAAGGCAGCACCCGTCTATTGACGCGGTGCTGCCTTTTTATAAAATTCTCTTTACGCTGGAAATGTTTAATTGAACTTACGGATAGCAGGAACACATAGAACAAGAGCGATACAGGCCATGCCAAGCCCGGAGAAAATGGCAATCGTAGCTACACCGCCTATAAGATCGGCGAGCCAGCCTACAAGGATGTAGCCTACGGGCAGCAAGGCGAAGGAGCCGAATAGATCAAGACTGGCTACACGTCCGAAGGCTTCTTGCGGAACGAGCTCCTGCAGGCTGATCTCCCAGATGAGGATAAAGACCATGAGGCCGAATCCCTCCAGGGCGAACAAGGCAATAGCTGCCGCAGGGCTAGTAACAAACGGCAGGATAAGCAACGCGAGGCCGCCTAGAAATGCTCCTCCGTAGGCGATGATGCCGCGGTGGTTCCATCTCTGCTTCATGCCGATGATCAGTCCGCCCAGAATGGCTCCGACACCGGAGAATGTACCGGCAAGCCCGTATACATATGGCTCCCAGCCATGATGAACTTTGAAAAGCCATGGCACAAGGATGCTGGTGACGCCGGCGTAACAAATATTGATGAAGCAGAAGGCGAGGATGGTGATCCATAACCAGGGATTACTGCGCAATACAGCAATGCCTTCTTTGAAATCCTCTTTCCAGTCGTTATGAGGAGAGGCTGCCGCAGCTGCGGCGGTTTCAAGTGCCTGAGGTGACGAGGCTGCGGACACTGCAGCCTGTGTTCCGGGCTTCAGCGCTTTGCGCAAATAGATGAGACAGATCAGGGAGAACAGGTAAGTAAAAGCATCGAGCCCAAAACCAACCCCAGCCGAGAGATAAGTGATAAGCAGTCCTCCGAGTGAAGGGCCGATTAAACGAACCATCTGTATAGTCATTTGCGACAGTGAGTTGGCGGCAACCCGGATATCCGGAGTGAACACCGAGGCCTGGACGGCAGCGTAGGCGGGACGGAACAGACCGTCAAACAGACCATATGCACCTACAAATATACAGAGCAGCGGAACAGTCAATAGACCGGTCAAAGCCAGCAGGGCTGTTATGATCATGACGCCAAAACGGGCGATATCGGCAATCATCATAATCCTGACCCGGTCATAGCGGTCTACAATATGCCCGGAAATCGGCAGCATAATCACATTGGGCAGCATATAAATCGCCATTACGAAACCCATGGTTGTTGTTGATCCAGTAAGGGAGTAGACCATAACCGGGAGAATGACCATGGTCACCGAGCTGCCCAGGACGGAAATCAAATTTCCAAGCCATAAAAAGGGGAAAGTCCGTGATTTGGCAAAGGGTTCGGCAAATCGGCGCAGCGGATTGTTTTTGGTATGTTCGGGTGCAGCAGCAGGGATCATCTAGGGACCATCCTCCGGTTCTATAAGGGAATTTGTATGCAGGCGGCCGATAATGACATCGATACCGTATTCCTCTCCATGGGTGACTTTCGATTCCCAGCTGGAAATGAACTTCATCATCTCTTGCTGGAAAGCCTTCAGCTCACTGGGTGACAAGGATAGTCTTGTAACGAAATGCTCCACTGTATCCTCTTTGCGGAATTGGAAGCCGCTGAAGTTCTCGGAGCGGAAGAAGGTAGCTTTGGAGCGGTAAAATTTCTGGATAATGCCTCCGGCTGTTTCCGTACGGACAAGCTCCAGCAGTCCGCCATCGAATAGCTTGATGATATGATAGTGGATATTGCCGGGTGTCTTGTGCAGCTTCTCGGCAACCTGCTTGGAGGTTAGCGGTTCATCTGCCAGCGCATGCATAATCTTGATTCGCAGCGCACTTTCCAGCAGCTTGTTCTGCTCTGGTGTAACCTGCAGAGGTGGGATAGAGTCTGCTTCCTGCTGCTGTTGTTGCTGATCTTTGTCCCGGTCTTGACGAACCGGCGGTTGTTCCAGGCAGTTCTCCGTTTCCGGCTGACTATGCCCGGGATTGTCTTCATTCATGTCTATTCCTCCTATCCGTGCAATCTCAATTTCTCTGCAATTCATTCAATGCTCTTCATTCTGTATTTCAGATTGATCTGGAATCCAGATCAATAAGACCAGTGAGGTTATTATAGGGTAGGCTTTGTTTTTTTGTCAAGGAATTCCAAGGCATGGTACGGAGTGGTGGCACGGAGCGGTGGAATGGTTTAAGATTGTTTTAAAATAACTGTTCATCATTGGTTTAGTTTGCTGAGGAATCGTGGCAGGATAGTATTGGAGAGGGGTGTGCAGGATGTTCCGAAGAGATTATATCGTCCGGATGATCGAGGATATGTCGGCAATGGTTGCCAAGGTGCTCACATTGAAGCAGGAGAAGAAGACCACAGAGGCATTATGGGAAGTGGATGAGCTGCTGAACCGGCATTTTCGCCTGAACTCCCGCCTTTTAAACTCATTGTCCGTAGAGGATATTATAGATATGTTTCGCCTGGGCGGCGTAATTGAGTCCGACAAGCTTCAAGGCGTGGCGCGGTTATTAAAAGAAGAAGGCGGCATCTACAGTGCCGGCGGTAATAAGGATGCTGCATTGTTCAGGTTTATACGGTCGCTGCATCTGTTTTTGTACGCCGATCAATACGGTGCTGATCGGGAGCTGCTGCAGATGACGAAGGAAATAGATGAACTTTTACAGGAAACCGAAGGTTATCTTCTTCCGGTGAAGACAGAACGGCTGCTCCTGCCCTATATGGAATCAATAGAACGCTACGGCAAGGCTGAGGACAGTATTTACAGATTGTGGGAACAGGGAATAGATGTTGCAGCTGAGGGAAGAGAGCTGTACAGCCGGTTGCTGCTGCTGCCACCTGAAGCTTTGGAACTTGGTGATCTTCCACTGGCAGAGGTTAGGCAAGGGCAGGAGGAGTGGAATAAACTTACCGCTGAAGAGGCAAAGGAGATGAAACCTTCTTGAATACCCCTCTATTTATTGTAGACGCTTTTGCGGACAAGGTGTTCACGGGAAACCCTGCAGCCGTCTGCCTGCTGGAAAATCCCGCAGATGAGGCCTTCATGGCCAAAACGGCTGCGGAAATGAATCTGTCCGAAACGGCCTTTCTGTGGCCGGAGCAGGACGGCTACCGTCTGCGCTGGTTTACGCCTGCGGTGGAGGTGAAGCTGTGCGGTCATGCCACTTTGGCAAGTGCGCATGTCCTGTGGGAAACCGGGCGGCTGGGTTCTCACGAAGAAGCGAGATTCCACACACGCAGCGGGTTGCTGCGGGCAACGAAATCAGAAGAGGTGATTTCACTCTATTTTCCTCCATATGAAATTACGGCTGCACCTCCGATAGCCGGGCTGGCGGCAGCGCTGGGGCTTGAGGAGGCACATGTGCTGGAAACCGTGCGGTATGCCGACAACGTGCTGGTGCGTTTGGATCATGAGACAAGGGTGCGCGGGCTCTGCCCGGATTTTGTCCAGGTGGCCAAGCTCCAGCCAAGGGCTGTCGCGGTTACCGCAGAATGCGCTGCGGATGGTATTGATTTTGTATCGCGTTTTTTTGCCCCGGGCATTGGTGTCAATGAAGATCCCGTTACCGGCTCGCTGCATACCGCTCTGGCTCCCTATTGGGCCGGCCGGTTAAACCGCACACAATTGACTGCATATCAGGCTTCAGCGCGTGGCGGGATGCTGCAGCTTGAAGTGAGTCAGGATCTCGTGACTTTATCGGGCCGGGCCGTGACCATGGTTAGCGGACAGTTTCATGTACCTGCCGGAGCAGTTGGCGAGCTACTATGATATCGTATAGCAGGACATGCTATAATGTAGTGATATTCAGGAGAGCCTGCTCTCCATTTTGATTGCGAAAGTGAGATGTACCCTGTGGAATCTTTGAGAACTCTGATTGATCAAGTGATAAATGGCCGTACCCTGATTACGGCAACCTTAAGCCAACTGCGCAGCAAAGGCGAAGTTGCATACAGCAAGGTGCAGATTAAACCTGTTGAGCTAAAAGGCAAGCTGCATTATCAGTTTGCTTATACCATCGGCCCCAAAGTGGAACACCGCAATATTCCGGCAGACGCTGCTGCGGAAGAAATGATGTCACTCTTGAGAGCTACCTTCCGGCAAGCGCTGATCTGCACTGTGGAAGCTGATTACCAGGTGCTGATCAGTAAAAAATACAAGGTTTCTATTCTTACCAAATCGGCCAGCAAGCAGGAGGCGCCAGACTTGGCCCACAACCGCCGCAAACGTTATGTGCTGGACGAGGGAGAGCCAGTCCCGTTCCTGGTGGAGCTTGGAATTATGAACAGCGAAGGCAAGGTACTGGCCAAAAAATACGACAAGTTCCGCCAGATCAACCGCTTCCTGGAGATGGTTGAGGATGTGCTGGGTGATCTACCAACCGGCCGGCCGCTGACGATTGTTGATTTTGGCTGCGGCAAATCCTATTTGACGTTTGCGCTGTATCATTATTTGGCTGTCCGCGAGCGGCGGGAGCTGAATATTGTCGGACTTGACCTGAAAGCCGATGTCATCGAACATTGCGGAGCGCTGGCGTCGAGGCTGGGTTACGATAAACTGCGTTTCCTGGTCGGTGATATAGCCGATTACAACGAGCTGGACCAGGTGGACATGGTTGTGACACTGCATGCCTGCGATACGGCAACGGATGCTGCACTGGAAAAAGCGGTACGCTGGGGCGCATCGGTTATTCTCTCGGTGCCTTGCTGCCAGCATGAGCTATTTGGGCAGGTGGAGAACGAGGTGCTCAGCCCGCTGCTCTCGCACGGAATTCTGAAGGAACGTTTCTCTGCACTCGCCACTGACGCCATCCGGGCGAAGCTGCTTGATTTGATGGGTTACCGCAGCCAGCTGCTGGAGTTCATCGACATGGAGCATACACCGAAGAACATCCTGATCCGGGCCGTGAAAAGCACAAGCGGCGACAATGCCGTCAAATGGCGCGAATACAGCGCATTCCGTGATTTCCTGGGTGCTAAGCCGTACCTTGAACGCGTCTGCGCCGACCTGCTGCCTGCGGAAGCTCTTGCGCAGGGATAAACCGGGCATTACGAGCTGTATTCAGCTGAAGCCTGCCAATAGGCAAATCGGATGAGTCTGAGCAGCTGACCGAATGGCATATGTCTGAAATCAATACATTACGGTGATACCAAATGGTATCACCGTAATGCTTTTATTGCAGAATCTGCAATAGAATGAGCTGAAATTGCCCCGAAATGGCCATCTGTTGCACTTTCTGCACTGGAATCCGGTAAATGTTGCGGGATATGGCGAGATTCTGCTCTTTTGACTGCAGAAACTGCAATAGAATCTGATTTCGTTCGCCCAATTACAAATACTAATGTACGAAATACAATCACCAATGAATTTGGAGAATTTTTGCTGAACATACATCGCATATGTTCTGAAGGTCATTAACGGCATTAACATCATCACAGGATTAATGCCATTAACGTCATAACGGCATTAACGGTATAACCGCGATAAATAAGCAGGACGGTGAGTCTCCATGTGGAGTCAGCCGTCCTGTTTTGTGTTTTCCTTTTGGTTCAGGACAAATCTGGAAAGACTAAAGAGAACTTGAATTCTACGGAGGAAGTTGAAATGCATAGTGGCATGGCTGAGCGGCGTTTGGTGGCGGCAATGGTATTTGTTGGTGCAGGTTTGGTGCTGGCTGCTGTTACGGCGGGTGTGTTGCTGCGCGGGTTATTCTTTGCCGGGGAAATGTATCCGTTTCTGACGGTATGGTATGTCATATGTGCTGTATTCCTGGGGTTATGGCTGGCTGCAGCAGGTCTGCGCGGACCTTCTGCCAGCCTGCTTAGCATTTACGGGAATAGCAGAGCCAATAGAAGTGCAGCAGCGCTGCTGTTGATCTGTCCGCTTGCCATCCTTGCGCTTTACGGTATTCACTGGCACCGCGGATCTTTATCAGCCCAGGGGAATCTGAATGAGCTGCTGCGCTGGGGCCTGTACGCCAGCTTTGCTTTTTGCGCTTATTATTGTGCAGGCCATCGTTGGGGAGCCCGTTTTCTTAGCGTAGTGTGGAGCTTGCTGGGTATGCTTATTAGTATAAGTGCCTTATTAGCCGTCTGTGGAGGGCTGAATCTTCCTTTTGCTATAGCTTACAGTACATCACCCGAGGTCAGTGCTACAGGTGCCCGACTGGGGGGATTGCTAGAGTATCCTAATGCTTTCGGTGCAGTAATGGCTGTTTTTTTGCTGGAGCGTCTGTTTGCGCTCGCTGTCTGCCGGGATGCAGCGGAAACGGACAAGAAGCGCGGGAAAGTGCAAGGGCAGGATGACGGCATTGCCGTAAGGGGAGCGCCAGTGCTCCATAAGGAAGCCTATGCGGGCTTGGGAAATACGCAAGGGGAGCGGGAGACGCGGTGTGAATCAGAGGATGGGAGAATTAGTTCCAGTCGTGGCAGAGCCTACGGAGATGAGATGCGGGAGGAACAGCATGTATCGGAGGGTGCGAGAACAAGATGCTGGTTTGGTAGAAGCTATACAGAAGTGGAGCGGGAGGAGAGATGTGAAACTGAGGAGGGGAGAACCAGATCCAGTCGTGGCAGAGCCTACGGAGAAGTGGAGCAGGAGAAGTGGCGTGAAGAAGGTGAGCAGACGCTGGCGAGTACAGTAGCTTTTGCGGAGCAAGAACACGGTGAGCCTGCTGCAATAAGCAACGCGAAGCTGCTGCTGCGGATGCTGCCGCTGTTTCCGTACGCCGCCGCGCTGCTGCTCAGCGAGTCGCGCGGCGCTTGGCTTGCTGCGGCTTGCGCCAGCGCCGCCGTCCTGCTCTGGAAGCGGCGGCTCCTCGCGCCGCTGCTTACCGCCGGCGCCGCGCCTCTGGCTGCCGCGGCGCTGCTCTACCGCCAGCTGGCCCGTGCCGGGCTGGCGCTAGAGCCTTTTCCCGGCCTGCTGCTGCTGGCCGGACTCTGGGCCGGCGCGCTGCTGGCCGGCCTGTGGCTGTACCGCCGCAGCACCAGCGCGGCGGGAGGAGTCCGCGCCGCCATGCTGGTGCTGGCGGCGGCAGGCTGGACGGCGGCGGGCACCGCCGTCCTTGTTCAGGTAAGCGAGCGGATCACCGGACCGTCTATGACGGTCGCCGCTCGCGGACTTTATTACCGCGATGCCTGGAAGCTCGCGGTGGAAGCGCCCTGGCTGGGGCGCGGGGGCGAGACTTGGCGGTACTCGTACCTCGCCGCCCAGTCCCGCCCCTATGTAGGCAGCCAGGTGCATAGCGGTTATCTCGACTTCCTGCTGAATCTGGGAATTGTCGGCCTGGCAGCAGTCCTGCTTCTGCTGCTGGCGGCAGGATGGGTGGTAGGAGCAGCCGCTCCAAGGCTGCTCCCGTCACTGCTGGTCATCGCCTTGCATGGGGCGGTTGATTTTGACTGGAGTTATGGGCTTACTTGGCTGCTGCTGTTCCTCCTGCCGGCGCTCGCGCTTGCTGAGGTCCGGCAGGAGGCAGATAACTCGTCCGGCACTACTGCAGTCAAGGCTGCTCCAGGAATAGCTGTTATCCCTTCGGCAGGCCGCATTCTGTCAAATGCCGCAGTCAATGAATGCCTAACGGCATACGAATCTGGAACAAGGGCATCTTTCTCTGCGGTCACCGCCGGACCGGATGCATCCATTCAGGCACTAGACTTTCTTCCTGCTGCCGCCCATGCCAACAGTCCCGGTACTAAGCGTTTTCCTCGCTTGTTGAGCAGAGCTCAGCGGCTCAGCCTACAGTTGCGTCACTTCGTTTTGAAGCGAAGGGTAAGGGCTGCTACTGCTGCGGTCTGCACCGGGTGCCTTTGCTTGGTGCTAAGTCTGCTATCCTTTCAGCTAATGAAGGGGGCCGAATTACATAGGGTGGCTGCCCGCGAACCGGACCCTGCAGGGAGAATTGCGCTGCTCCGGCAATCGCTGGAATGGAATCCCCGTGAGCCCCGGGCAGTTGTTAGTCTATCAAGGCTGCTCCCGGACCGGGAGGCAATGGATCTGCTGACCGTAAGCTTGGCCTACGCGCCAGAAGACGCTGCGGTGCAATGGGAAATAGCGGAAAGGTCGATGAACGGGAGTAATCCGGGAGAGGCACTGCACTGGATACGCAGAAGTTTGAAGGCGGATGTCTATAATACCGCCAAAAGGGTAAAAGCGATTGATGGAATGCTCGACATGAGTCAGCGCAGGTTGATAGCGGGGGATAGGGCGGGAGGGACAGCCAGTGCGGCTGCGGGTCGCGATCTGCTGCAGCAATTCCGCCTGCAGGCGGACAGCGAGTGCCGCAAAGGACAACAGCACAATGACCGGCGGTTTGCATTCACAGCAGAAGCCGAAGCATTGGAGCTTCGGCTCAGAAAGGTGTTGGCTGCGGCATACAGCCCGGTAGCAGAAGCATGCAGTGTCAGCATACAGACGCCAACAGCGGCGTATTGATCAGCAGGTATCAGAAAAGTCCGTCTGCCGCTCCAAATTACTGCAAGCAGCTACACTATATGGAATGCAGCCGACAGGCCTACTCTCATGCCTTCATCCGCTGAGAGGTGAACCAGGAGTAGACGTACGGGATGATGGTCGCGATCAGCAAGGCCGTGATAATCATACTAATGGACAGGGTTTTTGGCATAAATGCGCCAAGTGCAATCAGCAGCCCGCCCAGCATCCACATGAACCCTGAGAAACGGTGAGTTTTCCGCCATACCTCCGGACTGGCCAGCGTCCATGGGGTGCGGATGCCGATGAAATAGTTATCTTTAACTTGCGGCATATAATTTCCAATAACAATGAACAGCAGGCCAACTGCTACCATAGTTAATTTGCTGACCGGAATATTTTGGTCAAGACTGCTGGCTACGGTTAGGACAAGTATAGTATCGGCGAGCACCGCGATAGCCAGGCGGGTCATTTTATAAGCACCTTCGAATTTCGAGTAATTCTCTTTCTTGGGATCGATATTCCGTATGAACTGCATTCCAATGGGAAATGCCAGGCCCATGAATGCCAGCAGTGCAATCGCCGACCCTTTGCTCCCGTACCGGTTAACCTCTCCAGTAATGCCGAACTGGAGAGGGAGCTGGTCAGGCAGTTTGCCATAATTAATGAGCGCATAACCAAGAGAAAGAAGCCCCAAAATGACTATTAGTGTGTCCTGCCACTTCCATTTGAAATTTTTCATCTTTACTCAACCTCCGAGTTAGAATGGTTGTGTTGCCTTTTGCCGTCTTCTGCAGGTAAATGATCTGGTGCACTTCCTTTTCCCGTGCCGGTCAATTCCAGGAACCATCCAAGCACCTCTTCAAGCACAGTGGTATCCAGTGAATAAAGAATGAACTGTCCCTTCCGTTCATCCTGTACCAGACCGGCATGCTTCAGTGCGCTGAGATGATGCGAAATGCTTGGTTTTGACATCTGAAAATAATCGGCGATTTCTCCGGCCGTACGGTCTTTTTCCCGCAGCAGCCGGATGATCTGCCGCCGGGTAGGATCGGCCAGCGCTTTGAAGGATTCATTCATTTTCGATCCGACCTTTCGATATTTAAATAATTATCTAAATATATAATTGCACTGATTTCATAAATTGTCAATCTGTTGAATGCCATAGATTCCATCTTCGTAAGTAGAAGTCGTAAGGCCGCATATGCTAGAATAGGCTAGAAGAAGCTGGATACATAGAGCGGAAGCGTTGTTCGTCTGAGCCTGAAGGGCGCTAAGCCTAATTCCGCAAATACGGGAGGAGGAGCTGCATTGCATTTTTTTTCTGATCTGGTCTCGCAGTTGTTTGAGTGGATTCAGAGTCTTGGGTATTTCGGGATTATGATCGGACTCATGATTGAAGTAATACCGAGTGAGATTGTGCTTGCTTTTGGCGGATACTTGGTTTCGCAAGGGCAGATTAACTTTTTTGGCGCAGTTCTTTTTGGAACGGTGGGTGGGGTCATTGCCCAGATCTTTGTGTATTGGATCGGCCGTTATGGCGGCAGACCTGTGCTGGAGAAATACGGGAAGTATATTTTTATCAAGAAGAAGCATATTGATCATTCCGAAGAATGGTTCAACAAGTACGGTACCGGTGTTATTTTTACGGCCCGCTTCATTCCGATTGTCCGCCATGCCATTTCCGTGCCGGCAGGGATATCACGTATGCCGTTAGGCAAATTCACTCTGCTGACCACACTCGCGGTTATTCCGTGGAGCGCACTGTTTGTCTACCTGGGCTACACTCTGGGTGACAAATGGAAAACGATTGACGAGGTTGCGGCCAAGTACACCCATGAGCTGATTCTCGTTGCAATAGCCATTATCGTTATATATTTTCTGTTCAAGTGGTACAAATCCAAGAAGAAAGGTAGTGCAGTATGAAGCAGAATGTAGCCCATAAATTTGGTCAAGGTCTTACTCCGCGCCAGTTCGTGGAAGGGATGACGAAGAATCAGCAGGCATTTGAGTCCTGGTATGAGAAGTTTGCCTGGGATAACGAAAGCGACCGGGAATACTTTGAGAGCCTGAACCATCGCGATGATTTGCGGGTGCTGATCTTGGCTGCCGATTGGTGCGGTGACGTAGTGCGTAATGTGCCGGTTGTATTCCGCATTCTTGAGACAGCGGGGATTAAGACTGAAGTGCTGATTCTGGAAGAGAATCAGGATGTCATGGATGATTTCCTGACGATGGGCGGCAGATCGGTGCCGATTGTCATCTTTGCCGATACTGGAGGTTATGTGCTCGGTCATTGGGGTCCGCGTCCGGAGCATGTGCAGTCTCTGATGGCTGCATTCAAACAGGAGAATCCCGACCGCGAAGCCGCGGATTACGAGAGCAAGATTGCTGAAGTACGCAAGGCGATGGGACAAGCCTACGGGGAAGGAACGGAATCGCACGCAGTTATCGCGGGAGAGCTGCGCAGCCTGATCTCCGGCTTTTAAATTATGCTTAATATACGTTCCTATAATCTAGGGCCGCTCCAGACCAATGCGTATTTGTTGACCGGGGCAGATCCCGGGCGTGGCATTATCATCGATCCCGGTATGAATCCTGCTGGTCTTGTGCGGGCTATAGAAGGCATGGAGATTGAAGCGATTTTGCTGACACATGCCCATTTCGATCATATCGGCGGCGTAGATGAAATACGCAAAGCCAAGAAATGTCCTGTCTATGTTCATCCTCTGGAGAGTGAATGGCTGAGCAGTCCCAAGCTGAACGGCTCACTGATGTGGCCGGAAGCCTCGCCTCCGATTAGCACAGATCCTGCAGAGTATGATCTGGCAGAAGGACAGATTCTACAGCTGCTGGGCCTCACCTTCCGGGTGATGCATACCCCAGGGCATTCTCCGGGAAGTGTAAGCTTCCTGTGTGGAAATGATCTGTTCTCCGGGGATGTGCTGTTTAAGCTGGGGGTCGGACGTACCGATCTGCCCGGTGGCAGAGAGCGGGATTTAATTGACTCCATCCGCGGGAAGCTGTACCGGCTGGATGAAGAAGTGAAGGTATATCCGGGACATGGTCCGCGGACAACCATCGGCTTTGAACGTCTCCGCAATCCTTACGTTCCCATGCAGTGACCTTATTCTCTTGGATGCGACATGAACCGGGAAAATAGAGATGGACATAAAGATACAAAGTTGCTACAATAATGTTAATTAAATGTAACATTTACCTCGCGAAGCACGCAGACTGTGGAATAATCCCGGTTTGCGTTCTTTTTTTTGTCTACATAATAGGTTGAATTGCATGGGAGGAAGCGGCTTGAAGAACGATATACATTACCAGATGGACGATGGAAAGCCAGATACAGCTAGTGAAATCTTCACAGTCGGTAAAGGGAAAGAAACGGAGCTTCCTGCTCTCGGCAGAACTCCAGACGGTTTGGAGCGGACTTTATTCTGGCATTTCCCTGGAGGGAAAGGTGCAGTTCAGCCTTGGCGGCGGAGACTTTGGGAGCTGCAAAATAATTTGGATCACGAATGAACGAATTGATATAGCTATTCGTATTACGGTGTGAATGAAGGAAGCATGGAGGGATCAATGAGCGACGTGACGCTGGAGAGAATCAAGCTGGCACAGCAGGGCGATGCTTCGGCGCTTGCGTTACTGCTGCGGGAGCATTACAGCTTTTTGTACAAATACCTAATCAAGGTCACCATGGACCCATTGCTCGCCGAGGAGCTTGCCCAGGATACTATGGTCAGATGCATGGAGAAGATTAGAAGCTACGATGGTTCCTCTTCTTTTTCCTCATGGTTGATCACGATCGCTACCCGTCTATATATCGACCGGAAGCGGAGATGGAAACGTGAAGCAGAGTGGCGGCGCCAGGAGCAGGGCGTGTTGTCCATCCGCTGGCGGTTTGAGAGCCGGAATATAGAATGGAGCGATCTACTTGATGCGCTCTCCCGGATTCCCTCACCTCAGCGGATAGCCGTACTGCTGAAGCATTATTACGGTTACAGCTATGAAGAAATCGGTGTGATTCTGCAAGTCCCATCGGGTACAGTCAAATCACGTGTGTCTGCCGGCCTTAACCACCTGCGAAAGGAGCTGAATGAGGATGAAACCTGATGATGAAGAACTGCTGGTCCAGTTGAACGCAGAATTGAATATTTTGGATGCGCAATTTGATGACATTTCGCCGCCATCCTTGTTGGTTATGGAAGAACTCATTGCCGCCGAGACCCTCCGCAGGCGCCGTAAGAGCCGCAATGAGCTGCTGCTGTTTTTGTGCCTGGCTCTGATTGTGCTCAGTATCATTCTTACTGCCTTGGGATCAGCCCCTGTATTTTATTGGGTACTGCAGGCGGTATTCCCCCTCGCGGCACTTGGCAGTCTGGGGGTTTCGCGGATCAGACTGCGGCGGGAGGATACGGAAGAGTGAGTGAACTGAAGGATGTGCCTTTATGGTTGTGGATTTGCTTAGCTGCCGTGCTGATGCTGCAGGGGACATGGATATTCCGGGATGCGCAGAAGAGAGGCGAAGGTGGCATGGCATGGTTCTGGGGAGTCTGGGGTCTTACCGGAATACCCACCCCGGTAGTTTGCTACCTGTTGTTTGTGATTTTGCCAGATAGACGAAGAAGAAAACGGGATTAATCAATACAGGATGTCAGGAAAGATCCTTCTGTATGCAAAGAATAGAACGGGGGATGCTGGGATGGACAAAGTGAATTGGGGTTTGGTTTGGCCGCTGCTTGCACTTCAGATCTTGCTGGCCATTGTCGGATTGATATCTTTGGCCAGAGCGGAGAAAGTGCGGGGTCCGAAATGGATGTGGATTATTATAATAGTATTTGGCAATCTGTTGGGCAGTATTGCTTATTTTACAGCAGGAAGGAATGAGAACTGATGCCGCTGCTTAAGGTTGCCGATCTGCATAAACGGTATGGCAGACATATCTCCGTAGATGGTATAAGCTTTGAGATCGAAGCCGGGCGCTGTGTCGCCTTGCTGGGACCAAACGGAGCAGGCAAGACCACAACGCTGCGCATGCTTGCGGGTCTGCTGCCGCCTACGTCGGGAGAGATATCCTTTGCCGGCAATCGTCCGGGAGCGGATTACCGCAAAGCACTGGGATATTTGCCGCAATCCCCGGCTTTTTACAACTGGATGAGCGGACAGGAATATGTTGTCTTTGCCGCGAAGCTGAGCGGCATGCGCTCCAGAGAAGCAGCCGAGAGGTCGGCCGCCGCACTGGAGCGGGTAGGTCTCAGCGAGTCGGCGCGCCGCCGGATTTCCGGGTATTCAGGCGGAATGAAGCAGCGGCTCGGTCTGGCGCAGGCACTGGTGCACCGCCCCCGGCTACTGCTGCTTGACGAGCCGGTCTCGGCGCTTGATCCGATTGGACGGCGGGAAGTGATGGAACTGCTGCGGGAGATCCGTGAAGAGACGACGGTCATCTTTTCTACACATGTGCTGCATGATGCCGAAGAGATATGCGATGATATCATATTAATGAACCGTGGTGTGATAGCCGAGCAGGGGACATTATCCTATCTCCGTTCACAGTACAGTCTTCCTATTATCAGACTATATACAGAGAAAGAGGATAAGGCATTCCGGTGGCTGGAGGACCTTGTGCATAAACCTTTTATTGTTCAGTCGCAGATTACTGCAGGTAAAGCCATTTTTAATGTGAGCGATGTAGAAGTGGCACGGCGGGAGATTCTGCAGGAAGCTGGCAAGCTGGATATTCCGCTGCTGCAATTCGAAGCAGGCTCTTCCACGCTGGAAGACCTGTTCATGAAAGTGGTGGGCTCATGAGAAGCTTCTGGACTTTATACTCGAAAGAAATGCTCGAGACGCTGCGAAGCTACAAACTGATCTGGATACCGATTGTATTTATCATCTTGGGCATTATGCAGCCGCTTGTGACCTATTACATGCGCGATATTCTGGAAGCTTC
The DNA here is from genome assembly GCF_000758525.1 of Paenibacillus sp. FSL H7-0357. Lineage (NCBI taxonomy): Bacteria > Bacillati > Bacillota > Bacilli > Caryophanales > Paenibacillaceae > Paenibacillus > Paenibacillus sp. FSL H7-0357. The sequence goes on along the minus strand of NZ_CP009241.1, from coordinate 6,613,302 downwards.
CGCAAATGTGCCGGCGGGGATGCTGGAGAGCTTTGAAATGCCGGAGGCAGCTGCGGTAATGGCGCAAGCGCTTGGCCAATATGGAACGATTGGCATACTGGTTCTGGCGCTTGGGAGCATGAATGCACTGGCGGGAGAGCGGAGCAGCGGAACGGCTGAGCTGCTGATGGCCAAGCCGGTTACTCCGATGGTCATTATCATCGCCAAATGGGCTGCACAGCTGACCCTGCTTGTAATTGCACTTGGACTGGGCGCGGCGGGGGCCGGGTATTACACGGAAGCACTGATGGGTCCGCTTGCCTGGGGTGAGGTTGCAGCTGCAACCGGAATCTATGGGCTATGGCTGCTCTGCGGCGTCTCACTGACACTGCTGTTCAGCTCCTTCCTTCGTGGACCTGCCGCTGTGTTTCTTGCCCTGGCGCTCGTGGCAGGGGTATCGCTTGCCTATAGTCTGCTGCCAACCCAGCTTGCTTGGACGATGGCTGCGCTGCCTGGATTGTCTGCCGGAGTCCTTGTAGACAGCGGCACAGCTGGAGTAGGCCCTTTTCTCTCAGCAGCCGTGCTGATTGTGCTGTGCATTGCCGGGTCTACTCTGTTAACGTCCAGGAATAAACTCCCAGTTTGACGGAAAAATAAGAAAAATGTTGCTTTTTCTCGACATTTCTGAAAATTTCAAGGGAAATTACATTGAACTCTCCTCCTGCTGCTGGACAGCTCTATCTTTTTTTAGTAGACTGTTGAAACAAGTAGAACCATGATAGATTTTGGCTCAGGAGGTAGGACGATGCTGCGTTTAGGAGAGAAAATTGTCATTGTTGCAGACGCTTTTGAGCAGAGTCTTCCTATTGGAGACTACGGCTACCTGATTGCTTACGACCGCAATCCTGACAATGCGTTTGATTATGTGATTCGTGTCCCTCAGGCTAACAGGAATTTTTATGTTACGGCAGAGGATATTGAGGCGGAAGAACAATTGCTGGTGGTAGAGGCTGAGAGAGCAACACATGAAGCATTGATCGACTATGCTTTGTCGACATACAATGAGAAGCTGTTTCATCATTTGATGAACGGCGAAGACATGGAAGCAGAAGAGGCGGAAACGACGTCTACGGAAAGTATGTCCCAGGCGGAATTCATCAAACAGGTGAATCTTCGCGCTTGGATTTAGGTAAGGCCGGCGCAAGCCGGCTTTTTTGAAATAGAAGAATTTATATGTTCCACGCCATAAATGATCCTTCTATTTTTCGCAGAAGCGGCTGCCAGTCCTAAGAGGACTGCAAGTCCGTTTCTTCTTAAAATGTAAGAATCTATAGGGTGCACGCAATGCTTTATCCTTATATTTCTGCAGAAACGGCTGCCGTCCCTATTAGGACGCCATAGCCGTTTTTTCTTGTTTCATGTACCCATAACCTGTAGCGCAACTAGCTGTTGTTCGAATTGAAGCTTTATGAACATGACAAGCTCATTGAATTGTCCAGGCTTCTACAATATAATTAAAAACGTTATCCGGGCGCTTTAGCCCTTTAAACAGGAGGGATATTTCTTATGAGCATTACCGTCAAAGATGTGCAGCATGTGGCCAAGCTGGCCCGCCTGCAGTTAAGCCCGGAAGAAGAGGCTACTTTTACTGAACAAATGAATGCTATTTTACAATATGCGGAGAAATTGAACGAACTTGACACGGAGCATGTGAAGCCGACAACGCATGTGCTGCAGGTCAGCAATGTGATGCGGGACGATGTTGTGAAGGAGAGCCTTTCCCAAGAAGAAGCTCTGCTTAACGCACCTGAACATGAAGACGGACATTTCAAAGTACCGGCAGTTCTGGAATAACGACAATAGAGAGGAGGAAGAAAGTTGAGCCTGTTTCAATATCGACTACCCGAAGTACATAACATGCTGCACAGCAAAGAGATTTCGGTCAGCGAACTGACGGAAGAATCACTGGCTGCCATTACCGAGCGTGACGGGAAGGTGCATGCATTTTTAACTTTAAATGAGGAGGGCGCGCGGCTGTCTGCACGTGCTCTGGACGACAAGCTGGCTTCCGGTGCAGCGCGCGGTTTGCTGTTTGGTCTTCCTGCAGGAATTAAAGATAATATTGTGACCAAAGGACTGCGCACAACCTGTGCCAGCCAGTTTCTGGACAATTTCCAGCCGATATATGATGCAACAGTTGTTTCCAAACTGCGTCAGGCCGATGCTGTAACCATCGGTAAGCTGAACATGGACGAGTTCGCCATGGGCGGCTCCAATGAGAATTCTAGCTACGTGGCTGTGCGTAATCCTTGGAATCTGGAACGTGTTCCCGGGGGCTCCAGCGGCGGCTCGGCAGCTGCGGTAGCTGCCGGTGAAGTCTTCTTTGCACTTGGCTCCGATACCGGCGGTTCTATCCGCCAGCCTGCTTCGTATTGCGGTGTGGTAGGACTTAAACCGACTTATGGTCTGGTTTCGCGTTACGGCCTAGTGGCATTTGCTTCTTCGCTCGATCAGATTGGTCCGCTTACCCGCACAGTGGAGGATTCCGCTTATGTGCTGCAGGCCATTGCCGGATACGACGCCCAGGATTCCACCTCGGCCAAAGTGAATATCCCTGATTACTTAAGCGCACTTACCGGTGATATTTCCGGGCTGCGCATCGCTGTGCCGAAGGAGTATATCGGAGAAGGTGTAGATGCCTCCGTCCGTGAGAGTGTGCTGTCTGCACTTAAGGTGCTGGAAGGTCTGGGTGCGGTCTGGGAAGAGGTTTCTCTTCCGCATACCGAATATGCTGTGGCGGCGTATTATTTGCTCTCCTCTTCGGAGGCGTCTTCCAACCTGGCCCGTTTTGACGGGGTGCGTTACGGTGCGCGTATAGATAACGGCGGCGGATTGCTTGATTTGTACCATAATTCCCGCAGCCACGGATTTGGACCGGAAGTTAAACGCCGGATTATGCTCGGCACTTATGCGCTCAGCTCCGGTTATTATGATGCTTATTACTTGAAGGCGCAGAAAGTGCGCACCTTGATCAAGCAGGATTTCGACGAAGTATTTAAAAAATATGATGTCGTCATCGGACCGACTGCGCCAACTACAGCTTTCAAGCTGGGCTCACAGACGGAAGATCCGCTCACGATGTATTTGAATGATATTTTGACCATTCCGGTCAGTCTCGCCGGCATTCCTGCCGTCAGCATCCCTTGCGGTTTTGCCGAAGGCCTGCCTGTAGGTCTGCAAATTATCGGTAAGGAATTTGATGAGAGCACGGTACTGCGTGTTGCACACGCTTTTGAACAACATACAGATCATCATAAAGTACAGCCACAACTATAATTGCGGTCTTCGAAGCTTAGGCTCACAAAACTTTTAAGGGATGAGATCATTTATGTCTAAATACGAAACGGTCATCGGGCTGGAAGTTCATGTGGAGCTTCATACCAAGTCCAAAATCTTTTGCGGCTGCTCCACAGAATTTGGCGCTCCGCCCAATACGCATACCTGTCCCGTCTGTCTTGGTCACCCCGGCGTGCTGCCGGTGTTGAACCGCCAGGCGGTGGAATATGCGATGAAAGCAGCCATGGCGCTGAACTGCACCATCGGCGATGTCAGCAAGTTCGACCGCAAGAACTATTTTTACCCCGATTCGCCCAAAGCGTATCAGATCTCGCAATATGACCAGCCGATCGGTCTGAACGGCTGGATCGATATCGAAGTGAACGGTGAGACCAAACGGATCGGTATCACCCGCCTGCACCTGGAGGAAGATGCGGGCAAGCTGACTCATGTAGACGGCGGATTTGCTTCCCTCGTCGATTTCAACCGGGTAGGCACACCGCTGATTGAAATTGTCTCCGAACCGGATCTGCGCTCTCCTGAAGAGGCGCGCGCTTATCTGGAGAAGATACGGGCCATTATGCAATATTGCGACGTATCCGATGTGAAGATGGAAGAAGGCTCCATGCGCTGCGATGCGAACATAAGCCTGCGGCCGGCAGGTCAGGAAGAGTTCGGCATCCGAGCGGAGCTTAAGAACATGAACTCCTTCCGGGGTGTGCTGCGCGGTCTGGAGTACGAGCAATTCCGCCAAGGGGAAATCCTTGATGATGGCGGTATTGTCGTGCAGGAGACCCGCCGCTGGGATGAAGCGCAGGGCAAGACGTTATCTATGCGCGGCAAGGAAGAAGCTCATGATTACCGCTACTTTCCAGATCCGGATCTCATTGTCCTGCATATTGACGATGCTTGGAAAGAGTCCATCCGGGCTACGATTCCGGAGCTGCCGGATGCCCTCCAGCTGCGGTACAGTGAGGAGTATGGCCTTACCGCTTATGATGCGGGTGTGCTGACCTCCTCCAAACCGCTGGCCGATTTCTTTGAAGGCTGCCTTGCTTATACAAAGGATGCCAAAGCTGTGGCCAACTGGATGATGGGCGATTTGCTGGGTTATCTGAACGGCAGCAATCTGGAATTGTCCCAGGTGAAGATTACGCCGCAGGGTCTGGGTGAAATGATCGGCCTGATTTCAGGCGGAACGATCAGCAGCAAGATTGCCAAGACCGTCTTCAAGGAAATGCTGGAAAGCGGAAAGCTGCCGGGTGCAATCGTTGAGGAGAAGGGACTTGTCCAGATCAGCGACGAAGGCGCAATCAAAAAAATCGTTGAGGATGTAGTGGCTGCAAATCCGCAATCGGTGGAGGATTACAAGGCTGGCAAGCAGAAAGCAATCGGATTCCTGGTAGGTCAGGTTATGAAAGAAAGCAAAGGCAAAGCCAACCCGGGTCTGGTAAATACATTGCTGGCTGAAGTTTTGAACAGCTAGATCCCGCTTCTGGGTAATAGTAGACTATAGGATTATTAGCTCAGGGCTTGTCGGCAACGGCAGGCCCTAAGCGGCATATAAGGGGACTGTGCGGATGAACACAATTATCAAGCTTAATCTGCAGGATGAGATCATTCTTAGTGAGCTATGGAGCCTCCAGCATAAAGCTTACCGGCTGGAAGCGGAGATGATCGGATTCCATGAAATTCCGCCATTGCTGGAGACAAGAGATATGCTGAGCCAGTCTCAGGAGGATTTCTACGGCCGTTTCGACAGCAGCGGGGATCTGATGGGGGCTGTTGCCGTGCTGGAAGAGTCACCGGGCAAGCTGACTGTGACGCGAATGATGGTGAGTCCTGAGTATTTCCGCCAAGGGGTGGCCGGAAGCCTGCTGGAATTTATCTTTGCCCATTATCCGGGAATGGAGCAGTTTATTGTATCTACAGGGAAGCTCAATATTCCTGCAGTTACACTGTATACCAAACATGGGTTTATTCCTGCCGGACTAGAGGAAGTAGCACCGGGTGTGGAACTGATTGAATTTTATCGGAGTGGTATGCTTTGAAAGTAATACAATTCTTTATGGAAGGAGGAGCCCGAAATGAGTCCTGAACAGAAAGATGATTCCGCCAAGCTCCCGACAGAGGAAGGAATATATGATACAACTGCACAGGAGCAAGATGACGGGATAGAGCAGAAGAAGCCCTCAATCCCGCCCCGTCCAAAACGCCGTCCCCATCGTAAACGCAAATTTATTGCCGGACTGCTGTCCGCATTAATTCCGGGGACGGGACATCTATATTTCGGGCTTCTCCGCAAAGGGGTTTCTTTCATCTTTCTTATCCTGCTTGATATTGCGGCGCTGCTGTATTTTTCGTCCATCGGTATGCAGATCAACGTTCCGCTGCTGATTTTGCTGGCCCTGATGATTCCGGTGCTGTATTTCTACAATGTGTTCGATGCCCTGCAGTCTGCTGACCGGATTTTGCGCTTTCCCGGGGAAGAGGATACTGAAACGCCAGCCCCTTCAAAATATGCCAAACGCCGTACCCTGGTGAGTGAGCCGGGAATCTCGTTTGGTTTGATGCTGCTCTTTGGCGGAGTGCTGCTGTTCCTGTTCCGGCAGAAGCCGGCCTGGCTGCAAATGTTCATCCAGGATTATGCGGGAACGGTAATTTCCGCGGTGCTGATCGTCGGCGGTTTTTTACTGGGAGTCCGTGAGGTTGCGAAGGGATTATCCAGGAGCAGAGGCAATGAGCGGCGCATCCGCCGTGTCGGCAGATATACGGCTGCAGTCCTGCTTGCCAGTGTCGGCGTTCTTTTGCTGATGGATGCAAGAGATGGAACACATAATATGCTGCTGCTGTTAAAATGGTGGCCCGTTATACCGGTGCTGTGGGGTGCGGAATACCTGCTCATTTACTTTTTCTCAGGCCGCAGAGGTCAGACTGCCTATGGTTCAAGAGCCCGGATGGATTTGCGTGGGCTGTTCTCATCCGTTATTTTGGCCGCCAGTGTATTTATCGTGGCAGAGCAGGAGCATTATTTGCATTTATGGAACCGGGTCAGCCTTAACCTTACCGCTGCAGCAGTGGATTACGGCGAAGCCAAGGGTAGCCATTTTCAAAAGCCCCCATTGATCGTACCGGTTGAGCTGGGCACCTCCAAACTAACTGTTGATGCCATCAACGGCGACATTATGATTCACCGAGCCCCGGTAGAGGATATTGAAATCACGGCTACAGTATGGGTGGATCAGCTTGATGGTGCAGTGGCTGAGGCGATATCGGAGCAGTCCTTTGTGGAGGTCATTGAAGGTTCTAACATCAAGGTCACCCCAAAAACCAAGACTTATGGAGACTCCGGGAAACGCCAGCCGCGCATGGATCTTGACATTTCGCTTCCGGAGGACCGCCGCTTTAATCTGGAGGTGCGGACGATGAATGGCGGAATTACGCTGCAGAATGTGGAAGCCATTGAGGATATTTCTCTGGAGACCGGCAACGGCGCGATTGTTCTATACCGCATATACGGAAATGTAAAAGGAAAGACACTAAACGGGGAAGCCCGTGCCAGAACGGTTCAAGGGGACGTTGAGATGTCAACGAGCGGCGGGAATATGGCGGCTTGGGATGTTACAGGGGCATTGAAGCTGTCGACCGCTGTAGGCAATATAACGGCATCCGGCAACGGTGGTGAAGTGGATCTGTCCAGCAAGAATGGCAATCTGGTAATTGACGGTGCGATGACTAAACTGCATGCTGAATCCCTAAATGGCAAAATAAATGCCCGATCGGAGTCCGTCGGCGGTGACTGGGATATTTACAGCGCAGTTGGCGACATTGATCTTTACGTGCCTTTATTCGGCGATTATAAGGTGGATGGATCCAGCGGTTATGGAGATATCGACACCGACCTGCCAGAGCTGACTATCGACAAAAAGACAATTTCCGGCAAAATCGGCAATGGCGAGTTCAAACTGCGCGTAGAAGGAAACAGCAACCTAAATGTGAGGAAATATTGAAAAAAGTAATTTTTATTATATAATAATGAATATAATGTATCGACTCCGTTGACAACATCGAAAGTCCGGTCTTACAATTACTTTATAGCTTTATTATGTTTTTATTTTAAAGGCGGTGGAATTGATGGGTAGTGGCGTACAGCATGCATTGGAACAACTGAAGACTACCGGTGTCCGTATTACGCCTCAGCGTCATGCGATTCTTACGTATCTGATGGAAGCGTTGAATCATCCTACGGCAGACGATATTTACCGTGCGCTTGAGCCGCAGTTTCCGAGCATGAGTGTGGCAACTGTATATAACAATCTAAAGATGTTCATGGAAGCCGGTATGGTTCGCGAGTTGACTTATGGTGACAATTCAAGCCGTTTTGATGCAAATGTATCCGATCATTATCATGTCATCTGCCAGGTGTGCGGGAAGATCGAAGATTTCAGCTACGCCTCGCTGCATGAAGTGGAGCAGGCTGCCGAGCAGGCTACAGAGTTTAAGATCCATGGTTTGCGGATGGAATTGTACGGTGTGTGCAAATGCTGCAGCGACAAGAAACATTGAGATAACAGATTAGAATAACATTATGGGTATAATCGACTGCGATGTTTCGGACTGCAGGAGATTTGCCGGTTTTTCCAAAACGTGCGGAATCCGGAAGCGGAGGCTGCACGTTTTTTTGATAATTCTGCTATGACTTACTTAATCTATGAATAACTTCCAGTAGATTTTCGCAACCAAAGAGACTCACATAGCGTATACTTAAGATTGGTTATACGCGCACTCAAAATTAACTAAATATGTGGAGGATACATTTTGGACAGAAGACAGAGACAAAGACGCACCAAGAAGCGTGGAGGTCTTTTTCGCCGTTTATTAGGGCTTGTCATAATAGCCGCCGCTGCTTACTGGATTGTATTTTATGTACTGCCGAACCGGCAGCATATTGATCCTGACTGGAAAGGGATGGAACACCCCATTTTTGTCAAAGGAGAGTTTACAGGTTTTAACGCTAACGGTACAGGAGAGAGTCTGCTGCTGCCGCTGCCGCTTTTGCAGAAGTATGTGGATTCTTCCATTCGTTATGAAGAGGAGAGCAAATCAGCCATTCTTTCGACTGAGAGCGAACTTCTATATATGCGAGAGAATTCAACCTCCGCCAGCCTGAACAACCAGCCGATTCAGCTTCGGCTTGCTCCTGAAGAAAAGGATGGAGTGACCTATCTTCCGGCTGACACCCTCGAAGATCTATATGGTTTTGAGGTAGAAGAGGATAGTGATACCGGAGCTGTACTGCTGATGACTGCCGGGGAGACGGTTCCGCTGGGCAAAGTGAAGGGTGAGGAAGGCGACAGAACGAAGGCACTGCGCAGCGAGGCGTCGATTCATGCCCCCATTATCGCGGATATGCCTCCGGGAGCCGTGGTGAGAATCTGGAAGGCTGACAACCCGGACTGGCTGTATGTGCAGTTGAGCAGTGGTTACACGGGATATGCCAAAGCCGGTGACATTCTGTCAGACGGGCAAAAAACTGTAGAAGAAAAAACTTCCACACCGTCGAGAGCGGAACGCAACTGGAAGGGCAAGCCGGTAAATCTGTTCTGGGAAGCAGTATACGAGCGTAAACCGGATCCGGCTAAGTTCGGTGAATTGCCTGGAATCAATGTGGTCAGCCCTACGTGGTTTGAGATTGTAGACGTGCAGGGCAATGTGCGCAGTAAAGCGGACAAGGCTTACGTGCAGTGGGCGCACAAGCAGGACATGGAAGTCTGGGCTCTGCTCAGCAACAGCTTTGATGCCGATCTGACGACTGAGGCCTTAGCGAGCTATGAGAAGCGGATGAATACGATCGTACAAATGCTGGAGTTTGCTGATTTATATGATCTGGATGGTATCAATATCGACTTTGAGAATGTATACACCAAAGACGGTGAGAATGTTACGCAGTTTATGCGGGAGCTGAAGCCAATGGCCCAAGCTAAAAATCTCATTGTCTCCATTGATGTGACGCCTAAATCGAAGAGTGAAATGTGGTCTTTGTTTCTGGACCGGCGCGCACTCGGTACAGTCGTTGATTTCATGATGGTCATGGCGTACGATGAGCACTGGGCATCCAGTCCAAAGTCGGGCTCTGTGTCCTCGCTGCCTTGGGTGGAGAACTCCATCAGCCGCATTATCGAGGAAGACGAGGTGCCTGCCGAGAAATTGATTCTCGGTGTCCCGCTGTATACCCGTATCTGGTCGGAAACAACAGAAAAGGGTAAAACCAAGGTGAGCTCCAAGGCCGTGAGCATGAATGCGGTTCAGGAGATTCTTACTGAGAAGAAGCTGACACCGAAGCTTGATAAGGATGCGGGACAGAATTACGTTGAGTACAAGGAAGACGGGATTCTCCGCAAAATATGGATAGAGGATAAGCTCTCACTTCAAGGGAGAGTTAAACTTGCCAAATCTTTTGGACTTGGCGGAGTGGCCTCCTGGACACGCAGCCTGGGCAATCAGGAAGCCTGGGAGACCCTGCAAACAATTCATCAATAATATATTCTGTCAGTAAGATAACAAAGGGGCTCCCAGTCTGGGAGCCCCTTGTTTGTATGATTCATTCATCAGCTGTCGTTATTGCTTGAGTTGCTGAGTTTCGAGTTGCTCTGCAGTTATCGTAGCCTGTGCCGGATCCCTTGTCAGAAGGGTATGGCAGAACATGCAGCGGTCTGTTTTCCCGAGCATCTTGGTCAGTTTGTGGCATTCCGGACATTCCAGCTGGACTGCGCTGGTCGATAGCATGCCTGCCCAGAAATAAATGGCGAGACTTGCCATCATGGAGATCAGGCCGATGACTAGACCGATAGCAGCGAATACTTTGCCTGCTGATCCCCAGAATACGATGCCTGCCGTTCCCAGAATCATGAGTCCCATTCCAAGCATGGTAAGCAGTAGTCCCCAGGTGCGAAAAGCATTGATTTTAGCCGATTTTAGCTTCATGAGTATTTACTCCTAACTAAAATATAGTTCGGTTGTCCAGGAGGAACTGATATGAATATGTAGAATATTATTATTTAAGAGGATTATAACTGACTGGACGCAAAATCGCCAAATTTGATGGAGGGAAGTATGGAACTATCCAATTTGACCCTGTTGAGTGGAGAAACGTTTGATGAGAATGTTCTGGGAGCTGTCACTTTGAGGCAGAAGGGTAATGCTCCGTTTCAGAGTGCGCTTCTTCATGACTTCGATATGGTAGTGCTGATGCTGCATGAAGATGAAGAGAAAGAACGGACTATAACCCATACCATTGCCGGTGACCGGCGCACGCAGTCTGTGCATGTAGGCTTATCTGCCTTGGAACGGGCTGTAATGGCGGGTGATAACAATGAACTTCTTACCAGCTTAATTGCTGGAGATGTGATTTGGGACCCCAAGGGAATATTAGGGGATATGCGCAGGGAGATCATGCAATTCCAGGGCCCGCTAAGAGAGCGGGTGCTGTTTATGGAATTTGCCCGCTTTCTGCATATGTATGTTAAATCCAAACGATATCTGGAAGCAAACTGTACCATGGATGCCTACAACTGTGTTTTGATTGCTTTGTATCATTGGGCGCGGATTGAAGTCAGTGAAGCGGGATTTTTCCCCGACCCTGCAGTATGGGAACAAGTCAAGAGTCTAAACACCCCTGTTCACAAGCTGTATGAAGAACTTACGGTGAGTACCGAAACTCTGGATCAACGAGTCGAACTGATTCTGCTTGCCTGTGAATTTGCCCTAATGTCGAAGATGTCTGATTGTTGCGGATTGCTTTTGAATATCTTGGGCAGCCGAAAGGAATCATGGAGTATCAAAGAATTACTGCAGCATTCCGGCCTCAGCCAATTGGAAGCTGAACTGCCGCTTGTACTGCGCAAGCTTGTTTCCCGTTCACTAATAAGAGAGATTACTTCCTGGGCGGATGATGCCGGCGACGGTCATGCGGTACGTTACACCCGGTAAAGATAAAGAGCAGGATAGAGTGGCTATCCATAACGGGATGTTCCACCTGACAAAAGAGCATATGCTGTAGGATAGGGAGAGGCCGGGCGCTCTCTTTTTTTATTTGTACAGTTTCTGAATGAGATGATAAACGCAGGGAATATTTATAGTTGACTCTTATGTTAATGGTGTGTTAAATTATAACTCGGCCCTCAGACACAATGACAAGCTGCAAAGCAAGCGTAAATCAACCGAAAAAAGAAATTAAAAAAAAGGTTGACTAAAACGAGGTCGCCGTGATATATTATAAAGGTCGCTGCTGACAAGCGCCGACAACGAAAAACAAGAACTTGATCTTTGAAAACTGAACAACGAGTGAGTATGGAAATCACGCAAGTGAGATCCAAAATTAGAGAATGTAAATTCTCGTCAGATGTTTCAAATTGAGCAATCGCTCTTTCTAAATACCAATTTGGAGAGTTTGATCCTGGCTCAGGACGAACGCTGGCGGCGTGCCTAATACATGCAAGTCGAGCGGAGTTATGAAGGAGCTTGCTCCGGATTAACTTAGCGGCGGACGGGTGAGTAACACGTAGGCAACCTACCTCTTTGACTGGGATAACTACCGGAAACGGTAGCTAATACCGGATAATTCCTTTGTTCACATGGACGAAGGATGAAAGGCGGAGCAATCTGCTACAAGGAGATGGGCCTGCGGCGCATTAGCTAGTTGGTGGGGTAACGGCTCACCAAGGCGACGATGCGTAGCCGACCTGAGAGGGTGAACGGCCACACTGGGACTGAGACACGGCCCAGACTCCTACGGGAGGCAGCAGTAGGGAATCTTCCGCAATGGGCGAAAGCCTGACGGAGCAACGCCGCGTGAGTGATGAAGGTTTTCGGATCGTAAAGCTCTGTTGCCAGGGAAGAACGTCCGGTAGAGTAACTGCTACCGGAGTGACGGTACCTGAGAAGAAAGCCCCGGCTAACTACGTGCCAGCAGCCGCGGTAATACGTAGGGGGCAAGCGTTGTCCGGAATTATTGGGCGTAAAGCGCGCGCAGGCGGCTATTTAAGTCTGGTGTTTAAACCTTGGGCTCAACCTGAGGTCGCACTGGAAACTGGGTGGCTTGAGTACAGAAGAGGAAAGTGGAATTCCACGTGTAGCGGTGAAATGCGTAGATATGTGGAGGAACACCAGTGGCGAAGGCGACTTTCTGGGCTGTAACTGACGCTGAGGCGCGAAAGCGTGGGGAGCAAACAGGATTAGATACCCTGGTAGTCCACGCCGTAAACGATGAGTGCTAGGTGTTAGGGGTTTCGATACCCTTGGTGCCGAAGTTAACACAGTAAGCACTCCGCCTGGGGAGTACGGTCGCAAGACTGAAACTCAAAGGAATTGACGGGGACCCGCACAAGCAGTGGAGTATGTGGTTTAATTCGAAGCAACGCGAAGAACCTTACCAGGTCTTGACATCCCTCTGAATCCACTAGAGATAGTGGCGGCCTTCGGGACAGAGGAGACAGGTGGTGCATGGTTGTCGTCAGCTCGTGTCGTGAGATGTTGGGTTAAGTCCCGCAACGAGCGCAACCCTTGACTTTAGTTGCCAGCAGGTTAAGCTGGGCACTCTAGAGTGACTGCCGGTGACAAACCGGAGGAAGGTGGGGATGACGTCAAATCATCATGCCCCTTATGACCTGGGCTACACACGTACTACAATGGCCGGTACAACGGGAAGCGAAGCCGCGAGGTGGAGCCAATCCCAGCAAAGCCGGTCTCAGTTCGGATTGCAGGCTGCAACTCGCCTGCATGAAGTCGGAATTGCTAGTAATCGCGGATCAGCATGCCGCGGTGAATACGTTCCCGGGTCTTGTACACACCGCCCGTCACACCACGAGAGTTTACAACACCCGAAGTCGGTGGGGTAACCCGCAAGGGAGCCAGCCGCCGAAGGTGGGGTAGATGATTGGGGTGAAGTCGTAACAAGGTAGCCGTATCGGAAGGTGCGGCTGGATCACCTCCTTTCTATGGAGAATCGTTTCCTGCAACGGAAACATTCAAATCGGAAGCTTAGCTTCCAAAACTCAGGTTTAGGCCTGTTACTCACTCGTTGGTCAGTTTTGAGAGTTTAAGCTCTCAAGTAACACCTTGATCCTTGAAAACTGGATACCGAAACGAATTTGCGTTTTAGAACATTCCTTTAAGCTGAACTTGTGTAAACAAGTTTGTATTATAGCGATGCTAGCGATTTTCCTTCTGGAAAAACGCATTGGTTAAGCTAATAAGAGCACACGGAGGATGCCTAGGCGCCAGGAGCCGACGAAGGACGTGGCGAACAACGAAACTGCCTCGGGGAGCTGTAAGCAAGCTTTGATCCGGGGGTGTCCGAATGGGGAAACCCAGCTGTGGTAATTCGCAGTTACTTCTCTCTGAATACATAGGGGAGATAGAGGCAGACCAGGGGAACTGAAACATCTAAGTACCCTGAGGAAGAGAAAACAATAGTGATTCCGTCAGTAGCGGCGAGCGAACGCGGAACAGCCTAAACCAAGGGGCTTGCCCCTTGGGGTTGTGGGACGTCTCACATGGAGTTACAAAGGAATATGGTAGGCGAAGAGGTCTGGAAAGGCCCGCGATAGAGGTAAAAGCCCTGTAGCCTAAACTGTGTTCTCTCCGAGACGGATCCCGAGTAGTGCGGGGCACGTGAAACCCCGTATGAATCCAGCAGGACCATCTGCTAAGGCTAAATACTACCTGGCGACCGATAGTGAAACAGTACCGTGAGGGAAAGGTGAAAAGCACCCCGGAAGGGGAGTGAAATAGAACCTGAAACCGTGTGCTTACAAAAAGTCAGAGCCCTATTAATGGGTGATGGCGTGCCTTTTGTAGAATGAACCGGCGAGTTACGTTTAACATGCAAGGTTAAGGTGAGAAGCCGGAGCCGCAGCGAAAGCGAGTCTGAATAGGGCGACTTAAGTATGTGGACGTAGACCCGAAACCGTGTGATCTACCCCTGTCCAGGGTGAAGGTGCGGTAACACGCACTGGAGGCCCGAACCCACGTATGTTGAAAAATGCGGGGATGAGGTGGGGGTAGCGGAGAAATTCCAATCGAACTCGGAGATAGCTGGTTCTCCCCGAAATAGCTTTAGGGCTAGCCTCGGTGAATGGAGTGGTGGAGGTAGAGCACTGATTGGGTGCGGGGCCCGCAAGGGTTACCAAGCTCAGTCAAACTCCGAATGCCATTAACTTCTTGCCGGGAGTCAGACAGTGAGTGCTAAGATCCATTGTCAAAAGGGAAACAGCCCAGACCATCAGCTAAGGTCCCCAAGTGTGTGTTAAGTGGGAAAGGATGTGGAGTTGCACAGACAACCAGGATGTTGGCTTAGAAGCAGCCACCATTGAAAGAGTGCGTAATAGCTCACTGGTCGAGTGACTCTGCGCCGAAAATGTAACGGGGCTAAACACACCACCGAAGCTATGGCTAGATGCTTTGCATCTGGGGTAGGGGAGCGTTGTATGCAGGTTGAAGGTGTACCGTAAGGAGCGCTGGACAGCATACAAGTGAGAATGCCGGTATGAGTAACGAAAAGATCAGTGAGAATCTGATCCGCCGAAAGCCCAAGGTTTCCTGAGGAAGGCTCGTCCGCTCAGGGTAAGTCGGGACCTAAGGCGAGGCCGAAAGGCGTAGTCGAAGGACAACAGTTTGAAATTACTGTACCACCGTAATCCGCTATGAGCGATGGGGTGACGCAGGAGGGTAGTGACGCGGACTGATGGATGTCCGTCTAAGCAGTGAGGCTGGTGTGTAGGCAAATCCGCACACCGTTAAGGCTGGGCTGTGATGGGGAGCGAAAATTATAGTAGCGAAGGTCATGATCTCACACTGCCAAGAAAAGCCTCTAGCCAGGAGAAGGTGCCCGTACCGCAAACCGACACAGGTAGGCGAGAAGAGAATTCTAAGGCGCGCGGAAGAACTCTCGTTAAGGAACTCGGCAAAATGACCCCGTAACTTCGGGAGAAGGGGTGCCTCGGTAGGGTGAATAGCCCGAGGGGGCCGCAGTGAAAAGGCCCAAGCGACTGTTTAGCAAAAACACAGGTCTGTGCGAAGCCGCAAGGCGAAGTATACGGGCTGACGCCTGCCCGGTGCTGGAAGGTTAAGGGGAGCGGTTAGGAGTAATCCGAAGCTGTGAACCGAAGCCCCAGTAAACGGCGGCCGTAACTATAACGGTCCTAAGGTAGCGAAATTCCTTGTCAGGTAAATTCTGACCCGCACGAATGGCGTAACGACTTGGGCGCTGTCTCAACGAGAGATCCGGTGAAATTTTAATACCTGTGAAGATGCAGGTTACCCGCGACAAGACGGAAAGACCCCATGGAGCTTTACTGCAGCTTGATATTGAATTTGGGTACGATCTGTACAGGATAGGTGGGAGCCGTAGAGGCAGGAGCGCAAGCTTCTGCGGAGGCGCCGTTGGGATACCACCCTGATCGTATCTAGGTTCTAACCTGGTACCCTAATCGGGTACGGGGACCGTGTCAGGCGGGCAGTTTGACTGGGGCGGTCGCCTCCTAAAGAGTAACGGAGGCGTTCAAAGGTTCCCTCAGAATGGTTGGAAATCATTCGAAGAGTGCAAAGGCATAAGGGAGCTTGACTGCGAGACCTACAAGTCGAGCAGGGACGAAAGTCGGACTTAGTGATCCGGTGGTACCGCATGGAAGGGCCATCGCTCAACGGATAAAAGCTACCCTGGGGATAACAGGCTTATCTCCCCCAAGAGTCCACATCGACGGGGAGGTTTGGCACCTCGATGTCGGCTCATCGCATCCTGGGGCTGAAGTAGGTCCCAAGGGTTGGGCTGTTCGCCCATTAAAGCGGTACGCGAGCTGGGTTCAGAACGTCGTGAGACAGTTCGGTCCCTATCTGTCGTGGGCGCAGGAAATTTGAGAGGAGCTGTCCTTAGTACGAGAGGACCGGGATGGACGTACCGCTGGTGCATCAGTTGTTCCGCCAGGAGCATGGCTGAGTAGCTACGTACGGACGGGATAAGCGCTGAAAGCATCTAAGCGTGAAGCCCCCCTCAAGATGAGATTTCCCAATTAGTAAGACCCCTTGAAGACGACGAGGTAGATAGGTTGGAGGTGGAAGTGCAGCAATGCATGGAGCTGACCAATACTAATCGGTCGAGGGCTTATCCAAGAAGTAAGACGCAGATTCGTTTCGGATTCAGTTTTCAGGCGATCAAGCCTGATATGTAATATTCCCTGATAGCTCAGTTGGTAGAGCACTCGACTGTTAATCGAGTTGTCACAGGTTCGAGTCCTGTTCGGGGAGCCATATGGAGAGGTGTCCGAGTTTGGCCGAAGGAGCACGATTGGAAATCGTGTAGGCGCCACAAGCGTCTCGAGGGTTCGAATCCCTCTCTCTCCGCCACAATTTTTTACAGGTATGGCCCGTTGGTCAAGGGGTTAAGACACCTCCCTTTCACGGAGGTAACATGGGTTCGAATCCCATACGGGTCACCATTTCTTCACTTGATTTCATCTAGTGAAATTGCTACAATAACAATTGTTCGTTTATGGAGGCTTAGCTCAGCTGGGAGAGCATCTGCCTTACAAGCAGAGGGTCGGGGGTTCGATCCCCTCAGCCTCCACCATTGTAACTTTTAAATGAATACTTTTCTTACTGACGCGGGGTGGAGCAGCCCGGTAGCTCGTCGGGCTCATAACCCGAAGGCCGCAGGTTCAAATCCTGCCCCCGCAACCAATTTGGAACCGTGGTGTAGTTGGCCTAACATGCCTGCCTGTCACGCAGGAGATCGCGGGTTCGAATCCCGTCGGTTCCGCCATCAATACCTTAACAAACTTATATGGCTCGGTAGCTCAGTCGGTAGAGCAAAGGACTGAAAATCCTTGTGTCGGGGGTTCGATTCCCTCCCGCGCCACCATTTTCTTTAACTGAATATGCCGGTGTAGCTCAATTGGTAGAGCAACTGACTTGTAATCAGTAGGTTGGGGGTTCAAGTCCTCTCGCCGGCACCATCTGTGGAGGCTTAGCGAAGTGGCCAAACGCATCAGACTGTAAATCTGCTCACGTACGTGTTCGGTGGTTCGAATCCATCAGCCTCCACCATCTTTAGGGGCATAGTTTAAAGGTAGAACAACGGTCTCCAAAACCGTTGGTGTGGGTTCAATTCCTGCTGCCCCTGCCAATGAAAATTTTAAAGCTTAATATGGCGACCGTGGCGAAGGGGTTAACGCACCGGATTGTGGTTCCGGCATTCGTGGGTTCGAGACCCATCGGTCGCCCCATTTCTTTAAAACAGGATTGGCAAATTGTTAGTAACAGCTTCATATGGCGACTGTGGCGAAGGGGTTAACGCACCGGATTGTGGTTCCGGCATTCGTGGGTTCGAGACCCATCAGTCGCCCCATTTTTTTCTAAAATGTTATTGGGGATTAGCCAAGCGGTAAGGCAACGGACTTTGACTCCGTCATGCATAGGTTCAAATCCTATATCCCCAGCCATTTTGCGGACGTGGCTCAGCGGTAGAGCATCGCCTTGCCAAGGCGAGGGTCGCGGGTTCGATTCCCGTCGTCCGCTCCATTTTGTGGCGCCATAGCCAAGTGGTAAGGCAAAGCTCTGCAAAAGCTTTATCCCCAGTTCGAGTCTGGGTGGCGCCTCCATTATTTTTTGAACTGATTGTTATCATTATCTATACGCCGGCGTGGCGGAATGGCAGACGCGCTCGACTCAAAATCGAGTGGGAAACCGTGGAGGTTCGAGTCCTCTCGCCGGTACCAACTACAACCTTTAGAAGTCCATTGATATTATATCAATGGACTTTTTTGTGTATTTATTAAGTGCAAAATCGAACTAAACAGCTGCCTCGCTGTGTATATACTATGACAGTTATTCAACAAGCCATATTTAGAAGCCGTTTTATAATCCTTTTTTCTCTTGCAGGTGGCCTGCTATCATACCCGATCCTCCTTCGGTTAGCAGCCCACAATCCTACCATTTATACTAAATTACAGCATATTAAAACATGATTCAATGCGTTAAAGTGTTGAAGTTATTTGTCATATCTAATTGCTGCGAATACATCAATGATCGGAGGTAGGCAATAATTTGAATTTTGGGTATCTTGTATGCTCGTCCGATTTTAAAGTGAGGGATTCGATTCGCTTGTAGCGGTGGGCCGAGCGCATAATAACAAGGCATTACTATGCTTTCATCTCCATAAGGTGAAGGATAAGTGTTATTTCAAGCTGCTGATGGTAAGTCAGCATCATAGCTTCAACGTTATGACGAAGCTCTCCCTCATCCGAGCGGGCTGCCCCCAATACCGTGACGTTGGCCGGGCAGAAGTATCATAATCCCCTTCTCTGGTTATGGCGATTCATCCGACCACAGGATGATTTTAGCCGGAGCAGTGGTCGCTCAAGCCCCGTTTTGGGACTGTCACAGCGCTTCCGCTTCGTCGCTTCTGGTTTTCATATGATGATTGCTTCCTGTTATATAAATGGGGATTAGGAGAGTAAAGGGCAACTGTTTCCTGAAAATTTTCTCAAAATAGATTAAAATAGAGTGTGTGAAAACAAGAACTGGCCCTGTGTAGTAAGATACACAGAGCCAGTCCCTTTTTTATGCGTAGTGACTAAGATCTAAGCGACGAACTACCATGATCTAGGCAATCGTCATCTGCTGTTTGCACGCCGGTTCCATTTCATTTTGCGTACTTAATAATAACTGGCTCATAACGAGCAATTAAATGCTGATAACCTCCATCAGAATAGGCTTTAAATTGGGTTGGGAAATTCGTATATTGGCTAGCAACGCTCTCTAATTTGTCTGAGCTCGCTTTCTGCAAGTGATCCGAAGGCAGCGGCGAAGCCTTCTTACTTGGCTCGAAGCTGGCGCAGCACAAGCACACCAAAGTGCGTGCCTGTATACTTGTCTTTCATGTTAGAATGAATGTGAATCTTGTGTTTAAGTCCTTTATATCATGGACTTACTTCGCAGAACCAACAAATTGATTTCTAGCCGCACCTAGACCAACGATACCGAGTAGAGCAGAAGCGCCAACCAATATCAGGAGTGGAACGCTCCAACTATGACTGGCATCATGCAAGTATCCAATCAGCGCTGGGCCAATTGCTGCTAGTAGATATCCGATGGATTGGGCCATGCCCGATAATTCAGCCGCCTGATGGGCACTTTGGGTACGCAAGCCGAAAAACATCATGGACAAGCCAAAGGCAAAGCCCGCTCCAATTCCAAGAATAATAACCCAAAACAGAACCAGATGGATACTGCTATAGAGAAGTCCAAGTGTTCCGATCAAAAGTAGAATTGTTGTAATAACCACTAACAACCGTTGGTTAGACATGCGACCAGCCATAACTGGAACGATAAATGCAAAGGGGAGCGAAGCCATAATCAGAACCGAGAGAAACCAGCCGGATTGACTTGAACTGATGCCTTGATCTTTTAGTATTTCAGGCAGCCATGCCACCAGCACATAAAAAATGGCCGATTGTATTCCCATAAAAAGAGTCACCTGCCAAGCCAATGGAGAGCGCCATATATTGACCTGATGGTTGTTACCTGCGCTGTTGGCAACAGCGGCTGGTTTCGCTGGAGTCTTGAGTTGCGGTACCCAAAAGAGAATGGAGATAACGCTAAGTATCCCCCATACTCCCAAGGCACCTTGCCAGTTCAAGCCTGCCCCCACAGCTAAGGGAACACTAATACCGGAAGCAATCGCCCCGCATAGATTCATGGAAACAGAATAAACCCCTGTCATAGTACCCATTTGCTGCGGAAATTCCCGTTTAATCAGGCTAGGTAGTAATACATTACATATGGTAATAGCAAACCCCAGAACTGCGGTTCCAACATACAAGGTCACTGCTCCGGATAACGAGCGAACAGCAATACCGATGACCAAAAAAATAAGGGAAATCAGGATAATACGTTCTACACCATATTTGCGTCCTAATTTTGGTACAAAAGGTGATAACAATGCAAATGCAATTAGTGGAACTGTGGTAATCAGGCCTGCTAAGGTATTCGAAATATGCACGTTCTCTCGAATAAGACTGACTAATGGTCCCACCGATGTGAGGGGAGCACGCAAATTCGCTGCGATAAAAATAATTCCTACGATCATGAACCAGAGTGTCGCTTGCTTGCGAATGCCGGTACTGGATATTCCATCCTGTTTTTTTAACAATTGTTCTGGTGAACTCATAAGGGATTCTCCTACGTTTTAAGTTAATTAATCGTCAATTTCATCCATGTGGAGGAAGTACCCTTAAGAGGGAATGTATTGTACATCACCAAACTGTGGGTGATAAAACGACTGTAATGTCCAACAGCGGCAAGCAATGTTTCTGTTTTCCTTGTTCTTCATCTGCTCTCTTTATGGTTGCCAGACGGTGAGCAATCATCAAAGCTGTTCTTCTCGCTGAAAGCTCAGCAAGAGAATGCTGAATTGAAGTTTCCGTTTCGGTATCCAGTGCAGAGGTGGTCTCGTCCAGGATCAGGATTGGCGAATTCTTGAGGAACATCCGTAAATAGCCAGTCACTGTTTTTGTCCCCCCGGACAATCCACCCCACGTTCTCCGATCACTGTATTCATCCCTTCAGGTTGTGCATGGATAAAGGCCTCTAGTTAAGCCCGGTGAGCGGCTTCCCAGATGTCGTCATAAGCGATATTCTTACGGATGCTTCTGGAAAATAAATAGACATCCTGTTGGACAATCCCGATATTGATCAAAGGCAGGAAAGGCTAATATCGGTGATGTTCATTTCATCAATTCGTATGTTGCCTTGTGTAACTCCATAAAAGCGTGGCAGCATGTTGATAAGCTTCAAACCTGTTTTTCATGGGACTAGTCGTGTCCGTGCATTTGAATGCTTCATTTAGCACAGTTTAGCACGGGCCTTTTCAATGTATAAACGAACAGCCTCCTCGGCTTGGTGGCAATCCTGATTGGCAATGGCTTGATAAAGCAGGTCATGAGAGTCGAGATAAAAAGCCGCATTTTTGAAGTCCTTCGTTTCCAAAACCATGTTTTGCAGCGCCTCCGAAATATGATTGTACAAATTCGCCATCAATTGGTTATGTGAAGCAGCAATCACCATTTTGTGAAACTCGACATCCCAGTGAGCATAAGCTTTGAGATCCTGCTGGCTGGCTGCTTGTCTGCACTGGTCCAAGCATGTCCGAATCGCCTCCAAATCTTCTTCGCCTCTCCTGAGCGTAGCCAGGGCAGCAGCCTCTCTTTCCAATGCATATCGGACCTCCAGGCTCTCAAGCTTATCGGTATGCTGAATCACTTTTTTAATCACTGACCCCAGAACACTTGAGGAGCAGACATAGGTCCCATCCCCTTGTCTGGTCTTCAGCAGACCCGCATACGTTAAAGCCCGAATAGCTTCCCTCAAGGTATTACGGCTGACTTGAAGCTGTTCCATTAGCTCGGGCTCTGGAGGAATACGCATCCCTACTTGCCATTCGCTATTTTCGATCTTCCCCTGGATCTGGTAGGCCACCTGTTCCACCAAGGTTAAACGTTGAGTTTGAGTTAACAACAGCATCACTCCTTTGCGAAACGTAGGATGTTTGGTATTTTGGTGTT
The DNA here is from genome assembly GCF_000758525.1 of Paenibacillus sp. FSL H7-0357. Classification (NCBI taxonomy): domain Bacteria; kingdom Bacillati; phylum Bacillota; class Bacilli; order Caryophanales; family Paenibacillaceae; genus Paenibacillus; species Paenibacillus sp. FSL H7-0357. Next base: position 6,591,370 of record NZ_CP009241.1, on the reverse strand, counting down.
ATTATATCAGATTGACTTTGACTTGGAAAGATGAAATTGATAATGATTATCATCACGTTTTTTCAGAGAATCTAATTGAAAGGTAGAAATAACTGGCTCATAACGAGTGATAACGTGGCTTCTGCCTCTTTGTCACCATTCTGCGCTAAATGGAGCAGAGTAGAAGTACTATTCATGTTTATCCTCCTTTTATCATCCAATTGCAAAATATCAGCGTTGTATGATAAAGCGGGAAGACTGCGACAAGCAAACGAGCCTTTACTTCTCCATAATGCTTTTAAGCTTCACCAGAACGTTTGATTTCATTTTGGAAACAGCTTGTCTGCTGGTTCCTAAAAGTTGAGCAAATTCCTTGTCTGTTTTATCTTCGTAATACTTAAGGTACAAAAGTCTTTGTTCTTTTGACGTTAGATACGATATTTCAGAAATTTGAGAAAGAACAGGAACGTTTTGAGGCTCCGGTATGTTGTGGTGACGAACTAAAAAGTTGATATCGATCTCTAAAGTGACAGTATCCAAAGGAACAACATAAGCCGAATCACGCATCAGTTTCTCAAAATAATCTTTTTGAGCGTGCCGGAGACATGCTTTCACATAACTGCTGAATGCTCTTTCAAGTAAATCATTAACGTCAACTCCCGATGTCATAAGTTTCCATCTCCTCTCTGTACCTAAATGGGAAACAGAGTCAAAAAAGGCAACCTTCCATCATGAAAAATGGAAGACATACTACTTTTTTCGATACTTCTTAAAAAATATTTGATGAATTACTGAACAGTGAAAAGTTCCTTCAATTGCTTTCACAGTCAGGCGGATGTCTCGTTGCGCTTTCTCGTCTTCAACCAACTCCAGCGAATGGACCTATCCCTTTTTCAAATACCGGTTGAGCTTCGGCATGGGTTTGCTACAAAAGTGGTAGCTGAATCCGCCGATGGACTGCTTAAGCGCCCGGAAGGTGCATTCGATCTTGAACCGGGCGGTATACATTTCGATGACCCCGGTCGCCTCCAGGGTCAGATCGATGCTAGCTAGAATAGAGCATTGCCCGTTCAGCTTCACCAGCACAAACCGCAGTTCTTGGTATAATCTTTGGCCCCAAAGCAAATACAGACACAGGTAACTGACCGCTTCTTCTTTGTCTTATACGCTCACTGTAGCGTATTGAAGCGTGGCGGCGCGGCATTGAAACATCTCGGCCAGCACCACCTTTGTCCCCTTTTTCCGGGACGTGCCCAACAGAAGGCGGATGGCGCTGAAACAGTGTCCGAAGAAATACGCTCCATTGGCGGAATTCTCCAATTCCTGATGGAGCTTCTTGACTCCGGGCATTCGGTTGGCTTCCTTACCTTGTATGCAGCCGTCACCCATCAAGACCACCTTGCCGTTAGGGTACAACAGAGGCGCGTGAGCTCGCACGACCAAAAGCCAGACGGTGCGAAGGGCGTCTAGCGACCAGGCGGAGGAGCGAAAGAAATGAACCAAAGGTTCGTTGCACCGGAGCGAAACGGATAAATCCAGGATAATGGAGAGGAGACCCAACTGGTCGGAACGCAGCATGAGGCCGATGACAATGACAACGAACCAATGAAAAGCGCCTCCAGGATTGCTTCACACTGAACATAATTGATATTGATAATCAATATCAATTATGTTAATATAATTTTGTTCACAGGTGAACAAAAAAAGAAAAACAATCTATTGCTGGTACTGAACTTGGTCTGCAACTACTACAAGAGAGGGGAGATTGCGAAATTGGAGTTTCAAAATCATTTTAAAGGTCATCTTTACGAGCAATATATTAGAATGCTGCATCTGAATGAGCTGTACACTGAACAAGAATTTAACTCGTTTCGGCAACAGGCCAGAAAGTACCAGATTGAAATGCTCTCCAACAATATTACTAGTGTACACGTTATTGATTGCATTGGTGATTATGAACCGATAAATCATACCGGGATTGTGGAGAAGATGGGGTTGTCCAAAGCTGGCATTACTAAAATTAGTGCAAAGCTGCTGGAAATGGGCTTCATTATGAGAAGTCAACTGAACAACAATCGTAAGGAGATTTACTTTAGTTTAACGGATAAGGGAAGACACGTTTATCGTTTGCATAAAGAGCTGCACAAAGAAAAAGAAGAAAGGTTTTACCAATTCATTGAATCCTATTCAGAGGCTGAGCTGCAGACTATTGGAAAATTTATGAGTGATTTGGTGGCGCGTGCCGAAGAATACTCCGAAGGGAAGTTTACGATAAATGACGACATTAAAGATTGAGGAATTAAGATCCAAGATTGAAGGGAAAGAAATTTTAAAAGGGCTCACACTGGAGATTCATGGCGGAGAGATTCATGCGATTATGGGGCCTAATGGGACGGGAAAAAGTACGTTGGCTTCAGCTTTAATGGGCAATCCCAAATATGAGGTTACCGGCGGCAAGGTGACATTGGACAATGAAGACCTTCTGGAGATGGAGGTGGATGAGCGTGCCCAGGCAGGCTTGTTCCTCGCTATGCAATACCCAAGTGAAATTGCCGGCGTGACCAACTCGGACTTTCTCAGAAGTGCCATCAATGCACGGCGTGAAGAAGGCGATGAGATATCCTTAATCCGTTTTATCCGTGAAATGGAGAGCAAAATGAAGGGGCTGGAGATGAACCCGGAATTTGCGCATCGTTATTTGAATGAGGGATTCTCCGGCGGTGAAAAAAAGCGGAATGAGATTTTGCAAATGATGCTACTTGAACCCAAGTTTGTGATCCTGGATGAAGTGGATTCCGGGCTTGATATCGATGCACTGCGTATTGTGGCCAATGGCGTAAATGAGATGCGCAGCCCGGATAGAGGCTTTTTAATCATCACCCATTATCAACGACTGTTGAATTATATTACCCCGGATTTTGTGCATGTCATGATGCAAGGGCGGATAGTTAAATCTGGCGGTCCGGAGCTTGCCCACCGTTTGGAGGCTGAAGGGTACGATTGGGTGAAGGAGGAGCTTGGGATTACGGATGAGACGGTAGGCGAGGAAGTTTGAAAGCTGAAGAGGAGGAAAAGCAAGTGGGTATACAAGCAAAAATTTTAATGAATGCGAACGCTTTATGCGCTTGGTCAAGTGCTAAGGATGAACCTCGCTGGCTGATTGAACGCCGCGTTCACGCACTCGAACTGGCAGAGACGCTGGAGTTGCCTAAAGTAGAGAAAATCAAGCTTGAAAAATGGGATATCTACGAAAGTGGAGATTACAAAGCTGAGAATGCATGGTCAGGTTTGGAAGCTGTGCCGGAGGTTGTTCGAGGTTTGGTTGCTTCTCCAGTGAAAGGCGGACTAATCGTTCAGTTCAATTCGGATGTAGTGTATACGAAATTGTCCGAGAGCTTAGCCGCCCAGGGAGTAATTTTAACGGACCTGCATACTGCGGCAAAAGAGCATGAGGAGTTGGTTCAACGTTATCTCTTTCAGGCAGTGAAGCCGGAAGAGCACAGATTGTCTGCTGTGCACAGTGCCTTATGGAGTGGTGGCGTTTTTCTATATGTCCCAGATGGTATAGAGGTTGAAGTTCCCATTCAAGCGATCTTTTATAGCGATACGAGCGGGGCGCTTTTTGCTCCTCACATCTTGATTGTGACTGGTAACAACAGCAAGATCAGCTATGTGGATCATTGTATATCGAGAAGAGATGATATCAAGGTTTTGCATAATGGTGTGGTAGAGGTGTTTGCAGGGGCAGGCTCCAAGGTGCAGGTCGCTTCTGTTCATCAGCTTGCTGCAGCAACAACGGACTTCACCCAGCGGCGTGCGATTGTGCTTGCGGATGGCGGTGTAGAATGGATTGTCGGCGAGATGAATAATGGCTATACCGCCAGTGATACCAAGACATTACTCCAGGGTAACGGGTCCATCTCTGACGCTAAGGTGATTGCGATAGGCTCTGGGGACCAGAAATTGAGTTATACTACGCAAGCCCAGCATTTTGGCAGAAGCTCGGTGAGCCAAATGATCACACGCGCAGTAATGCGTGAAGAAGCTACGGCCATTATCAACGGGATTACAAAAATTGAAAAAGGTGCAACCAATTGTGATGGTCAGCAAACAGAACGTGTACTGATGTTAAGTCCAAATGCGCGCGGTGATGCCAATCCGATCCTGCTGATAGATGAGGATGATGTAACCGCCGGTCATGCTGCATCCGTGGGGCAAGTAAATGCGGAACAAATCTATTATCTGATGTCGCGCGGGATCTCACGGAGTGAAGCCGAATATCTTGTTATTTTCGGATTCCTCGCTCCTGTCATTTCGGAGATCCCGCTGGAGGGAGTGCGTAGCCGCCTGCAGGATGTAGTGGAGAAAAAACTTGGCAGATCATAGGGAATCAGAGCCAATCAAAGTGAGTCTTATGAAGGTTAAAAGGAGCGATAACAATGGCTAAAAAAGCGCCGGACATGGGTGAATATAAATATGGGTTTCGCGATGAGCACCAGTCTATTTTTCAATCTGGAAAAGGTCTGACTGAAGAGATTGTCCGAGAAATTTCCCGGATCAAGGAAGAGCCGGAGTGGATGCTCGATTTTCGGCTGAAAGCTTTGAAGCAATTCTACAAAATGCCGATGCCTGGGTGGGGAGCGGATTTGTCCGGACTAAATCTTGATAACATCCAATATTACGTTCGCCCTTCCGAAAAACAGGGAAAGACCTGGGAGGAGGTTCCCTCCGAGATTAAAGCAACCTTTGACAAGCTAGGGATTCCTGAAGCGGAGCAAAAGTTTCTGGCAGGCGTATCCGCTCAATACGAGTCGGAAGTAGTCTATCACAGTATGCGGAAGGAACTGGAGGATCAGGGCGTTGTGTTCCTTGATACGGATACTGCTTTAAAGCAATATCCTGAAGTGTTCAAGCAACATTTTGGAACGATCATCCCTCCCGCCGACAATAAATTTGCGGCGCTTAACAGTGCGGTTTGGTCAGGCGGCAGCTTTGTATACATTCCGAGGGGCGTTCAATGTGAGGTTCCTATACAAGGGTATTTCCGTATTAATTCTGAAAATATGGGCCAATTCGAGCGGACATTAATTATTGCCGAAGAGGGTAGCTTTGTCCATTATGTTGAAGGATGTACAGCACCTATTTATAGTACCAGTTCTCTGCATAGCGGAGTTATTGAAATTATTTGCCGGAAAGATTCCCGTGTCCGATACACGACAATCCAGAATTGGGCTCCTAATATCTACAACTTGGTAACCCAAAGAGCTGTGGCAGAGGAAAATGCCACAATGGAATGGGTGGACGGAAACATCGGCTCCAAGGTAACCATGAAGTATCCGGCTGTAATATTGAAAGGAAGGGGAGCCAAGGGGTCCATCCTGTCTATTGCCGTAGCCGGTAAAGGTCAGCATCAAGATGCCGGCGCGAAAGTAATTCACCTTGCTCCCGAGACCACATCTACGATTATATCCAAATCCATCAGCAAGCAGGGTGGCAAAGTAAACTACCGGGGATTGTCAAGCTTCAGCCGCGATTCCGCAGGATCCAAGTCCAATATTAAGTGTGATACGTTGATTTTGGACAACCTGTCAACATCAGATACGATTCCGTACAATGAAATTAAAAATGATCAGATTACTTTGGAGCACGAAGCAACAGTATCCAAAGTGTCTGAGGAACAATTGTTTTACTTAATGAGCCGCGGGCTTACAGAACAAGATGCCACACAAATGATTGTAATGGGCTTTATTGAGCCGTTTACCAAAGAATTGCCGATGGAATATGCCGTTGAAATGAATCGGCTGATTCAATTTGAAATGGAAGGAAGCATCGGTTGATTCAATAATTTAATAGATCAAACCTTTATCACTCTTTAAAGAAGTACGAGGTGTTAGTAATGAAGAAAAATAATTCGGACAATTCAGAACTAGCTCAAATTACCCGAGAGATACGGAAACTTCAGTTCTACTTCAATATGCTGTCAGGATTGAGCGCAAGTTGTGGTGTGATGATACCTTTAGACTCTATTTATACGCTTATAAGGGAACTTTCGGATCAAGAGGCCATTCTTAGGCAAAAAGCAAAGGATCACTCAGACATCTAGGGTGAAAAAAGGCATGAATTGACTGTTGGTAAAACAATGAGAGGAGCTGGCATAATGGAGGAGAATGGAATTTTATTCGATGAAGTATCGGAAGTGCTTCTCAAACTACGTCCTTTCTTACTGCGTGACGGTGGAGATGCTGAATTAGTTGAAGTTGAGAACGGTATAGCCAAATTAAGATTTTTGGGAGCTTGCAATGGTTGCCCAAGTGCTACGATTACGTTAAAGGCTGCTATTGAGCGCGCAATTCTTGAGGAAATCGATGATATTAAAGAAGTTGTACAAGTATTCTAAATTTGTTTAGGTAAAAGACACTAAATCTATCCTCAAATGTACGCATGCTGTGTGTCTGAGCTATCTTTAGAGAGCTGTCATCACTCATTCGCTCGTTCTCACCATAGAGAAAGGATCACACTTGAAATAAACAATACGAAGGTATCAAGGATCAAGAATCAATCAAGGTTATCGGTTTTTATAATATAAATGGGGATTTGGAACGAGAAAGGCAACTAGCGTCAACAAATGATAATATTAAGCTAAAATTAAAATATGTGAAAAAAAGTGCAAAGCCATATGAAGTGTACTCCATATGGCTTTGCACGTAATTATTTGTAACGATTAAGATCAAAGCGACGAACTGCTAGGATATAAGAAATTGTCAACTACTGTTTACAATCTTCATCAATGATTCCATTTCGTTATGCGTATTTATTGATAACTGGCTCATAACGGGTAATCAACTTGGCTTCAGCTTCTTTGTAACCTTTTTGTGCTAAATGGAGCAGAGTTGAAGTGCTATTCATGTTCATCCTCCTTTTTATCGTCTAGATGTGAATGATACGTGATCTATGATAAAAGGGGAGGGCTACGACATAGGTTTCCCCTTTTCATTATATAGGGGAAACCAGGTGTGGGAATGTGTTGCTATTAGCCTGACGGCAGCATCATCCGTCCCTGTCCGAATTATCGGGAAGCACGCAGTTGCAAGGATCTGCGTCCGACAGCTCATTTTTATTGCATCAAAACTATAACAACTGATTGAGCTTGCTTTCAGGCTCTTCACCATTTTCTACACGTTTTATATTATTGACAAAAAAATCATATCTTTTTTTATGAAATTTCCGGCCATCAGGCATTCCTGCAGTATGGGGCGTAAGGATCACATTACCCAGATTCCGGAGCTCACTGTCCAAAGGAAGCGGTTCAGTTTCAAACACATCCAGGCATGAGCCGGCAATATCCCCGTTTTTTAGAGCATCAATCAAGTCTCGTTCGTTGACAACCCCGCCGCGGGCCGTATTGATAAACAAAGCGGTACTTTTCATTTTCTGGAATACCATTTTGTTGATCAACTGCTTGGTTTGCGGATTCAAGGGCAAGTGTACACTGACGATGTCCGATGTGCTTACAAGAGTATCAAAATCCGTCATTTTCACAAAACCGTCCGATTGTGCAACGAGATTTCTCTTATAAGCCAGCACCTTCATATCAAATGCTCGGCAAAACGCAGCTACTTTTTTTCCGATAGCGCCCAAACCGATAATCCCAATGGTTTTACCTTCTAATTCACATCCGGTATAATCCAAATGATGTTCATCCATCCTGTTTTTCATGAACGCATCCAGAAACGGTATGTTTTTATAATAAGACAAGATCAATGCCATGACGTGCTCAGCTACTGCCTGTGCATTCACGCCTGCAGCATTGGCCACCCAAATGCCACGTTGTGTGCAGGTAGGGATATCCACATTATCAAATCCTGCACCTGTCTGTACCAACTCTAAATTTTTTGCAGTAGAAAGCAGGCTGTGATCTACTTTAATATGTTCAGGGATTATGACCTGGCAATCTTCAATATGATGCAGCATTTCTTTTCCGGGCGGGACAATAACTACGTTCCAATCTTGCGGAAAATATCTTGCGATGTTTGATTTTGAGGTTTCGTTAAAATAACCAACTATAAGAATTTTCATGTTAAACCACCCTTCGTTGCTGTTTGTCTTGATTAATGATAATTTTAAATATGAAGAATAATGGTGTAAAACTCAAATATTTTGAGAACTATATTAAATATTTCTATATATTGAGGGGATATTCTATGTATTTTCCTGGGATTGAAGCATTTTTAGCTATTGTACGGACCCAGAATATAAGCAAGGCGGCCGAATGGCTGCACTTGTCACAAGCGACGGTAAGCTACCGGTTAAAGACATTGGAGGAGGAAATGGGCGGCCTTTTGGTTGAGCGGAGAAAAGGGGCATCCAAAATCAGTCTGACCCCAAAAGGGGAGAACTTTTTTAGCATTGCGGAACGATGGGAGGCTCTTTGGAGGGAAACACAAATCTTACAGGCTAGCGGTTCGCAGTTAAGTTTGGCCATAAGCGCTGCCGAAAGTATAAGTCATTTTGTTTTGCCTCCTGTGTATAAAATGCTAAATCAGCATACTCCGTCAATCCGTCTGCAAATTCGTACGCAGCATACTCAGGAAGCTTTCGATAGTATTGAGCGACGCGAGATGGATGTGGCATTTGTGGTGCGGGAAATCGTGTCGCCTAGTGTTATGGTTAAACCGTTTTTTACGGAAGAAATGGTGCTGCTGCGTCTCGCTATGACGGGGCGTCAGGCTGGAGGTGCGGTTGAAATGAATGAATTGGAGGCACAGCACGAAGTCTTCATCAATTGGAACAGAGAGTTTCAATTCAGACATGATCAGTGGTGGGATCCTCATTGCCCATCCCGTGTTCATCTGGATACAGCGGGACTCATCACTACTTTTTTGAATGACGCCAAACAATGGACGATAGTGCCTGCTTCGATTGGCGAATATATGATGCGGATGGGAGATTTTGTTATCCAGAAACTATCGGTTTCTGTGCCTCCAAGAATATGCTATAAGGTAACGCATAAGTTTCCAAACCAGGCTTTACACGAGCCCCTTCGTATTCTTGATAACTATCTGCAAGATATATTTGGAATACAATGATCCGGGATATACTTGCAATTGATTAGGGGCTTGGAAACTGGTGTATGAAGAAAATAGAGTATTAGACTGAAGCTTGCGAAGCAACTGGTTTTAAAAATTTCGAGGTTCGTGTTCTTTAGATAAATTGGGCTGCAGTTATTGGCAGACCGACATGTGCGCTGGTACAGGCATGATGATGATGTCTTTGGAGGACTCTCCTAATCGGCATACTTGGCTGAACAACGCGAATGCAATATTGAAGGCCCAACTGGCATGGATTTGGTGGGATTCGGAAACCTTATAGCCTTTATCCCTTTTGGTATATTCATCCCATTGATATATCGGATCTCCTTTATTCGCTTCATTACATTGTTCTTTCTGGCGATTATTGTGATGGAAACCATACAGGCACTATCGTTTCTGGGCAGCTTCGACATTAACGACGCACTTCTGAATTCATTAGGCGCAGCAGTCGGTTTTGGGGCGTACAAGCTTGGTTTTCGTTCAAGCAATATTCGGCGCAATATTGCAATGATTGTAATAACCTCCATTTCCTGTATGGCTCTGCTTCTAGGGGTATGGGGATTATCTGGGATTTTGGATAAAGCGTTAACCAAAGAAGAAGGTCCCTTTGTGGCGATAAAAGAATTGATAGACAGTTCCGGAAATATATCAACTGGTAACAATATAAATAGCTTTAGAATAAGCGGTCAAGATATAACCCCCCGCTTTAATATGTATGGCGTTAAAGATAGGAATATTGAAGCGTTTACGTATAAGTATAAAGAGCAGATGATATTCTCTTTTTATTTTGGAATGCCTGAACCATCGGATTATTCGGGAAGCGTTAGGGTTTCCGTTGATGGACAAGAAGTATTAAATAGTTCTGGAGAAGATCAACGTCTTAATCCCGAGTTGTTCCCGGCAATGTTAAAATTCCTATTGAAGTAGGTGGTCAACTCACGATAACTATCGAGGGGAACGAAAAAATATGGGATGTCGGATCTAGGAAGATGCAATATTTTTGGAATTGAGTCCACTGATTAAATTCGACTTACGGGGACTTCATCATTCCCAAGGCCGATTCAGACTAGGATGTGTGACGGGTGCTGAAAAGGCGGGCATCAGTTCTCGGCCGGGGATGGTTACGCCATTATTGCCATGGTGGAAAAAGGCCTGGGCATCAGCATCCTCCCGGAGCTGGTCACCCGGTTCCAGCATGAGTATGTAGCCATGCTTGAGCTGGAAGAGCGCAGCTTCCGTTCCCTTGGCCTCACGGTCAACTCGATGAAATATGCTTCACCGGCGACGCGGCGGTTTCTGCAGCATGTGCAGAGCTGGTCGTCCGGCCAGAGAGTGATTTGACCCAGTATTTAAGCGCACAAAAGGCACGTTTTCAATTTAGAAAATGTGCCTTTTACTATTGCGCATCATTTGCTTAATTTGTGCCCTTCGTTGTCAAGAAACAACAGCTCGTAGTATTTTTTGGGCCGCCCTTTACTGTTGTCCCGCTTTTCAAATACCGTTTGTACGTACTTACTTTCTTCAATTTTGTTAAGGATACGGTTTGCACCTCTGACGGTCATGGACAGGCACTCGGCAACATCCTCAGAGGATAATTTATTGGTTCTCGTGATTTCTGCATAGGACATGATTTTTTGCAAATTGATGTTGTTGATTCCGATCCTTTTGGCTAACGCAATGATTTCCGGGTCCCCCTGTTCAGAGAACTGGATGACATTCATGCTCCGCATGGGGCCAACAACCTTCTGATTCTCGTCTATCAAAAAGCTGCAGCTGCCCGTAAAGGCCTCCGCCTGTCTGTGAGCTTTGGTAGCGTTAACGTTCGCTTGAAAATATTCATGCCCCGAGCCCCAACCAATCTTCACCTTGCCTTGTATGCGCTCTTCCAGATATTCCAGGAGGGTGCAGTTATGCGCGTTAGAGGTGATCCTCATGAAATTTCCGTAGGTAGTGTACAGTCTGACAAAGCCTTCTGAAATTTGGGCCGTGTCTGCCAGATTCATGCTGTGTAGAAACCTGCCGACAAGGAGTTTCAGCTCATGAAGCTGCTCTTCAGATGGCGGCAGCTCTGTTATGGCCGATAAGAATGCAACAACTGCCCTCTGGTTCTTAAGCTTGAGGATGGTAATTTCGTTGATAATTTCGCTTATGGTCTCTTTGACGTTCTCCAAGGTGGGTCGGATTAAAATATATCTGACTCCGTGCTTTTGCAGTTCCGGGACAAAATGGCCGAACGCCGTGATGGACAGGTCTATTTTCTCATCTTCCCACAGCGTGATATGGTTCTCCAGCATGGTCTCCACCCGTTCGAGCAAATCTCCGCTGTCAATGGGTTTACCCTCATGAGTCAGGTATTGCTGGAATTCGCTGAAAGACTCGATGATATACGCATAATCCACATAGATCCGGGAGATATCCAGCCCAGGTTCTGTAACCAGCAGCCGGAAAAGCTCTCTATACAGCAGGTTCTCATCATCCTGCAAAATGTGAACAGGTACCTTGTCATCCAGGCATTCCTTGTCGATGGACTCGTAAAGCATCCTGCCGCTGATCACAAATCCATCCACCGATTCCAAGTTATTGAGATAGATGTCTGTAGTTTCCCGGAAATTGCTGATTGTAAGAAACCGGAACTGACATAGTGGCCGCATTTCCTCTTCAATGGTGCGGAAATAGTCCATATGGGTCTCAGGCGTGATAATACCCAGTTTGATTTTCATAATAGATTCCTTTCATTAACAGTCCAATCAAAAGAGTTATATCACAATAAATGTGATATTACAATATTCCGTCAGCCCCCAAAATAATGTTCTTAAAATGTCTTAATATCTCTTGACAGCGAATGAAAATGTCAGTACGATAAAAGTGTTCTTAAAAAGTCTTAAAATACAAAGGGGGGGAATGTTAACTCTGTTCTAACGTTCATTTAATTTGTGCTTTGGGAGATGTTCATTGTGATTGAAGAAGCTGGAGACTTAATGAGTATGGCCCAGCAGTTGCAGGACAAGTTGGTCACGTACAGGCATCATCTTCATGCGGTTCCGGAGCTTGATTTAAGTTTGCCAAGGACAACTGCATACGTAAAAGAGGCCTTGGAGTCGATGGGGCTTAAGCCCGCTCCGGTAGGAGAATCAGGGCTAACGGTTACGATTGGCGGACAGCATGACGGGAAGGTGGTTCTGATCCGTGCGGATATGGACGCTTTGCCCATTCAAGAAGAAACGGAGCTGTCTTACGCATCGTTGAATGGAAACATGCATGCTTGCGGTCATGACATGCATACCTCTATGCTGCTCGGAGCTGCGGAGATCCTAAAGGCTAATGAAGGGCAGCTTCGCGGGACGGTTAAGCTTATGTTTCAGCCGGGTGAAGAGACGCTGCACGGGGCAAAAATGATGCTGGAGAGCGGGATTCTCGACAATCCCAAGGTGGATGCCGCTATGATGCTTCACGTATTGACCGGAATGCCGCTTCCTGTCGGACAATTTGTAGTGCCTGAGGAAGGTGGCGCGATTTCAGCTTCTTCGGATTGGTTCGAAATCATCATCCGGGGGAGGGGCTCACATGGCGCAATGCCCGAGGCCGCAGTGGACCCCTTAAATGTGTCTGCTCATCTTCATCTGGCGCTGCAGGGTATTCTTAGCCGGGAAGTTTCGCCGATTGATAATGCAGTGCTTACCATTGGCGTGATGGAAGGCGGAACTACGAACAACGTGATTCCCGATACGGCCAGATTGAAAGGAAGCGTGCGCACATTTGACGCTGCATTACGGGATAAAGTGGAAGCCCGTATCCGTGCAATTACCGCAGGTATCGGAGAAACTTTTCAGGCAAAAATGGAAGTGATCTATACGAGAGGTTGTCCTGAGGTGAAAACGGATGGCGGGCTTAATGAGCAAATGAGGGCTTCGATTGCAAATACCTTTGGTGACGGTTCCTATATCGGTATAACTGAGCTGGTACCCGGCGGTAAATTAATGGGCTCGGAAGACTTCGCATTTGTATCTCAGGCGGTGCCAAGTACCACAGTGTTTCTTAACGCAGGCAGTACCGAAGAAGGTTATAGTTACCCTGTACACCATCCAAAGACGATGTTCTCGGATGAGGTGCTTCATAGAGGGGCTGCGGCTTACGCAGCTTTTTCCAGAGACTGGCTTGAAAGTAACAGATAAGCTCTAAACCAAACTTAGGAGGAATTAACATGTCAGAGAGACGTATGATTGGACCCACCAAATTTGAAGAGTACTCGGAGAAATACAAGGAATTCCTGTTAATGACCCGCCGTGACGGAATCATCGAAGTGCGGCTGCACACGGACGGAGGACCGTACAAGCACAATTGGGAAGCCCATACCGCCTGGTCTCATGCCTGGTCAGATATCGGCCGTGACCCGGAGAACGAAGTCATGATTATTTCGGGAACTGGGGATAAATGGGTGATTGGCGACCCTGAGGTCTGGAATACGAAATTTATGGATTGGCCGAAGCAAAAGAAGCTCGAACAGTATCATGAATCACTGAGACTGCTTGAAAATCTGATCTTCTGCATTGACATCCCGACCATCGGGGCGGTCAATGGTCCGGGAACGCACTGTGAGCTTGCAACGCTCTGCGATATTACCATTTGTACAGAAGACGCTGACTTTTTCGATCCGCATTATCTGGGAGGCACACCTCCAGGAGACGGAATGCTGCTCACACTGCAGAACATGATTGGTTTCAAGAAAGCAGCCTACTATGCATACACCGGCAAGAATATCAATGGTCAGACCGCTTTGGACCTGGGTATCGTTAGTGAAGTTCTGCCCCGTGAAAAGCTTCTTCCGCGCGCTTGGGAGCTTGCGGAGATGATCATGCAGGCACCGCGTTCAACGAGACATCTGTCTCACTCTATTATCTCCCGGCCATGGAAGCAGGCTCTGGTCGCCGATCAGGGATTCCAGCTTGCCCACCAGATGTACGACATGGCCATTGATGAAGAAGGAGCACTGGAGCGGCTGAAGAAAATGCAGGGACGCCTGATGGGCAAAGATGTTCAATAGAAAGATGACAGGACCTACAGGGTTCGAAGAGTACTCGGAGAAGTACAAGGACTTATTCCTCATGACCCGCCGCGGCGGTATACTCGAAGTGCGTATGCACACTGACGGGGGACCTTTACAATTCGACTGGCCGGTCCAAGCCGCATATGGTCATGTATGGTCAGATATCGGCCGTGATCCTGAGAATGAGGTCATGATCCTTACAGGGACAGGAGAGTTATGGCAGATCGGCAATCCTGAAGTCTGGAATACGAAATTCATGGATTGGCCGAATCGCCGGAAGCTGGAAATGTACCATGAATCACTTAGAATGATTGAAAATATGGTTCATTGCATGGACATCCCCACGATTGGAGCGATCAATGGCACAGGCGCACACTGGCAGCTGGGAACGCTTTGTGATATTACCATTTGCGCGGAAGACACGGCGTTCTTCGATGCCCATTATCTAGGCGGTGTTCCGCCTGGAGATGGAATTGTCCTGGCACTTCAACAATTATTGGGAACCAAGAAAGCGGCATACTACGCATACACGGGGATGAACATTACTGCTCAAGAGGCATTAGATCTCGGTCTGGTCAGTGAGGTACTGCCTCATGAACGGCTTCTTCCACGGGCATGGGAGCTGGCAGAAATGATCATGCAGGCACCCCGCTCAACAAGACATCTTACGCATTCGATTGTGTCGCATCCGTGGAAACAAGCTTTTGCAGAGAATCAAGGTCTTCAGCTTACCCACCAATTGGTTGACATGGCTATTGATGAAGAGGGGATTCATGAGCGGCTGATGAAGCTTAAGGAACGTTTTCAGAGGAATGAGCGATAAGGCTGGTCGAGCCGCAGGATGAAGATCTTAAGCCAAAGACAACTAAGAAGGGATAAGGGTGCTATGAGATCGTTGACTGAGCTATTTAAGATTGGCAGCGGACCGTCCAGCTCCCATACCATGGGGCCGGAGAAAGCGGCCAGAATCTTCAAGTCGGAAAATGAAGAAGCAGACCAGTTCAAGGCGTTGATCTATGGTTCCCTTGCCAAAACAGGCAAAGGCCATATGACGGACAAAGCTATTATTAGAGCACTGTCGCCCGCTCCAGCGGAGGTTCAATTTGTTCCGCAGCCTGACTTTGTTCTGCCTCATCCCAATACCATGGACTTGTTCGCTTACCAAGACGGGCGGCAAACCGCATTCATACGTGCTGTCAGTATCGGCGGCGGGGATATCGTGATTGAGGGGCGGGAGGAGACGCATGGGCCTGATGTTTACCCGGAGAACAGCTTTGCAGAGATCAGTACCTTTTGTAAAGCGAATCATATCCGACTAAGCGATTACGTCGAGCAGCGTGAAGGCAAACAGATCTGGGAATTCCTCCAAGGAATCTGGGAAGCAATGAAGTATTCGATCGACGAAGGGCTGTCCGTCACAGGTATTCTGGAAGGCGGTCTTCATGTCGAACGCAAGGCGAAATATCTCTATCATCAGGGGCATGTGGATGAGAGCCCGGAGACACGGGAGAACCGGATCGTCAGCGCATACGCTTTCGCCGTCAACGAACAGAATGCCGTCGCCGGCACAGTCGTAACGGCTCCGACCTGCGGAGCCAGCGGTGTTGTCCCTGCCTCGCTCCGTTATATGCAGGAGAAGATGCGGGTCCCGGACGAACAGATTCTCAGGGCTCTGGCCGTCGGAGGGCTCATGGGTAATCTGGTCAAGCAGAACGCCTCCATCAGCGGCGCTCAGTGCGGCTGCCAGGCGGAGGTTGGCACGGCTTGCTCGATGGCATCAGCTGCACTGGCTGAACTGTCTGGTATGGAGATCGATCAGATTGAGTATGCGGCGGAGGTTGCCATGGAGCACCACTTGGGATTAACCTGTGATCCGATTAACGGACTGGTTCAGATTCCTTGCATTGAGCGGAATGCTGTCGGTGCGATGCGGGCGATCAATGCGCTGAGTCTGGCCAAATTCTTGTCTGGTACCCGTAAGATATCCTTTGATTTGGTTGTACAGACCATGTATGAGACAGGCATGGATATGAAAAGTAGTTACCGCGAAACTTCAGAGGGCGGGCTCGCTAAGCTCTATAAAATGGACAGCTAAATGATGCGATGATGGGGCATTAATTCCATACTTATGTAATGAGATTGAAGAACATCCTAACTGGTGGTTGGCAGAAGGGATGTTCTTTTGTGCGATTGATACCGCATCGTGCTAACGGATGAAAATCCCAAGTATACCGCGGATGGCGAACGTAGCGGCTGCGTGTTTGAATATGGCCTTAACTATGTTCAGACAACCGACCCTGGTCTTTATAAATTTCAGAATATCTCGTTCAGTTAACCCATAGATGATGTGAAACCTAAAAAAACGGATTGTCTTATGACCACCTGTTTTTTTAGGTTAGGTATAGATATATAAGTTTATTGCATAGTCAGATTTTTGGTAATGACGATGCCGATAACTTTCCCATCCTTTACACTGAATTGAATCCAGTACTGATTATCTGTTGAGTGTTGAAGCTATGCATCTTTTGAGCGTATAAACTACTCATCACTTGAAGAAGGAACAGCGTCGGGGTAAGCCTCATTTATTTCCGCAGTAGTGCTTCCAATGTGAATCCCCGAGGCGTACTTCCTTCAAAGCCACCCATAACATCGATTTGCCAAATTGAGGTTCCAAAATCAATGGTGCCCCCATGATCCTTAAAAATCTAGTACTGCGTATCGCCTAAATTTCAGGGTATAATCTGTTGAGCCTGATCCGAGCATCTTTTGTTGTGAATTGCCAATTAACGGTCGAACGTGCAGTGTTCCGGTCGGATTGCCAAGCCGCTACGCGTGAGATCATTTCTTCTTTGGTGGCCACATAATCGGAAAATGCTGATCGCACCGGCTTTGATGAACGAGTCGGATCAAGGTATCATATCCATACCGCTGCCGTCCCGGGTGCTCGGCATAAATTTCCCGGGCCCAGCCCGATAGAGCTGTTCCGATTTGCTCTGCCTGAGCCAGGAAGCGGCTCTTCGTCTCCTCGCCCGTCGCCAGCGAAGCAAACGGCAGCACCGCTTCTCTCCCGGAAACCGCCAGGCATGCTTGAAGATTCCCTAACAGCGGCTCGACGGCGGCGCCTCCCAGGCGAGCACAAACCGCTTCGAGCAGGATTCCGACTTCGCGGACAATATCTTTGGCTCGGTACACACCCGCAGGAATATCCCATTTCACCAGATCCCGGACAGTCTTAGAGCTCGCCGTCACCGCTTCAGATTTAGGGTCCATCTGCGTTCCAAGGCGCAGATTTCCTCCCTCCATTCGGATCCAATAATCCAACTGAACCTCCCCCATTCACTATGTTTAACTCAGTATAGAATCATTTCTCAGGCATGAAAAGTACGCACTGGAGTATGTAAATTTCAATTCTGTAAGTTAGTTTCAATAAGGGAACTGCCGTCCGTTACAGACACGACAATTAGAAAAGAAGCGGACGCTCATTTTTGAGAGGGCCGCTTCTTTAGCCTGCTGATTAAACTACCACCTGCTCAAAGCAGGTGGTAGTTTAAAAACCTCTCTGTACTCCGGGAAAAATTGATCCTTCCAGTTCTGCATCCGTCTTTGCACCTGCCCCAGATTTACCATGATCTTCTCTCGGAGATTCATGAGAATGCGTAGGTCTGCGTAGAGGCTCGTAGGTTGATTAGGTTCGCTATATTTCCCGTTTCGCACCAGATAGGCAATGGCAATGACTTTGGCATCTTTATAGTCGTTTTTCGTCGGTGAGTTGTCTTCAAGTTTTTTGCTTTTGTGTACATGATGCGGATTGACGGTTTTCACGATCTGCGTCATAGCTGCGCTACTTTACTATTGAGTAATGGTGTTAGCATGAAAGAGGTTCAGGAATGGTTAGGTCATAGTGATTACTCAACAACGGCTACTATTTATTCGCACCTGGAATCGGATCAAGAGGCCATTCTTAGGCAAAAAGCAAAGGATCACTTAGACATCTAGGGTGAAAAAAGGCATAAATTGACTGTTGGTAAAACAATGAGAGGAGCTGGCGCAATGGAAGAAAATGGAATTTTATTCGATGAAGTATCGGAAGTGCTTCTCAAACTACGTCCTTTCTTACTGCGTGACGGTGGAGATGCTGAACTGGTCGAGGTTGAGAACGGTATAGCCAGATTAAGATTTTTGGGAGCTTGCAACGGTTGCCCAAGTGCTACGATTACGTTAAAGGCTGCTATTGAGCGCGCAATTCTTGAGGAAATCGATGATATTAAAGAAGTTGTACAAGTATTCTAAATTCCTTTTAACAGAAACATAGAAGGTAACAGGAATCAAAAAGTACGAATGATTTTAGGAACTTCTGCTCATGTCGCGATAGCATGTGCGACTCAAAATCGAGTGGGAAACCGTGGAGGTTCGAGTCCTCTCGCCGGTACCAACTACAACCTTTAGAAGTCCATTGATATAATATCAATGGGCTTTTTTGTGTATTTATTAAGTGCAAAATCGAACTAAACAGCTGCCTCGCTGTGTATATACTATGACAGTATTTCAACAAGCCATATTTCGGAGGAGGGGTGAGATGAAAACACAAATAACAGAAGAGAAATTAACCGAGCTATTCAATGAGCATTCCGCTTATGTATACCGCACAGCTTTATTGTTAACCCGCTCTGAGGCGCTGGCTGATGATATTACTCAGGAGACCTTTATTAAAGTAATGAATAAATACGATTTGTATGATGAAGGGCGGCCCTTTCGTCCTTGGATAAACCGGATCGCGGTGAACATTACGCGGAATATGCTGCGCAAGCAAACATGGCTCAAGCTGTTTGGCCAGCATATGCCGGAGGCGGTTGATACAGCAGGGGGACAGGGATTTGTTCCGGATAGCAGCCAAGAGGTCTGGCAGCATGTCGCCATGCTGTCATTAAAATGCCGGGAGGTTATCGTGCTGCATTATTATCAGGACTTATCCCTGGAGGCGGCGGCGCAGGTTTTGGGTATCCCGCTCGGGACATGCAAGTCAAGGCTGAATTCCGCGTTAAGCAAACTCAGGATCGTGATGAAACAGGATAGCGATAATGCACTTTTTCAAGGAGGCAAACTATATGAAAGATAATGTGCAAACCCGGATTTCACATGCGCTGAAGGATTCGGTGGAAAATAAAAACACCTCTGTGAGTGCGGCACAAATTTGGCATGAATCAAGGGGCAAGCGGACAATCGGTAAGCGGAGGATGGCGATAGTTGCAATGGCCGTGGTGCTATTCCTGGGCATTGTGCCTGCTGTCGGTTACTCCTATGTGAAGAACTATCTGGATTGGGGGAGTCAGGACTTCACGGTTCGAACCCCGGAGGACAATATCGTTCCAGATGTGATGGGAGAGGAGACGAATTGGGAATCGCCAGTGGATAGCTTCACACAGATACTTAAGGAAAAAGACAAATTAACGGCTGCAGAGGTACAGAAGCTTGCGTTTTATCCGCTGAGATCGCTTGATCAGCTTGAAGGCTGGCACAAGACGGTAAGCGCAGGGTTTGTAAAAAAACACTATTCTTATGCAGACAACTCTGGCAAGGATGAGGTTGTGACGCCGCTCGGACCAGCCTTTGTGGAAATTTTCGAAAATGACAGCCAGCAACACATCGTTGTGGTGCAGGGTACGGATTATAATGATCTAACGGACAAGCCGCGCATGAAGTCGGATCACATGTCTTATTCTTATCCGGCCAGCTGGAAGTTTGTTGAAGGGTTTGGAGAGGATATTGCCTTGATCAGAGCGCACAATTCCGGGTGGAAAGAGATGCATCTTTATCACGAAGAAAAAAATAAGACAGTGACAATTTTCGAATTCCACGGGATGGAGGAGCAATTGCTGATTGATTTGGCCCACCGTTACTTGTCACTGGCGGAATAGCAAGCTATTGTGTCATTTAAAGCGGCATTTAAATGGTGATAGGAAAAGGGCGGAAAAGGGCGGCGAAGGGGTGCGCTAGGCTAGAGAAACGAAAGCAGTAGCTTTTAAAATCAGAATTTTGACCAGTGTAATACTATCTCCTGATCTGCGTATATACACTCCAGCTATTTACAAAGTGGCCGATGGAGAATATAAGGGCAGGGACAACAAAGAGATATGAGTGCAGCCAATATGCCAGAAGGATAAAATACAGCATTGGGAAGAGGGCCATTGGTATTGGGATAGGACCTAGGGGTTTAAACAATAATGAAAACTCTCGGCCGCCCCCAAAAAAGCGAATCCAGCATAGGTAGTAAATTATGAGGCAGATCCCCATTAGAAGTGTTATATAGTCTATAGGTTGCTCTGCAATCTTTCGCCCATAGAGGATAGGCAGAACAAAACAAGTGATTTGGCCAATCCGTTCGAATACCGTAAAGAGAATAGAGGTAGAGGTTAATTTGGGAATGGATCGTGGGGCAAAGCGTAATAAAAGAATGTTTGGCAACAAAATCAGAAGCGATATCAGAAACCCCTTATAGTGTAACCCCATCTGCAAGCTCCGTTCTACTTATCCTTTAGAAATAAAATATCCCAGTGCATGAAAAAGGTCAATTAGATTATGTACGCTGTTGATCCATGATAATTTCAGTAAGGTTGTTAATACCAAAAAGCACTCCGGTAACCTTAAGCGGCTTCTGGAGTACTCTTTGTTTGTTTACAGGTGTTCTTAAGCTATGGCTGGTCCAGAAATGGGACAAGTTAAGGAAGCTTGTTGCCCGCTGCACGATAAATCTCGTACCATTCCTGACGGGTCAGTGTGATATCCGACGCTTTGGCAATATCAAGCAGACGCTGGGTATTGGTCGTGCCCACGATCGGCTGCATGTTGGCCGGATGTCTGAGCAGCCAGGCAATCGCGATGGCGGTGTCGGCAACTTCTTTTTCAGCGGCCAGGCGGCCAATGACTTCATTCAATTCAGGGAACTTCTCATTGCCCAGGAATACGCCTTCAAAGAAGCCGTATTGGAACGGTGACCAAGGCTGGATTGTCATATCATGCAGGCGGCTGTACTCCAGAATGCCTCCATCATGTACAACTGAACCGGAGTTGGTCATGTTGACGTTGAAGCCGGCATCAATCATGCCTGAGACCATAATGCTAAGCTGCAGCTGGTTGAAGAGCAGCGGCTGTTTGACATTTTTTTTGAGCAGCTCGATTTGCAGCGGGTTGAGGTTGCTGACACCGAAGTGCTTAACCATGCCTTTTTGCTCCAGGAGATCAAAGGCTTCAGCCACTTCCTCCGGCTCCATCAGCGTGTCGGGGCGGTGCAGCAGGAGCACGTCTACATAATCGGTCTTCAGGCGCTTCAGGCTGTTCTCCACCGACTGGACAATATGCTCTTTGGAGAAGTCGAAAAATCCCTGGCGGATTCCGCATTTCGTCTGGATCATCAGCTGATCGCGCATGCCCGGGCTGGCGGCCAGTACGTCGCCAAATACTTCTTCAGCTTTACCGGCGGCATAAATATCCGCATGGTCAAAAAAGTCTATTCCGGCCTCCAGGGCACTGTGAATATGCACGTCCGCTTCTTGTGGAGACAGATCGGCAATGCGCATGCAGCCTAAAGAAATCTGGGCGACCTCAAGCTGGCTGTTGCCTGCTTTAATTTTTTTTACCATTGTTTGCTCACTCCTCAAATGTAAGGTTCCTAGTAAAGTGTAGACCTTAGAGTTAACTGTAAGTCAATAGATTTTTAAAGCGCTTTTAATAGAACCCGAATGGTGTTACTTTAGAGATGGAACCAAAGCCAAAGGCGGAAGGGAGCTGTTATCATGGGATACAGCATCAAAACCATATCACAAAAAAGCGGTCTGAGCCAATATACGTTACGTTATTACGAAAGAGAGGGCGTACTGCCCGTGGTTGCCAGGGATGAGAACGGAAACCGTTGTTTTCATGATGAGGATCTGGAGCTGATTTCGTTAATTTGCTGCCTGAAGGATACCGGGATGCCGATCGCCGATATCAAACAGTTTATCTCGCTCTCCAAGGAAGGACATAGCTCACTATCCGAGCAGCGGAAATTGCTGCAGGCTCATAAGCTGCATATTGATGAGAAGATTAAGTTTTTCCAGACCTTTGCGCAAAAGGTAGATCATAAAATTGCTTATTTTGCCTCGCTTGAGGAGGAGGCTAAGGCGGATTGCAAGTAATCTTACAGAGGTAGTCAGCGTCAGCGATGGCTGCGTATTAAGGGATGAGGAGATGTACCCATTCGGGTAGGGGATCGGCATCTAAAGTTCAACCTATAGAGATTGATCCATAGCCACTATCCGTTAGTTACGGATAGTGGCTTGTTTGCTTGCTGCGGCTATCCACATGGATACCCGCCCATCCGCAGCAGTGCATTTCATCAGGAGAAGCGCTGGCGGTATTGCCGCGGAGAGATCCCTTCCAGCTTCATGAAGCTGGAGCTGAAATAGGGAGCCTGGTTGAAGCCGACTTCTTCAGCAATCCGCGCGATGGGGAAGCTGGTCTGCATCAGCAGCAGCTTGCTCTGTTCAATGCGGTAGCGGAGCAGGTATTCCATTGGAGAGCACCCGTACTCCCTGTTCATACAGCGGGCAATATAGACCGGATGAAAATTCAGGCTGTCTCCCAGCATGCCCGTCGTGATCTCCTCGCGGTAATGGGCACGCAGATAAGAGGCGGCTTGCTCGGCGCAAGCGGTGGTCAACGAGACGGTCTGCTCCCGGTGCATGGAGGCGGAGAGCTGCTGCAGAACCTCCTGGAACAGAATCTGCTGCTTGAAGCGGACTGAATCCAGGTGGGCATTGACCTTCAGCTGCTCCAGCTGGGCCAGCAGCTCTTCCATCCTGGCGGGCTGGAGCAGTGTCATGTACTGCGATAACCACAAGTTGAAGGTGCGGACATCAAACAGGGCGGAATGAGAGCACTCATCAACCGTGTCCTCTGCCTTTAACGAGGCTGAAGGAACGGTAACCGGACTCCAGGTGCCGGAGGTCTGGAAGTGGAGCCAATAGTAGGAGGTGTCTTTCCGGCAGCCTTCGGTTCCAAAGTGATGGCAGTCCGGGCGGAGAATCAGCGCTTCTCCTGCCCGGACCTCGTATCTGCGGTCCTCCTCGCCGAGATAAAGGCAGCCCTCCCTGACGAACAGCAGATCAAACACCTGAATATGCTGGCGGTTCATATGGATATATCCCGGCAGGAAATAGGCAAGACCGCTGATGATGTAATGAGGTACGGGTGGACCGGTAAATTGAAGCAGGCTCATTAAGGACCCCCTTGATGTAGGTTTGAAAAATGAAAGTTTAGGTTTGGAATTTGCTACATTTCCCAGAGTATATCACCTATAATTTACTTCTAGCAAGGTGATCTATAAGCTTGTTGCAGCTGAAAGTTATGAGTGCAACCGGTGAGAGGAGAGTTGAATTAGTGAAATCTGGAAGTGGAAGAGTTGGGCTGTGGATGCTGGCCTGGCCGATTTTTATAGAGATTTTTCTACAGACGCTGCTTGGCACGGTGGATACGATCATGGTCAGCCGGATCTCCGATGATGCGGTTGCGGTAGTTGGAATTTCAAACCAGCTGTTTGGTGCGCTGACCACACTCTTCACAACCTTTGCGGGCGGGGCGGGCATTCTGATTGCCCAGCGTATCGGCTCGGGACGCCATGAGGATGCGCGCAAGATAGCGATCATGGGAGTTACGGCCAGCAGTGTGCTGGGGTTTGCGGTCAGCATCCTCCTGTTCCTGTTCTCGGACCCGATTGCGCGTGCACTTCATATCTCCGGCGGTCTGATTCCACTCGCACATGTCTATCTTACTTATGTCGGCGGAGGACTGTTTCTCGTCGGAATGACCGCTTCGCTCGGCTCGGCGATCCGCAATACCGGCAATACACGCGGGCCGATGTATACAGGAGTGGCCGTCAATGTGATCCACATTATTCTGAATTATATCCTGATCTTCGGAATGTTCGGGTTGCCCGAGATGGGGCTGGGAGGAATTGCCGTATCCAACGTAGTCAGCAGACTGCTTGGTGTCGTGGTGCTGCTGTATATGTTCAGCGGTGCTTTTGAACGCACAATCAGGCTGCGGGATTTCCGCACCTTTAGCAAGAAATTGTTCGGGGAGATTGTTAGAATCAGCTGGCCGCTGGGTCTGAACTCCTCTTCATGGGTGTTGTCACAGCTGGCGATCTATTCATTCCTGGCTTTGCTTGGGGCCAAGGAGCTGGCGGCCCGTACCTATCTGAATACGCTGGAATCCTTCTGTTTCACGCTGGGGTATGCCATAGCCATGGCGGGGCAAATTCAGATTGCCCACCTCTTTGGCGCCCGGCAGATGAAGGAGGCATACCGGGGGGCGTACCGCACGCTTTATATCGGGCTTGCCATTGTAAGTGCCAATGTGCTGCTGCTGTTTCTGTTCGGCAGAACGCTGCTGGGCTTCTTCACTGCTGACCAGGAGATTATCTCGATTGGCGTATCACTGCTTGCCTTGAATCTGATTCTGCAGCCCTGCAAAATGCTCAATATGGCCATGGGCAACTGCCTCAATGCCATAGGAGACACCCGTTATACCATGGTAGTCTCCATCATCTCCATGTCGCTGATCGGAGTAGGCGGCTCTTACCTGTTTGGGATCAGCGCCGGATGGGGGCTGGTGGGCATTTATTGCTGCATGATTGCCGATGAAGCGGCAAGAGGGCTGCTGGTGCTGCGGCGCTGGCGGGGACAGAAGGTGCTGCGTGAGGCTGAAATGCAAGCCGCCGGGGGACAGCCGGTACGCAGCGGGAAGCGGAGCAAGGTTCTTTTTAAGATGGAGGGATAAAAGGTTCAAGCTGCTGAAGACGCGATTCCCCCGGTTCTATCTTCAATCCGAAGAGGAGCCGGGGGTTATTTGTGTGCTCACAAAGCTGCCGGAAAGGTCCAAATTCTCACAATTCTGCACAAAAGTCTGAAATGTACACTGCACGGTTAGCAACATAATGCAGGAATACCCTCAAGCTGCACTGTTCGCCGGAAGGGGGGGCTCCTATACTTGGGTCATACATTGGACGGAGCCGCTAAACGCAGCTGGAGTGTCCAAGCGGAGGCGGGAAATCGGGCGCCGCTGCAACTTATATATAGGTATAGGAGAGTGAAGGCTTTGAGACAGCGCAAACGCAAGAATGGAATGCCGCTAGCCATTGAGCTTCCCTTAAAGGGAACGGGTCAGCTGTCATCACAGATGGGGGCCGGCATGAAAAAGAAGAAAAAAGGATTTCTGCATGAGCTAATCCATAACCGGGTTCTTTTTCTGATGCTGCTTCCGACACTGCTGTTTTTTCTGGTGAATTCGTATTTTCCGATGGTCGGAGTCTATTATGCATTTACCCAATTTGATTTCAATTCCGGACTGTTCGATGCACCGTTCGTAGGCCTCAAAAACTTTGAGTTTCTCTGGAAATCCGGGACATTGGTGAAGCTTACGCTCAATACGATCGGTTACAATCTGGCGTTTATCCTGCTGGGCAACGTGCTGGCGATTGTCTGTGCCATTCTGCTCAGCGAGCTGCGTGTCAAATGGTTCAAGAAGCTTACCCAGTCGATCATGTTCCTGCCGTATTTTGTCTCCTTCGTGATCCTGAGCGTTATCGTCTACAATGTGTTCAATTATGATAACGGTTTCTTGAATACACTGCTTGCCCAGTTCGGAGCCGGTCCAGTGGATGTCTACAATAAACCGGTCGTCTGGATTTTTCTCATCATCTTGTTCTATCTCTGGAAAAACCTTGGCTATAGCATGGTAATCTACCTCGCGGCCATTACGGGGATCAGTGATGAGTACTATGAAGCGGCCAAAATTGACGGAGCGCATATTTTCCAGCGGATCTGGTATATCACGGTGCCCATGCTGAAATCGACCTTTGTTGTGCTGCTGCTGTTCTCGCTGGGCAGCATTATGAAAGGGCAGTTTGACCTCTTTTATCAGCTGATCGGCAACAATGGTGTGCTCTACAATACCACGGACATTCTGGATACGTATGTATTCCGGTCACTCAAGGTTACCTTTGATATCGGAATGGCGACTTCTGCGGGGCTGTACCAATCCCTGTTCGGCTTTATCCTGATCATGACGGTGAACTACATTATCCGCAGAATCAATGATGACTACGCTTTGTTCTAAAAGGTGCAATAGGAGGAAAAGAGCATGCATATCAAAGACGACCATTATACAAGGATGCTGCAGGGGCTGGCTTACACCGTAATCATATTAGGTTCACTGGCCTGCCTGATTCCATTCCTGCTGATTATTTCGGCTTCCTTGACTGCCAATGATTCTATCATTAAGGATGGGTATCATTTTATACCGGCGCAATTCTCGCTGGAAGGATACAAGACGGTGTTCACGTTCCCGGATGAGGTACTGCGGGCTTATGGCGTTACGCTGTTTACGACGGTGACGGGTACGGTGCTGGGGCTGTTTTTTATGACGATGGCCGGGTATGTGCTGGCACGTAAAGACTTCAAATACCGCAATACGTTTTCCTTTTACATCTATTTCACAACCCTGTTCGGCGGGGGGCTGGTGCCTTGGTACATCATGATGACCAAATATCTGCATCTGACTGATTCGTATGGTGCGCTTATTTTTCCGGGGCTGATGACCCCGTTCCTGATTATTCTGATGAAGAACTTTATCCGTTCGGCCGTTCCTGAGGAGCTGTTCGAATCCGCCAAAATTGATGGGGCCGGTGATTTCAAAATCTACTGGCGGATCGTGCTCCAGCTGTCGATGCCCGGCATTGCTACGGTAGGCCTGTTTCTTGCCTTGGCTTATTGGAATGACTGGTTCTCGTCTTCGCTGTTCATTAATGATCCGCATAAGTATCAGCTGCAGTTCCATCTGTACAATGTAATCAACTCAGCGGCATTCATTGCCAACATGGGCGCCGGTACGGGTGTCAGCCTGGGAGCCGACCTGCCCACCGAGTCGACCAAGATGGCGATGGCGATTGTCGTTACCGGACCTATTCTGTTTCTGTATCCGTTCATCCAGCGTTATTTTGTAAAAGGCTTGACGATCGGGGCTGTAAAAGGTTAGAACCGTATGGTGGAGCACGCCATTACGGTGTGCCTGTTATCCGGCTAACATAGCGTCATATTCTGATAGATGTGCTGACAAACAAAACTTTAGGAGGGTTCATCATGAAAAAGAAAGCAGGCAGAAGATCACTGGTAACGCTTACGACAGCTGCGCTGGCTCTTTCGCTGCTCGCGGGATGTGGCGGCAATAACAGCGGCAACAACAGCACAAGCAGTGAAACAGACGGTAATGCAGGCACAGCCGTGAAAACAGACAGCAGCACGGCTACCCCGGCAGATACCGGAATTGACACTTCGAAGAAGGTGGAGCTGCAGTTCTATATGCTTGGGGATGCCCCTAAGGATCTGCCGGTGATTCAAGAGGAAATTAACAAGATGGCTCAGGAAGAACTGAATGCTACCGTTAAATTCAACTATACGAGCTGGACGGATTGGGACCAGAAATATAAGCTGCTGCTGTCTTCCGGCCAGGCGATTGATCTGATTTTTACAGCGGACTGGACCCAGTACCAATCTTATGCGAAACGCGGCGCGTTCCTGGCTATTGATGAATTGCTGCCAAAGGCGGCCCCGGAGCTGCAGAAATTTGTACCTGAGTCCATGTGGGAAGATGTGAAGGTGGATGGTAAAATCTATACGGTTCCTGCGACTTATAAAGAGTATGTGACCAACGGTTTCGTATGGCGGGAGGATCTGCGCAAGAAATACAATCTTCCACAGCCCACCGATCTGGCCAGCTATGAGGCCTATATGGACGGCATTGCCAAAAACGAGCCGGATATGATGCCTATGTCCCTCAACAGCGATATCGGCAATAATCTGCACTACATTTATACTGAACTGAATAAAATGGTTGGAGCGCTGCCTTATGGTATGGGTGTGAAGTATGAATCTCCTGCTACCGTATACACCTACTGGGGTTCCGATGAGCAAAAAGAAGAGCTGAAAACGATGAAACGCTGGGCAGACAAAGGCTTCATTCCTAAAAACGTGCTGAATATCAAAGACACGATGCAGGACCCGGTCACCTCCGGCAAAGCGGCCAGCATGTTCGGGGATAACCCGACACGCTATAATGACATGAAGATGAAGATCAGCACGACACATCCCGATTGGGAGCTGGGCTATTATCCGTTCGGGAAAACCACAGGTTATGCTACACCGGTACATCCGATACACAATGGTTTTGCCATTCCGAAGAACAGCAAAAATCCGGAAAGAGCACTTGCATTCTATCAGAAGCTGGTCCTGGACAAACGGTATAACCAGTTGACGGAATACGGTATTGAAGGCAAGAACTACACCGTGGAAGACGGCTACTACAAACTGGTCGGCACCAGCCAATCTAATGGCTTCTCCCGTGAGGGGATGAACGGCTGGGCGTGGAGAAATCCGGAATTCATGCTGTTCGACAAAGGTTTTGATGGTGTGAAAGCTATCTTCGAAGAGCTGGACAAAATTCAGAAGCCTGACCTGTTCCTGGGCTTTGCGGAAGACTATTCCTCGTACCAGGCGGAAAAAGCGGCGCTGGAGCAAGTGGAGAAGCAGTACCTCTTCCCGCTTGAGGCAGGTCTAGTGGATGATATTGATAAAGGGCTGGAAACCTTTATGCAGAAGGCTAAGCAAGCCGGGCTGGAGAAGATCCAGGCCGAATGGACAAAGCAGTGGAACGCTTATGTGGCGGAGAAAGGTATTAAGTAGTGCAGAGATGCCCCGAAAGCCTATGGCTGGCGGGGCTTTTTGCTGCGCTTTGCTCAAGGGGAAGGGCATTTTGGTGCTGGGCGGCTGCGTGGAATGTTTGGACTTTCGGACGCTGGCGCTCCTACAGTTCCAAACTTCCCCTCCGCTGCTTTCACCTTAATGGTGGTTCTCCAAGTTCATTGAGCCGGCACAAGCCCCTTGCCAACGGCTTTCTGGGCAAGGGGGAGGAGAGTAGAGGAGGCAGTCTCCGGTTTTACTTGGAGACTGCCTCGATGTAGCGGGACCTTCGCGGATAGCGTAAGGTGTAGCCACAAAACTGAAAATAAAAACAGGAACTGAAAACGGATAACCGAAAATGGATCAAGGCCTCGGGCTCACCCAAATCAGATGAACCATGTTAAGCCAGTAGCTTTCCACCTTATTGATTTTGAGACCCGACTCTTTGATCAGTCCTAGAATGTTCCTTGTATAGTGACAGCCATAAGTACGATATAACAGCGGATTAAGTGCTTTTTGGACAACAGAAACCGCAGGGTTAGAGCTGATCCCATGCTCCATGAGAAGAATTTGCCCATTCGGTCTGCACCAGCGGTTGATCTTATTCAACACCATTAATGGATTATCATAACTGCAGAAGGATAACGTAGAAACAATAGTATCGAACGAATGATCGGAGAAGCTCATTTCTTCAATATCCGAACAAATAAAAGTACCCTCAATATGATGATGATGTGCCGCCCGTTTTGCTTTCTCTAGCATCGCCTCACTAAAGTCAGTTGCGGTAACCTTTATGTCTTGAGGATAAAACGGGAAATTCGCACCTGCCCCCACGGCAAGCTCAAGCACCTCGCCCTTCGCATGACTTAAAAGCTGTTGGCGCCAACGTTTTTGTTGCGGATCTTCCCTTTTGTTATCATATTGGTTTGCCTGCTTATCAAAGATACGTATTAGCTTTTGCTTCTCCACCGATCTCCCACCTTCAATGAACTTGGAACTCTCCCTGTTAAAGTCTATTTCGCCAAAAGGCTCACGTTACCTTTTTTTGTAACTGATCTGCCCATACTTCAATAAAAAGGGCTTGCATAGCGGTTTCTTTTTGCGTAAAAAAAAACAGGGGGCATCCCAGCAGCCATTTCATGGCTTTTGAGACAGCCCCTGTTTTCACGCGTTTTTGGAACGCCGGTAATCGGTGGGGGTGGTGCCGAAGCTGCGCTTGAACATCCGGTGCAGGTAGGAGCTGCTGGTAAAGCCGCAGCGCTCGGCGATGATAGTTACCGGGAGATCGGTACTCTCCAGCAGGCTGCATACTTCACGCATGCGCACCTCCAGAATGATGTCCACGATGCTGGACATGGTCTGCTGCTTGTATAGCCGGCTGATATAGATCGGGGACATATCAAGTTCGTCCGCGATCTGGTTCAGGCTAAGGTTCGGCTCCATATAATTCTCGTTTATTTTCTGATTAATCAGGAGGATCAGATCATGCTGCTTGGAGCTTTTTTTCTCAGCGAGCTGCTCCCGCATTTCACTAAACAGCACGAAGAAGGCTTCTTCCAGCTCAGCAACGGTTTCTACGGAATCCAGAGCGGGCAGCCCTGATGTCCCATCACATTGTAAACGGTTCCGTTTTTGGACAGTACTGATAATTTCTTTGATCGTCACACTAAGCCTGGACAACGCTAATTGCACGGTATGGAACGGATAAGCTTCCGTTTCCCGGAGGATGGCGCTGAATTGCTCTTGGGCGTCCTCGACTTTGCCGCTCATCAGAGCATCGATAAGTTTCTTTTCCTTCTCGGTCGGATAGTGGTAGGTATTGGCCTGCAGACTGCTAACGGCCTGGGCGCTGATGATGCAGCCATGCCCGTAGAACAGACGGTGATTTGAAGCTTGCCGGACCTGCTTATAAAGCTGATTCAACTGCAGGGCATTCCGGTCAATATGGCTGTAGGTAAGGGTGAGACTCACCTTCAGATAATCAGAGCAGGCCTGCTGAATCTGCCGCAGCAGCGTCTCGATCAGTCCTGTATCGGTGTATTCTACCGGATCAATGATATTCAGCAGCACCAGTATGCCGTCATCATTCATATCCACGGTCTCCACACGGTAGGTCTGGCCGCAGATTTCCGAAGCGATGTTCATAATGGCAAATTTATAGGCCAGCAAATAAGAGGATCTGGCTTCCCTGAATTCATTATAGTTGTCAATCCGCAGCAGGATGAGGCGGTAATCGTCGTTGAACGTAAAGTGAATGCCAAGCTGCCTCAGTTTCTCCACCTGCTGCATGGATTGCAGCGGCTTTAACCCCAGCACCAGATCGCGCACCGTATTTTGCCTAATCATAAACATGCTGTCGCGTTTTTCGCTTTCGAGAATGTTCATCTCGCTGACGATCCGGTGAATGGGCAGATACAGCCTTTTCGACATGATCCAGGACAGCCCGATGCCTCCCACCAGAATAATGACTGCAATGAGCAGGGTAGCGTTCCGGATGTTGTCGGTCTGCTCGGTGATGATGTCATACGGCGTGATCCGCACATACTGCCAGCTTAAAGCATCCGGGGCGGTATAAGAAATCAGTGAGTTCTCTCCAGCAAATTTGCCGATAAAATAACCTGCGGAGTCGCCCTTGACCTTCTGGTCGATCCAGCGGGTTTCCTCCGGGGAAAGCTCCTGCTGCTCCAGGCTGTTACTGGACAGGAAGGCGCCATGGTCTGCCAGGATGAAGGTCGAGCTTTTGGAATCTACAGGACTGGTAATCTCTTTGTTGATCCAGGGTGCGGAGATGTTCACAATCACTGCTGAATTAATCGCCCGGTCCCAGCCGATGGCATCAAAGCATAGAAAGGTATAAGCCCGGACCTGATCGTCCTCCTCGGCACCATTGGAATAGACCCGCGGAATCGGCATAAACGGCTTGTATTCCTCATAGTGGTTCAGGATGCCCAGAATGTTCTTATCCACAAGCTCCTGTTCGGTAAATACACCGTTTTGTCCGCTGGAGGAGGCAATGTAGAATTTTTCGCTTTTCGGATTATAGACATAAATGGATTCGATGTATGGCATCGAGCTTAAATAATTGCCAAGCTCCGACATCGCAGCCGTGACGTCATAAATATCCGGCTTGTCGTAAAGTACAATTTTGGAGACGGTGCTGTTACGGTAGATTTGAAAGGAAAGCGATTGTGCAGCATCGTTCATGTTTACAACCTCTCTGCTTGTTTTGGTGAGGTCGCTAAGGTCGGAACGGAAGGCCTGCGTCTTTTCGACGCCAATATAGTAGTTGTAATAAATGATCGTGGAGACGAGGAAGGTTAAGGACACGCATAACGTCATACTGACTAATATTTTGCTGTACAGTGCTCTTTTGTTGCCGATCTTATTCAGTCTCATTGACATCCCCCTGACTTCATTGTCTGTACTGGCGATAATAAGCCCTCTCTATATTGTTCACAGTATAATTATAAACTTCACCCTATGAACAGAACAGTAGAGCAAGATTACAATAGTGAACAGGATGAATTGCCAGGGAGTGAACAAATCCAATATCTGTGTACAAAAGCTACTATATACGCATGATCCATTGAAAGTGAACTCCACCAGTTATGTGCATGGGATCAGACAGATTTGTTGATATTTCTTTCATTCTGCTGGCAGTACAATACGTTGTATATACCGTTAATCAACAATTTAAGGAATAAAATGCCTGAAGGCAAGGCGGGGCCTGACTACGGATGGAGGAAATAAAGATCATGAGTGCACACAAGCAGGAGAGTTATGATGTGGTCGTCTGCGGGGGCGGGCTGGCAGGTGTCTGTGCCGCCATCGCCGCAGCCAGGCAGGGGGTCAGCACCTGCCTGATTCAAGACCGGCCGGTGCTGGGCGGCAACAGCTCCTCGGAAATCCGGGTGACTCCACATGGTGCGGCGCAATTTCACGCGTATGCCCGGGAAACAGGTATTATCTCCGAACTGCTGGTCGAAGAGCGTGCCGCCAATCATGAACCTATACGGGAAAACGGCTGGACGAACAGTGTATGGGATATGGCCCTCTATGATATGGCGGTCCGCACTCCGAATCTGACCGTGCATCTGAATTCGACGGTTACGGCGGTGGAGAAGCATGAAACGCGGCGGCTCTCAGCGGTTAAGGTGCGGGTAGCGAATGCAGATACGATGATGACTATACAGGGCAAGGTGTTCATCGACTGCACAGGCGACGCTGTGGTTGCTGACCAGGCGGGCTGCGAGTGGCGCTGGGGCTCGGAGAGCCGGGAGGAGTTCGGGGAGCCGCATGCACCGCTTGCCGCCAGTACGGATACGATGGGCAGCTCGATCCATTTTAAGGCCAAAGATATGGGCCGGGAGGTTCCTTTTCGAGCACCGGATTGGGCAGTCCGGTATGACGACCCGGCTTATTTCTATGAACAGGGAAGACATTTCTATGATTTGGATGCAGGTTATTGGTGGATTGAAATCGGGGTGCCCTGGAATACGGTGTACGACAATGAACAGATCCGGCATGAATTAACCCGCCATGTGCTGGGCATCTGGGATTGGATCAAGAATAAGGACCCGCTGCTGAGAGAGAAGGCGGCCAATTATGCGCTGGACTGGGTGGGGCAGGTGCCGGGGAAAAGAGAAAGCCGCAGGGTAATGGGGCGTTATCTATTAACCGAGCATGACCCGGCAGGCCGTACGGTATTCGCCGATGAGATCGCCTACGGCGGCTGGTTCATCGACCTGCACAGTGCCGGAGGCCTGCTTGCGGCGACGGCTGAGCCCTCCAGTGCAGAAGGTTACACGGAGACAAGCGATTATGCGGTTCAGAGCTACTGCGGACCGTACGGCCTGCCGCTGCGGATGCTGATCGCGAAGGATATGGATAATCTGCTGATGGCGGGACGCAACATCAGCGCTACGCACGCGGCGCTTGGCACAGTGCGTGTGATGGGGACGACCGCGCTGCTGGGGCAGGCCGCCGGAACGGCGGCGGCTGTCGCCCTGAAGCGCGGAACCGAGGTGTGCGGACTGGAGGCGGAAGGCGTCCGCGAGGTGCAGCAGTCGCTGCTGCGCCAAGGCTGTTTTCTGCCGAACTGCCGTGGCGCAGACCCCGGGGAGCTTGCCCGGGCCGCGGATATCCGGGCCAGCAGCGAGGCCCGGGTCGTCGGGGCAGGACCGGAGAGCAGGGACGGCTCCGGCGGTTTCCGCGCGGCCCGGCCCGCATCGCCGCAGGGCGGAGAGCCGCTGTCCAGCCTGCGCGGGCAGTGGATTGCCATCGGCAGACCGGAGATCAGCAAGCTGTCCGTCTGCCTCAGCAATGACTCCGGCATAGAGCAGACGGTTAAAGTAGTGCTGCTGCCGGTGGATTCGATCTGGGACTATAGCTGCGGTGTCCGTGAACCGCTGGCGAGCGGAACGCTCAAGGTTCCGCCCGGGCAAATGCAGTGGGTAGCCTGGGAGGTGGGGCTGGGTCCGCAGGATGGGCTGTCCGCCGGGCAATACATCCGGATGGAGCTGGCAGAGAATCCGCAGGTGGAATGGCATATGGCCGGGACGGTCATTCCGGGCCATACCTCGGCTTATGAGATGGGGCCGTCCAGAATGCGCCGCTACCGGGACGGCGGGACGTTAAGCTTCCGAATTGATCCACCGCAGCCGTGTTACAGTCCAGCCAACGTCACCACAGGGATTGCCCGTCCCTATGACTATACGAATGTGTGGCGTTCCGATCCGTCAGAGACGCTGCCGCAATGGCTGGAGCTGCAGTGGGAGGATGCGCAGTGGATCGGTACAGTAGAGCTGACGTTTCCCGGCCATCTATTCCGCGAGTATCATTTGTATGAGCCGTTCTATCGTGATCCGCAGTGTCCCAAAGACTACTGCATCGAGATTTGGATTGCAGGGAACTGGCAGCCGGTGGTCACCGTTTATGACAACTATCAATGCCGCCGCCAGCATGTTCTGCCGGAGATGGTCAAGACAGATCGGCTGCGCGTAACAGTTCAATCCACGAACGGTGATCCCAGCGCTGCGATTGCCGAGATCCGCTGCTACGCCTGATCATACATGCTCCAGCACCGAACGCAGGCAGAAGCATATTGCTTTTGGGCAAGCTGTGCTAAAATTTGTGGTATCAAGCAGTAAATATCCAACGGATAGCCGGAAGGAGAGAGGGGTATGGGCAGAAGATTAAGCTGGTTGTGGCCTGCAAGCTTAAAAAACCGCTTGTTTATTTCCATTCTGCTGTTCGTGCTCATTCCCTCTGCATTCCTGCAGACCCGCAGCATTACGAAGCTGGAGACGATGATGAAGGACAATATCTCCCAGCAAAATACGGCTCAGCTTGCCTTCCTCAAGAATAACATCGAAAGCCTGAAATTCGGCGTGCTTGGTGCGATGCTGCAGCTCGAGCGTGATCCTAATCTGAAGGCCCGGCTGGGCCGGAGCGGACAGGAGAGCGGGGAAGACCGCAAGCTGCAGATTGAGAACACGCTGTTGCTGGTGAAGCAAAGGCTGATGAATGCGGTGGTTCCCGTTCATATTACGCTGCTCGACAAGCAGGGGCAGGTATATAACACGCTGGAGGAGGGCTTGACGGTCTTGCCGGTCCGCGGGAGTGAGATCTTGCAGCAGCCTGGATTTTCTGCACTGGTAAGCTCTTCCGAGTCTTACCTATGGACTGTCCACGAACCGGATTATCTGTTGTCGAGCGCACTGCCGGGTACACAATTGTTCTCCCTGTTCGCCAAGCTGCAGGATACGGAAGGCGGAACCTTCGCTTACCTGCGTATTAGTCTCGACATGAAAACCTGGCTGAACTCCATCACCAACGGGTTCCAGGTGAAGCAGACGTACTACCTGCTGGATGGGAAAGGGCAGCCTATTCTAATGGAGCGCAATGACCGCATCGCCCAGCAGCTGCATGGGATGCTGGCGGCGTTCAAGCAGGATTCCGCCCGTTATTTTACCGATCCGAACGGCCTGTTCATCTATAACGGCATTTATCTGCCCAATATGGATTGGTATCTCATCAACCGCTTTCCACTGGAAGCGCTCTCCGGCAACATTGAGGCGATGAAGCGGCAGGTGATGGTGTCGCTTTTGGTCACAGGAGCCATCTTTGTCCTGATCATGTATGCCATCGTGTCGTCCACAGTCCGTCCGCTGCACAATTTGCAGAAAAAAATGAGCGAGCTCGTCGACAAAAATTTGAATGTCAGCATTCCCGAACGTAAATATAGAGGTGAGCTGCTGAGTCTGGCCCGCGCCTTCAATCTGATGACCGGTGATATCCGGAAGCTTATAGAGCGGCTGCGCATGGAGGAACGGCAAAAGGAGGCGATCCGCTTCCAGATGCTGATGTCACAGATGAATCCGCACTTTTTGCTGAACACGCTGAATACAATCAAGTGGAATGCCCGGGGCCACGGTGACACCGGCACCTCGGAGATCTGCCAGAATCTTGGAAAACTGCTGGAGTCAGGACTGAACAGTGATGCCGATCTGGTCTTCCTAAAAGAAGAAATAGAGTTGATCCGGGCCTATGTCTATATCCAGTCCTTCCGTTATGATCACCGGTTCACTGTCGATTACCGGATCGGCGATGGGCTGGAGTATGCGCTGATTCCCAAATTCAGCCTTCAGCCGCTAGTGGAGAATGCGATCTATCACGGTCTGGTGCACATGAAGGATGGTGGAAGGATCACCATTCTGATAATCGGCACGGGTGACAGGCTGCGGGTGGAGATCGGGGACAACGGGCAGGGGCTGGAGCAGGGGGCGGCTGCCTCGGGCAAGAGACGGCGTAAGGGCATCGGACTCAGCAACCTGAGAGAACGGATTCTGCTGCTGTATAAGGGCCGGGGGGAGCTGCTTCTCCTCCCGTTGCCGCAGGGAACGGTTGCTGTACTGGATATTCCGCTGCTGAATTCATCGCCTTATGAAGAGGGGGATCACCATGTGGAAAATACTTCTGGTTGAGGATGAGCCGTTCGTCCGCCGCTCGATCCGCCAGGCGATACGCTGGGAGGAGCATGGGTTCACCATTGCCGGTGAAGCATCGCACGGGCAGGAGGCGCTGGAGTTGATGGCGGAGCATCAACCTGACATTGTGGTATCAGATATATTTATGCCCTACATGGATGGTCTGGAGCTGCTGCAGGCCGCACGCGCCAAAGGTTTCGAAGGCTCATTCATCATGCTTACCTGCGCAGGAGAATTTGAATACGCCAGGCTGGCGCTGGAGCACGGCGCCTCCGGTTATATCCTCAAGTTATCCATGAGTGATGAGGAACTGCTGCAGGCACTCAATAAGGCTAAGGCCGGGCTGGTGAAGCAGGCAGAGCAGCAGCACCGCCTGCAATGGCAGTCCTTCCATGAATATGCCGATTGCCTGTGGCGGGAAATGTACGGCAAAGAGCTGTACCCTTACGAGGCGGGCAGACTGGAGGGATTCCGCCGGCTGCTGGAGGCCTCGCCTGGACTGCTGCTGGTTTCTGTATTGAACGGTTCCCGGCTGCTGCATGTTGAGGAGCTTCAGCATCTGCTGCCTCCGGGTACCGGTGAAGCTGTGCGCAGCTGCCGGTTTACGCATATGGGGCAGACGACGTTTTTTGTCTGGCCCGGAGAAGCGGCTCGCGGTGCAACGGCGCAGCTCCGTGGACCCATTCGTGAGACGGCATATGAGGGGTTCCCCGTCATTTGCCGATCCATAGCATCTGCCTCCGGGTTGACGGCCGGCTGGCTGCTGAATTTATCCATGCTGGACCGCCACTATTATGGCTGTGTCCAGTCTGCTCGTTTCCCGGAAGTCGTGCCGGGGCTTACCCCTGAATCGTTATCCGTTCCGTGGGAACAGGAGCACGAGGTGATCAGCTGCTTTGAGCGTCTGGATGTGAAGGAATGCTCGGGCAAGCTGGAGCAGCTATGGGCCTTCATGCAGACAGCCAACATGCCGATGGCGTCTGTGAAAGAGACGGCGGAACGTCTGGACAAACTGTTCGCACGGATTAGCGGAAAGAACGCGGAACCGCCTGGACCGCTGCTTGATGCTGAGCGCCACTCCGGCCTGCTGGAGCAGATGGACCGGCGGATGCGTGCATACGCCAAGGGTCTCAGCAGGGTGCGTCTGCCGGAGACAGACCA
The DNA here is from genome assembly GCF_000758525.1 of Paenibacillus sp. FSL H7-0357. NCBI lineage: Bacteria > Bacillati > Bacillota > Bacilli > Caryophanales > Paenibacillaceae > Paenibacillus > Paenibacillus sp. FSL H7-0357. The sequence goes on along the minus strand of NZ_CP009241.1, from coordinate 6,553,338 downwards.
TCCCGAGATCAATACAATGATCCGCTATCTGCTGCAGCACTATGACCAGGACATCTCGCTGCAGGCAATGGCCCATTACGTCAAGATGGATGAGAATTATTTGAGCGGGCTGTTCAAGAAAAAAACCGGGCAGACCTTTATTAACTATTTGCAGCATATCCGGGTGAATGAAGCAAAGTTCTATCTGGAGCAGACCGTGCTCACGGTGGCTGAAATCGGAGAGCGTGTCGGTTTCGCCAACCCCAGCTACTTTTTCAAAATCTTTAAACGCTGGACCGGACTGACGCCCAATGAATACAGGCTGCAGCGAAAGGGTCAGGAAGCCAAGTCATAGATCCCAGTGAGCTGTCCTGCAATCCGGTTAGACATTGCTCAGCTCCCGCTGCTTCACTCATGCCAACTCGAAAAAACGAACCCGTCCTCCGTTTTACTACGGAATACGGGATCGTTTTTTTGTTCAAAGATAAGAATTTATATGTTTCACGCTATAAATTATCCTTCTATTTCTCGCTGAAACGGATACCGTCCTTTTGAGGACGGCAAAGCCGTTTCCACTTGTGTCCCGCTTGCAGGCCCAATCTTAAAATCGTGCACTGAATCGCTGAGATATGAAGATTACGCCAGTCCTCAGCCATCCGCTATGCTATAAGCAGGCCAAAGAATTAGACGGAGAGGTTGAGTATATGGAACAATCTGTTGTCACTACAAGAAGAAAAGCGGGCAAGTGGTCCATGCGCCGCACATGGGCAGGAATTTGGGGAATGAAGACATTCTACCTGATGCTGCTTCCTTGCCTCATCTGGTATTTCATTTTTAAGTATCTGCCCATGTACGGTGTCGTCATTTCGTTCAAGGATTATAATTTTACAGATGGTATTCTGAACAGCCCTTGGGCTGACCCCTGGTATAAATATTTTAAAATGTTTTTTGATTCCCCATACTTCTCACAGCTGATGACCAATACGCTGCTGATCAGCCTCTACAAGCTGGTGTTTGGCATGCTGCCGTCGATTATCCTGGCGATTCTGATCCATGAATGCCGGATAACCTGGCTGAAACGCTGGGTTCAGACGCTAAGCTATATGCCTCATTTCCTGTCGTGGATTATCATCTACGGGATCTCGGTAGCTTTTTTCTCGGAAACGACCGGGCTGGTTAACCGCTGGATCACGGAAGGCGGAGGGTCGAGCATCCCTTTTTTGAACTCAACGGAATGGTTCCGCAGCATGCTCGTCTCAACAGAAATCTGGAAGGACCTCGGCTGGGGCGCGATCATCTACTTGGCGGCGATCAGCAGTATCGACCCGACGCTGTTTGAAGCGGCAAAGGTGGACGGGGCCAGCCGGCTGCGGATGATCTGGCATATTACACTGCCGGGGATCCGGGGGGTAATCATGCTGCTCCTAATTCTCAAGATTGGCAGCATCATGGATGCCGGCTTCGAGCAGATTTATGTCTTTTATCATCCGCGTGTATATGAGGTTGGCGATATTATCGACACCTGGGTGTACCGTACCGGACTGGAGCAGATGAATTTCAGCCTGGCAACAACAGTCGGACTGTTCAAATCCGTCATCGGCTTCGTGCTGGTGGTCGGTGCCAATAAACTGGCCAAAAGATGGGGGGGCGGGATATGGTAAGCGGAAAATCGGATAGAATCTTCAACACGCTGGTCTATATCCTGCTTGCGGCAGTGGCGGCACTTTCGATTTTTCCGCTGCTCTACGTGATTTCGATGTCACTGACCCCGTACAGCGAGGTAATTAAGAACGGGGGATTCGTGGTCATTCCCCGGAACATATCGTTTGAGGCGTATCACCGGATTTTGACGGATCCCGCGCTTGGCCGATCCATGCTAATTACGGTGCTGGTGACTACGGCAGGCACCACCATTAACATGATTCTGACTACGCTGGCCGCTTATCCGCTCAGCCGCAGGAATTTGCCGGGACGTACGTTCTTTCTGCTCTTCATCGTCATTACGATGTTGTTTAACGGCGGTCTGATTCCTACCTATCTGGTTGTCCGTTCGCTGGGAATGCTGGATACGATTTGGTCACTCATTGTTCCGGGAGCGATTGCTACTTTTAACGTTTTGATTATGAAAAGCTTTTTCGAGAGCCTGCCGGAGGAACTGTTCGAATCGGCCCGGATGGACGGGGCCAAGGAGTTCCGGATCTTGTGGCAAATTGTGATCCCGCTCTCCATTCCGTCAATGATGACGGTCGGACTGTTTTATATGGTCGGCCATTGGAACTCCTTTTTCTCAGCCGTTCTGTACATTACCGATACCCATCTGCATCCGCTGCAGGTAGTTATCCGCAACATGCTGCTGCTCACTCAATCCAATGAGCTGCAGGCAGAAGTGACAGTGCCTACAGCGGCCATGCAAATGGCTGCCGTTATTGCCGGCAGTCTGCCGATTATCGTGGTGTACCCGTTCATACAGAAGCATTTCACCAAAGGCATGCTGCTGGGAGCCATTAAGGGATAAGGCGGAGCCCCGCAAGGGGTTCCAATTCATTCATAAGCTAGTGCAAGGATAAACTTCTTACAGAAGGCAGGGGTTCAAAATGAAGCAGAGAAACAAACGATTCACGGCTTGGGTCACGGTGGCAGCGGCAACAGCGCTGATTGGCGGATGCGGCGGAGGCGCGGATAAAGCGCCCGCAGCAACGGAGGGCGGGAATGCAGCTGCGCCCTCAGGTCCGGTGGAGCTTGAAGCGGCAGAGATCAGCTGGGGCACGAGCCTGCCAGCAGACGATTTTATTAAGAAAGCACTGGATGAACAACTGGGAACAAAACTGAAGCTGACACTCGTGGGTGACCAGAGCGATTATGAAAATCAGATGAATGTGCGTGCGGCCTCTAACAACCTGCCTGATTTACTGATGGCTACGAGCAAGGCGCACTTGCAGAAGCTGGCCCAATCCGGTTCGCTGCTTGATCTGACATCCTATATGGAGAAGCTGCCGGAATACACCTCTTTTGTCGGCGGGGAAGTGCTGAAGAAGGGAATTGTGGACGGCAAGCAATATGCGCTGCCCAAAGCGGGACAGTCCATTTCCTATACCTACTGGATTCGGAAGGATTGGCTGGATAACCTGAAATTGCAGCCGCCGACTACAGTCGATGAACTGTTCGAAGTTGCTAAAGCGTTTACAACCGAGGACCCCGACAAGAATGGCAAAAATGACACCTTTGGACTGTCCGGCACGAACTTTCAGACCTTTGAGCCGATCTTCGGCGCTTACGGAATTACGAATATTTTCGACACCTCGCAATTATTTGTCCGTGATGGCAAGGTGGTAAGCACGTTCTACCAGCCGGAAATGAAAGACGTGCTGGCGAAGCTCAAGCAGTTTCTTGATGCCGGGGTCGTAGATCCGGAGATTGTCAGCAACAAGGGCACAATGGCGATCGACAAAGCATTTCAGGGTAAAGTAGGCATTATCAACACAGAATGGGCGCAGATTATGAAGGATGACAAGGTTGAGGTGTGGAAAGGCGCGAATCCAAAAGCGGAATGGCTGCAGCTGGCACCGCCCAAGGGGCCGACGGGCATTCAAAATGCCAACTCCCTCAACATCGGTGCTTCCAGCGGGTTGTGGGTCATCCCGAAGAAGCTGGAAAGTGAGCCGGATAAGCTGAACAAGGTACTGGAATTGTTGAACTACGTATCCACGCCTGAAGGCAACCGTCTGGTCCAATACGGAGTGCAGGATACCCACTACACGCTGGATGGAGACAAGGTCGCCATTACCGACAAAGGACGCTCGGATGCTTCTTTCACCTGGTTGTACCAGTTCACGGGCCGGCCTGAAACTGAATATCTCAAGACGAAATTCAGCAATTTGGCCACCTTCATTGATTTCGAGGCCGGACTGCCGCGGATTCAGACACTGGATGGTTTCGTGTCTAGTCCGCAGGGCTATAATCCCGCAGATGCCAACCGGTTCATTGAGGAGGAAATGATCAAATTCATCTATGGCAAGGCCAAAATAGAGGACTATGACAAATTCCTCAGCACACTGGAAGGAACATTCAGCTACAAAAATTACCTCGACACGGCGGTTGCCCAACTAAAGGAGCTGGGTTACGGGGAGTGACCGTTACACCCTGTAGAGGTGCTTGCGTTCCATCAGACCAAAAGACCAGACGAGAGGAAGCTATATCGCTTCCTCTCGTCTGGTCTTTATTTCATTTACTCTTCATCCGGAAGGTCCGGGGGGAGAGGCCGACCTCTCTTTTGAACATATTGCAGAATTGGGCATCGTTTACAAACCCTGCAGCCGCTGAAACCTCAGCGATTTGCATTTGGGTATGAAGCAGCAGTGATTTCGCATAATTGATCCGCTTTGACAGAAGATAACGGTGCGGAGAATGCCCGAATCTTTCCTTGAATAAATGCCGGAACCTGTCATAGCTGTAGCCGGACATTTCTGCGAGCGATTGAACCGAAAGCTTATGGCGGTAATGCTCGTCCATATAGTTCAGAACATACTGCATCTGATCCTCTGAAGGAGATGGCGTATGTCCCGTGCCAAGCAGCCGCAGCAGATGAACGATGATCTCACTCATCTGCAGATTCATAAGTTCGGTGTAGCCATCCCGTTTGCGGGAGAACTCCTCTTTCATCCGCAGCATGATCTGCAGCACGGTCTGATCCTTGTCGTCGTCATAGACTCCGGCTAAAGCGCGGAGATTCGGATGGCCGCAGATAAACCCTACGAACAGAACATCCGCCTCCGGCGTGTGTTTCTCATCATGTTTAAAGTTGGGCGGGATCAGCGCGAATGAATAGGGCCGGAAATGATAGTTGCGGGTCCCCACATTCGAGGAACCAAGCCCCTGGATGTAATAAATCAGTTCGAAGCATTCATGCTGATGCGGAGGGATATAAGTATTAGCTTCATGATCTGCACTTACAATATATAGGACTCGATCCATTGTGATCCTCCGTTATTCTGTCATTTAGCCGAATCGTGCAAAAACCTGACCGAATCCATATAAATATTTGCTGCCTTATTTGTTATGATCGTATCAATTAAACCGAAGATTCGCAACCAGACTGGCCATCTCGTTCGGAAATTACCCGGTTTTTCAAGATTTGTATCCATGTAATGTTTGCTTTTGAAAGTAATTCACTAATTTTCATAGTTTTTATGAATTTGCCGAAACTCAACGGGGTCATCGCTATAACACAAAACGTGCAATTGGGACATTCAGCCATTTCTTTAAGGTAAACCAACTACAAACAGGGGTGTGAACAAAAAATGAAAAAGAACGTTCTTGCTTTATTGTTGCTCATGGTAATGGTACTTGTCACGGCTTGCGGAAATAATACGTCCGGCAATGGAAATACAGCAAATTCCGCAAATGATGCAGAAGGCGGAGAAGCGGCTGCTGGGGACAAGCTCAAGGTCGTGCTGCTGATTCCGGGAACGCTTGGAGATAAATCATTTTTTGATGCGGCCAATAATGGACTGCAGAAGGTGAAGGATGAGCTTGGTGCGGAAACCAAGGTTGTAGAAATGGGAACCGACAAGACGAAATGGGAGCCTACGTTTAACGATATCGCCGCCGAGGATTGGGATGTTGTTATTTCGGGCGGATCGGAAATTACCGAGATGTTCAATGCAACGGCTGAAGCCAATCCGGATAAAAAATTCATCAACTATGACACGGACATCGAAGAAGCACCTGCCAATATGTACAACATGTCCTATTCCACCAATGAAGTATCCTTCTTGGCTGGTGCGGCAGCAGCATTGGCTACGCAATCCGATATGCCGAATGCGAATAAGGAGAACATCATCGGGTTTGTAGGCGGAATGGATATTCCCGGAATCAATGCTTTCCTGGTAGGTTACATTCAGGGCGCGCAATATGTTGATCCTGAGGTGAAGGTAGCAGTATCCTATGCGGGTGATTTCGTGAACCCGGCAAAAGGGAAAGAGCTGTCGCTCATTCAATACAACTCCGGCGTGGACATCATCTTCAACGTAGCGGGCGGAACAGGGCTTGGAATCTTCGATGCTGCCAAAGAGAAGACCAAATATGCCATCGGCGTCGATTCCGACCAAGCGATGCTGCTGAAAGATACAGACAACGACAAAGCCAACCTGATCGTTACATCCGCGATAAAAAAGATCGACAGCGCCATTCTTGGAGCTGTGAAGAAGCTGCAGGACGGAACGCTTGAAATGGGCAAACGTGATGTGCTCGGCTTTGTGGAAGACGGCGTGGGCATTGCAGAGAACGAGATCTATAAAAGCGTCTACCCGGCTGACCTGCAGGCCAAAGTTGAAGAAGTGAAGCAGAAGCTCATCAACAAAGAGATTACTGTAGACAATGCAATGGGCATGGAAACCTCAGAAGTTGAAGCTATCCGTAATGCCGTTAAACCTTAATCGTATTTATGATTTAACATGTTAACTCATGCAGTTGGAATTCTTCCGCAAGAAGATTTCCAGCTGCCTATTTTTGCAGACACCTAAGTTGAAAGGCGTTGATGACCCATGCAGAACGCTCTGCTGGAAATGCGGGGAATTACCAAAGTATATCCAAATGGCGTCGTTGCAAACAAAGACGTTCACTTTTCTCTGCGTGAAGGAGAAATCCATGCGATTGCCGGAGAGAATGGGGCCGGCAAATCGACCCTGATGAAGATTATGTTCGGGATGGAAGAGCCGAGTGAAGGCGAGATCTACATCAGGGGTGAAAAGATGAAGCTGCAATCCCCCCAGGACGCCATTGACCGGGGCATTGGCATGGTCCATCAGCATTTCATGCTGGTGCCTTCCTTTACAGTAGCCGAGAATATGGTGCTTGGCATGGAGCCGCGCAAAGGCGTGAGCTTCAACTACAACGAAGCCGTGCGGTTGACCGAAGAGACGGCGCGTAAATATAACCTTGCGGTGAATGCCAAAGCCAAGGTCGAGGATCTTACCGTCGGCATGAAGCAGAAGGTGGAGATTCTGAAGGCACTGGTGCGCGGTGCCAAAATCCTGATTCTGGACGAGCCGACAGCGGTTCTGACTCCGCAGGAAACGGAAGAGCTGTTCCATGAGCTGCAGCAGCTTAGGGAGCAGGGTCATACGATTGTGTTTATTTCACACAAGCTGAAGGAGGTCAAAGCGATCTGCGACCGGATTTCGATCATGCGCGGCGGCAGAAGCGAAGGTGTCTTTCAGACGAAGGATGTAACGGAGCAGGAAATTTCACGGCTGATGGTGGGCCGGGATGTGGTCTTGAAATATGACAAGGACAACGTGGCTCTTGGGAACTCCGTGCTTTCGGTAGAGAGCCTGGGTGTCCATGACAGTCAGGGCAAGGCGCTGCTGTCGGACGTCAATTTCTCTGTTCGCGCAGGGCAGATTGTCGGAATTGCCGGTGTGGAAGGCAATGGGCAGTCGCAGCTGATTGAGGCTCTGACAGGCGGACTTCGCGGAGTGTCGTGTACCGGATCAGTCAAGGTGAAAGGGACGGAGATCCGTGAATCAGATATCCGTGACATTCGCGGACTGGGTGTCTCTTATATTCCAGAGGACCGGATGCGGCAGGGCTCAGCCGGGGAGGCCAGCATTTCCGATAACCTGATCTCTACCCGTTACCGCTCCAAGGATATGAATAAAGGCCCTCTTCTGCATGGCTCCAGAATTGCCAGCCTGGCCGCGTCACTGGTGGAGGAGTTCAAAGTGCGCTGCTCAGGACCGCAGCAGCCGATTGCCATGCTGTCGGGAGGAAATATGCAGAAGGTTGTAGTGGCGCGGGAATGTTCGACCGGGCCGGAGCTGCTGATTGCCGAGCAGCCGACCCGGGGCGTGGATATCGGCGCGGCCCAGTTCATTCACCAGAAGCTGCTGGAGCTGCGTTCCGGCAGCTGTGCCATTGTGCTGGTGTCGGCGGACTTGAATGAAATTCTGGAGCTGAGTGATCAGTTGCTCGTGATGTATGAAGGTCAGATTGTTGCCTGTTTCGATGAGCCTTCTAAGGTCAGCGAAGAGGAGCTCGGACTATATATGCTGGGGATCAACCGGCAGGACAAGCAGCACACCAGGAGGGCCGAAAACCATGTTTAAAGTCAAATATTTTGAGGCAATCCGGACAACAGCGGTCATATTGATTGCCCTGGTCATCGCCTTTATGATCATCTCGCTGGTCAGTGACCAGCCGCTCAAGACGATTGGCATTTTCTTATGGGAGCCTATATCCACGAAAGGGCATATCGGCAACGTGATCGAGATGGCCATTCCGCTGATGTTCACGGGTCTGGCCGTCTCCCTGCTGTTCCGGGCCAATATGTTCAACCTTGGTGCGGAAGGAATCTTTTATTTCTCCGGGGTAGTGACCTCGGTGCTGGCGATCCATTTGACCCTGAACAGCTGGATTCATCCGCTTGTGGCGATTGCAGCCGGTTCGATTGTAGGCGCTTTGCTGTCGGCGATTCCCGGAATTCTCAAGGCCAAGTGGAATGCCAACGAACTCGTTACCTCTTTAATGTTCAACAATATCCTGTTCGGGATTGGCCTGTATCTGCTCAACTATCATCTCCGTGATGCCAAGGCATTCGCCAACGTTTCTTTTAAATTCGAGAAGACGGCGCAGCTGGATAAAATCTTTCAGGGAACCCGGATTCATACCGGTCTTATTATCGTGCTGGTGCTTATTGTGCTCGCCCATCTGTTCCTCTACAAAACCAAGTGGGGCTATGAGCTGCGGATGACCGGTGTGAACCGGGAGTTTGCCCGCTACTCGGGAATGAAGACCGCCAAGGTCATCATCCTCGTCCACCTGATTGCAGGATTTATCGCCGGCATGGGCGGATCGGTGGAGGTGCTGGGGATGTACAACCGGTTCCAGTGGACCTCACTGCCGGGTTACGGCATGGACGGTGCACTTGTAGCGATGCTGGCCAAAAATAACCCGCTGTCCGTGATTGCCTCGGCGCTTTTCCTTGCGTATATCCGTATTGGAGCGGATCTGATGGCACGCCTGTCCGATGTGCCTTCCGAGATGATCTCGATCATCCAGGCTGTCATTATTCTGCTGATTTCCGCTGAACAGTTCCTGAAATTCTGGAAGAACCGGATGCTGCTGAAGGAGGCGAAAAATAACGTATGAACAGCCTGCTGGATGTTATTTTTACCACGGACTTTGCGTTCTCTCTGCTGCGTGTAACGACGCCAATTCTGTTCGCCGCGCTGGGTGCGCTGATCTCAAACCGGGCGGGTATTATCAATATCGGGATGGAAGGGATCATGCTGGTGTCCGCCTTGGCCGGTGTTATTGTAAGTGCCTATAGCCACAGTGCCTGGATAGGGCTGCTCGGTGCGGTGCTGTCGGGGACGATCATCGCCGGAATTCTGGCTTTTTTTACCCTGAGATTCAAGACGCATATCATTCTCGGCGGTGTGGCGATCAACATGTTCGCATCCGGAGGGACGGTATTTATCCTGTATCTGCTCAGCGGGGACAAGGGTTCTTCCACCTCCCTGGCGAGCAAGGTGCTGCCGAGTGTGCAGATTCCGCTGCTGAAGGATATTCCGGTGCTTGGCCCAATCCTCTCGGGGCACCATATTCTGACCTATTTCTCTATACTGTCTGTGCTGATCGTCTATTACCTGCTGAACCGTACACCGCTTGGCCTGCGCATCCGTTCCGTAGGGGAGAATCCGCATGCAGCCCAGTCGGTTGGTGTCAGTGTGATCAAGATTCAATATGCGGCTCTGCTGCTTAGCGGTTTTTTTGCCAGCCTGGGCGGCGCTTATATGTCGATGGGTTATCTGTCACTCTTTACCCGCGATATGATTGCAGGCCGGGGCTGGATTGCTATTGCGGCAGAATCAATGGGCCGGAGCACAACGGTCGGAACGGCGCTTACCTCACTCCTGTTCGGGGCCGCTGATGCGCTATCCAATGCGCTCCAGGTGCTGAAGATCCCGGCGGAGCTGATTGCGACGCTACCTTATGTGGCAACGGTCATCGGCCTGGTGATTTACGCGGTCTCCGAGACCCGGAAGAAGAACCGCAAAATAAAAACTACGACCACGAAATAATTCGGAATTCAGATATACACACACAAGGGAGCGAACGTTATGCCAACACCTATAATTATTGACTGCGATCCGGGGCATGATGACGCGATTGCCATTCTGCTCGCGCTGGCTCATCCGGAGCAGCTGGAGATCCGGGGAATTACGACGGTTGGGGGCAACCAGATTCTGGACAAAATTACCGACAACGCGTTGAAGGTGCTCAGCTTTGTAAATGCCGACATTCCCGTGGCCAAAGGAGCAGTGGGTCCGCTGCTTGGCAAGCTGGTTACGGGCGCAGAAGCGCATGGGGAATCCGGGATGGACGGCCCGGCACTTCCGGCCAGCAAATTCAAGCCTGTAGATCAGGGGGCGGTAGAATTTATGCTGGATATTATCCGCTCTTCGGAGGAGAAGATTACACTTGTGCCGATGGCGCCTTTAACGAATATTGCCCTGCTGATCACCGCTTACCCAGAGGTGAAGGAAAGAATTGAGAAAATTTCACTGATGGGCGGCGGCTTGGCATACGGAAATGTAACAGTGACCGCAGAGTTCAACATTTATGTTGACCCGGAGGCAGCCCGGATCGTCTATGAATCCGGTATTCCGATTGTGATGAGCGGTCTGGATGTGACCGATCAGGCGGCTATATTTGAGGATGAAATTCTCGAACTGAAACGCCGGGGACCGGTCTCCGTCATGGTAGGGGAGCTGCTTGATTTCTATTCGATATATGGCAAAAAAATGGGCTATGTCGGCAACGCGCTGCATGATCCGTGTGCCGTGGCCTGGCTGCTGCACCCGGAGCTGTTCGAATCACAGCATTTGTATGTCACGGTGGAGACGGAAGGCAAGCTGACCCGTGGGATGACCGTGGCCGACAGAAGGAAGAAACCGGACCGCGCCGCGAACACGGAGGTACTGCTGGGGATCGACCGGGAAGCGTTCATGAAGCTGCTGTTTGATTCGCTGGACAGACTTGATCGTGAGCTTCTGCTTGCGTCCGGGGGGAACTAGCGGATGGCTGGATGGGAACAGCTTCAGGAGACGGTCCGGCTGGAACTGCTGCAGCGGATGGAAGAAGGCTGCCAGGCCGGCAGTCTGACAGACAAGCTTGCCGCCGCTGGAAGCGATGAAATGAAGCTTATGGAGGTATACCGCGAGCTGATGGAGCTCAAGGTAGCTGAGGATTTCCCGTACCGGGAGCCGTCGGGTCTTGCGGAAATCCGCAGCCTGCGCCCGGATGGACCGCGGAAGCTTGACGCCCGGTGGAGTCCTGCGGAGTGGAGGGACAAGTTCTACGGGGCTTGGCTGGGCAGAAGTGTCGGCTGTGCGCTGGGTAAGCCGCTGGAATATTGGGATTACCTGTATGGCAAAGACGGCCGGCCGGGCTGGCAGAATATTGAGCTGTGGTTCCAAGGTGCTGACGCGTGGCCGATTACCGGCTATACCCCGGAGCATTCACGGGCGGAGAAGGAATACGGTCTGGGCTTAAGCGGCTGGTCCTTTACCAGTACCCGGGAGACCATCCGGTACATGGAGAGTGACGACGATATCCGCTATACGGTCCTCGGTCTGATGCTGCTGGAGCAGAAGGGCTTGGACTGGGATTCGTGGGATGTTGGTAAGCTGTGGCATGGAAATCTGACGTATAGCCAGGTCTGCACAGCAGAGACCCAAGCTTACATGAATTTTGCCCGGGAAACTTCTCATATGCATGGAGAAAAGCCGGCGGATTGGCCGCAGCGGCAGGAACGTGTGCGCATGCATCTCAATCCGTACCGCGAATGGATCGGCGCCGCAATACGCGCTGATGGTTTGGCCTACGGGGCGGCCGGGTATCCGGAGCTCGCGGCGGAGCTGGGCTGGCGGGACGCCTCCTTCTCGCATGTGAAGAACGGAATCTATGGCGAGATGCTGAATGCCGCAATGATTTCTGCCGCCTTCGCCGAGCAGGATAACGAGCGCATCCTGGAGATCGGGCTCAGCGAGATCCCAAGCACAAGCCGTCTGGCCAGCGATGTGAAACGCGGAATCGATATTGGCCGGAAGGCCAAAAGCGAACGTGAGCTGGTGAGCACAATCTGGGATCAATTCAGTCATTATGATCCGGTGCACACCAATAATAATGCTGCGCTGGTCGCCGCCTCACTTGTCTATGGCGGCAATGATTTCGAGAAGGCCGTAGTCACCTCTGTGTACGGCGGGATGGATACGGATTGCAACGGTGCCACGGTCGGCTCGATTATGGGGGCGAAGCTTGGCGCGAAGGAGCTGCCGGCGAGCTGGACAGCACCGCTGAATGACACACTATATGCCGATCTGCCCGGCTTCCATCCGATAGCCATTTCGGAATGCGCCGAGCGGAGTTATCAGGTATTTCTGAAGATCCGCAAGGAGCTTGAGGCACAAGAACAGCGAGTTTGAGTGAAACATAGGGATGTTCCACAGCCTTGAAAAGAAGGCCGGGGAACATCCCTTTTTGTATCCGAAAGATCTGCGGCTTCTGCGGGAGTACCTTGGGAAATTGCTGGAATTTACTTAAATGGGAAATTATCTTGGATAAAGTATTTATGCCCAGTGCCTATTCCATAACTCAGTCTATCTGTGTTAGCATGATCTATAGTAATTTTGCTAACGTATCTCTCTATAAAAAAAGGATATGAAGGAGCGAGACTCATGCTGAAGGTCATGCTTGTTGACGATGAACCGTGGGTTCTTGAAGGTCTGAGAACGATGGTGAATTGGGAGAAGTTCGGTTTCGAGATATGCGGGGAAGCCTTGAACGGCACGGATGCGCTCAGGCTTATCCAGGAGCAGAAGCCGGATTTAGTATTAACGGATATCAATATGCCCGTATTCAATGGTCTCGAATTGATTGCCAAGCTAAATGTAAGTATGACCAAGCCACCAAAGTTTGTCATTCTAAGCGGTTATGATGATTTCCAGTATGCCCGGACCGCGCTCCGCCAGCGGGTCGATCAATACCTGCTGAAGCCGATCGACGACGAAGAAATCGAGTCCTTGCTGGGCAAGATGCAAACGATCATTCAAAATGAAATCGCTTCCAAAGTGGATCGTCAGAAAAAGCGGGCGTTTGTCGTAAATAATCTGATCACTCGCCTGATTCAGGGTGAGCATAGTGAAGAGCTGCGGGTTATGGCTGTCAACCTGCTGAACCTGCAGCCGGATACGGAGCTGGTATGCATTCTTATCGCCCCGCCTTATACCGCCGTCGATATCGACCAGCGCTTAAACGATTATTTCCCCTGGGAATCCACTTGTTTCTTTCAGGATGCGGCGGGCCGGTCGGGCATGATGATTCAGTCGGCTTCGATCAGCTGCGATAGTCTGGCGGAGAATGCCAGAATGCTCCAGAAAGCACTTGCAGAACAGGTGCTTGAACCGGCAGCCATCATGATCAGTGACAGAATGAACGGGATAGAGTCCATGCGGGAAATTTATTCGCAGACGCTTGAAGTATGGAAGCTGAAGTATCACCGGGAGAAGGGTGGAGTCTTTTTTTATAGTGACCTCAAGAGAATGAGTGTAGGGGCGGAGCTTCAGAATGACAGTCTGGAGAAGCTGCTGGAGAAGGTCAAGGCTAACGATACGGCTGGAATTGAGCCCAGCATCAGGGAACTGTTCGCTTCTTTCGCAGAACAGCTGCTGACTGTTGAAGCGGTGCAGGCTCAGGTGGCTCACCTGGAGATGACGTTATGCCGGCTGCTGGCGGAGATGAACGGGGACCCGGCTATCCTTATGAATAAGCTACAGAAGGAATATGGAGAACTCGGCAGTCTCGGCGATTATTTTATGCTGGGCAAATATGCGGATGGACTATGCAGGCAGACAGCTGTCTATCTGGCAGAGCTGCACAGCGCCAATGAAGGGAATACGATTTTTAACGTTATCCAGTATGTCGATCTTGAATTCCGCAACAAGCTGCAGCTTCAGGAGCTGGCGAGACAATTCCACATGAATTCCGCTTATTTGGGACAGCTGTTCCGTAAAGAGACAGGCCGCAGCTTCAGCGAGTATTTGAATGAGAAACGCATTGAAGCCGCGAAAGGACTTCTTAAGCGGACGCAGCTGAAAATCTCCGATATTGCCCTTCAAGTTGGGTTCTCCAATACGGATTATTTTATAGATAAATTCAAGCTGATCGTGGGTGTTGTGCCCTCGGTCTATAAAAATGCCAAAAAGAATAAGCAGCTCTAAGAAAGCCGGGTGCATGAGGCATGAAAACCAAAAAAGTAAGAAGATTCGGAAATATCGTCAACGACATTCCCCTGAATTATAAGTTCATCCTCATTTACATCGTGGGTGTGCTGTTGCCGATTATGGTGATTAATCTGGTCTTTCTGGACCGTATCTCGGATTTGATCAAATCAAGGGAGCAGCAGAACCTGGAGATTTCTTTGGAGCGGGCGCGAAAGGACGTTCATGATTTTATCGAAGGTGGCGTAGCTGTCAGCTACACGCTGTCTGCGGATAAGAGTCTGTATGAAATGCTGGACCGGACGTATAAGGACTCGATTGATTTTTACAATACCTATGATGAGCAGCTGCGGGACCGGCTCAACAGCTATATGCCGGTGAATAATCAGATCGAGCGGATCAGTGTGTTCACCAATAATACATCGATTGTGTCCGGCGGCAACTATCAGATCATGAACCAGAAGGTCCGGAAAAGCGAATGGTACAAGCAGGCGAGTGCATCGGGCAACCGGGTTATTGTCACCGCTTACAGGACTAGCGAGAACGAGCTCCGCACCTCGTCCATTCCCACACTTAGTGTAGTTGAGCAGATGGACAATTACAGCTCACTGAATAAATTTGATAAGCTGCTGCGGATTGATCTGGATCTTAGTGAAATTTACGACATCATTGTGAGGGAAAAAGACTATCTGAGCCTATACCTGGTCAACGAGCAGAATCAGATCGTCATGTCAGCGGACGGCGGTTACCAGCGGGTGAAAGATGAGCCGTATCCGCTGTTCAAACAGCTCGATGACGGCCAGCAGGAGGACGTTCATGTTGTGGCTGTAGGCACAGCCAACTACCTCAAGGGCTGGAGAATTATCGGAATTACCCAGGGAGAGCGGCTTACCCAGGCCATTCTGGATATGCAGCTGTATGCGGCAGTTCTGGCGACAACAGTCACCCTGCTGACCTCCTGCTTTATCTACGTGATGTTAAGATCCTATAATTACCGCGTAAAACGGCTGTCCAGACATATGCAGAAGGTATCGAACGAAAAGTTTGAGCTGATCCGCATCGACGAGGGCCGGGATGAGATCGGCGGCCTGATCCATAATTTCAACCGGATGACCTCCAGGATCAATTCGTTGATTAATGATGTGTATAAGCTGGAGATTCAGAGCAAGAATCTGGAGATGGAGCGGGTCAGGGCGGAGCTCAATTTCCTGCAAAGCCAGATGAACCCGCATTTTCTGTTCAATACCTTAAATGCAATTCTTGTTGTCTGCACCAAAAACAACTACTCCGATGTGACAGATATTGTGAAGAGCTTGTCGAAGCTGTTGCGCAGGCTGCTCAGCTGGAAAGAGGATGTGGTGTCGGTGCAGGAGGAAATGTCGTTTATTGAGATGTATCTGAAGATTGAAAAGTTCAGGTTCAGGGATAAATTTGACTATCAGTTTGACATTGATGAGCAGGCGCTGCGGTACAAGATTCCGAAGCTGAGCATGCAGCCGCTTGTGGAGAATTCCTGCAAGCACGGCCTGCAGACCATAGAGGGGCTTGGCATTATTAGGGTGAAGGCAGCGGTTCAGGATAACCGCCTGCAGATCACGGTTTCGGATAACGGCAAAGGGATGGAGGCCGCGAAGCTGAAAGAGCTGCTGTCCGCGATCTCCACGGAGGACTCCTTTGGAGCGAACATCGGACTCCGCAACGTGTACCGCAGGTTGGAGCTGAATTATGCGGATCAGGTCCGCTTTGAGATTGTCAGTGCACCGAACCAGGGGACGGTAGTTGCCTTCGGTATCCCGCTTAAGCTGCTTGAACAAATTAGTCCGCCGGGAAATGAGGGGAACCCATGAAGTATAAAGTGCTGTTGATCGATGATGAACCGAGTGCCCTGGAGGGTATGCTGCTATGGATTGATTGGCAGGAGCTGGGGTTCGAGGTGTGCGGAACCAGCAGCAATGGCAGGGAAGGGCTGCAGCAGATGAAAGAGCTAGAGCCGGATCTGGTCATTACGGATGTGAATATGCCGCTGCTGAACGGGCTGGAGATGATTGCCGCCTGGCAGCGGGCGGGCCAAAGAGAGATTAAATTTGCCATACTGAGCGGCTACAGCGAGTTCGAATATGCCCAGACAGCTATCCGGTACGGCATTAACCATTATCTGCTCAAACCGGTATTTCCGGAAGAGGCGGCGGAGGAATTGCGGGAAATACACCAGGAGCTGAAGCAGGAGACCCGCAGCCGGATGATGAATCTGATCGCGACGTCGGAGGAGAGCAGCACTCTTATTAAGGAACTGCTGAATGAAAATCCGGTAGACAAGACCTATACTGCGCTGTATGCCAGGCTGTCGGAGGGTATCAGCTACTGGAACCTGTGCCTGATTCAAAGTGCGCCGGAAATGTACGCAGAGGTAAGAGAAAAGGCGGCATCCCTGCTGACCGGGAAAGCTGTGATGTATTTGATTGATCTGGATGCGGGAAGCTTCGGCATTGTGTATGGGAGTTCCCCGCATGCCGTGGAGGGCGACGGCATTCATGAGCTGACGCTTGCCTTGCGGGAGGCGTACCCTGGCCAGCCCTTATTTATTGCGTGTGGAGACCATGAAGAATCCTTGTGCTATATAGCGAACTGTTACCGGACGGCCAAAGAAGCGCTTATGCATTACTTCTACCAGCCGGAGAATCCCGGATTGTTGGCCTATCGGGAGATCCGTGAACAGACATTCAGCTATCACTATGATCCTATCCGGCTGATCGATGCTTTGCTCAGCCCGGTCAATACATTGGATATTGCCGGTTACCGCCAGGCTGTGGATGAGGCAGCCCGCGGCTTTCGGGAGAAGCGGGTCGCCCCGGAGGTAGTGAAGAAGTTTGCAATTCATATTATGTACCGCATACAGGAGCTGACCCCTGAAGCTGGCGGAGAACACGGGGAGAATGCGGCCAAGGCCTTTAAGCTTCCTGAAATTCAGCATTCCATGATGAGTTTGAGCGGGCTAATGGACCACCTGCGGACCTTCGGCGAGAGCAGTATTGAACTGCTTCTGCAGGAGCAGGACAAGTGCTCGCACGGGATCGTGCGGGAGATCAATCAGTATATCCAGCAGCATTACCGTGAAAGCCTGAGTATTCAGAAGCTGGCAGAAGTCTTTTTCCTGCACCCGGTTTATCTGGGACAGCTGCTAATGAAGAAGAACGGAATCAACTTCAATGAGCAGCTTCATAACCTGCGGATCGCGGAGTCCACGGTGCTGCTGCGTGAGCATAAATTAAAGCTTTCAGAAATTGCCGAGCAGGTGGGCTATGCCAATTATGGACAGTTTCTGAAGCAATTTGAGAAGAAAATGCATATGGGACCGAATGAATACCGGAATGCAAAGTTCTAAACTTTTTGGGGATACACCTTTAATTCAGTCGTATTTTACAGGCATTATCACCTCTATAATTTATAAATGTAAGTGCTTACAAGATGCGGCGTCAAAAAATTATGGAGGTGCTTTATGGGGGGCAAGTCTAAAACAACGTTTAAGTTTTCCCTGATTATGCTGTTATCCCTGAGCTTTACCCTCGCCGGATGCGGCGGGAACAACAACACCAAGAACAACGCTAAAGCGGAAGAGACCGGTGGAGCACAAACTACGGCGGCTGCAACTACGGGCGACAAAGTCGAGCCGTTCAACATCAGCATCTTCCTCGGCGAAGCCGGACAGCAGCCGACGCCGGACAATAAGATTTACAAGAAAATCAAAGAAGAAACGGGTGCCAGCTTCAATTTTGAATTTTTGGCGGGCGACATCAACCAGAAGCTGGGTGTTATGATTGCCGGCCAGGATTACCCGGATATGATGACGGGCAATACGAAGCTGACGGCTGCAGGCGCCTACATTCCGCTTGAAGATTTGATTGAACAATACGCACCAAATTTGAAAGCGCATTACGCCGATTACTGGAACATGATGAAAGACCCGAATGACGGACATATTTATATCCTGCCAAATTACGGGGTGTACAACGGTAAGGTCAATAGTGCCTATTACTCGGGTCCTGCCTTCTGGATTCAAAAGGCAATTCTCAAGGAGTTCGGTTATCCAAAGGTCAAGACGCTTGATGAATATTTCGATCTGATCGAAAAATATAAGGAGAAATATCCAAAGATTGACGGAAGCCCGACCATCGGGTTCGAAATTCTTAACTCTGACTGGAGAAACTGGGGTCTGTTCAATGCGCCGCAGCATCTGATCGGTCATCCGAACGATGGCGGTGTAGTTGTAAATGACGGCGTGGCCGAAATTTTTGCAGACAAAGATTATGCCAAGCAATACTACCAGAAACTGAACGAAGTCAACCAGAAGGGCCTGATTGACAAAGAGACCTTTGTTCAGAACTATGACCAGTATATGGCGAAGCTGTCCAGCGGTACGGTTCTGGGGATGTTTGACCAGCACTGGAACTTTGGCTCTGCCGAAGAATCGCTGACCACGCAGAATAAAATCGAGCGTACTTACGTAGGTCTTCCGCTTGTATACGATAAGGCTACTAAAGACTACTATCGCGATAGAGCGGCTTTGAACCTGAACAACGGCTTCGGTATCAGCATCAACGCTAAAGATCCGGTGAAGATTATCAAACTGCTGGATACACTGATCAGCGAAGACTGGCAGAAGACGTTTGCCTGGGGGATTGAAGGCAAGGATTACATCGTGAACGAGAAAGGCCGCTTCATGAGAACACAGGAGCAGCGCGATAAAGCTACAGATGCGACATGGCAGCTTGCCAACAAGGCCAAATCGCTGTACAGCTGGATGCCTAAAATCGAGGGCAGCTTCAACGACGGCAATGCCACCGGCGTTTCCGAGCAGCCTGAAGAATATCAAGCCGGCTTAAAACCTTTTGACAAGGAGTTCCTGGATGCTTATGGCTTTAACAGCTATGTCGATTTCTTCAGCGAACCCCCTGCTAACCCTGTCTATTACCCGGCCTGGTCCATCGATTTGGTGGAAGGCTCGGATGCTAAAATCGCCAACACCAAGCTGAATGAATTGTCGACAAAGTTCCTGCCTAAAGCCATCCTTGCCAGCCCGGCAGAATTTGATTCCGTCTGGGGCGATTATGTCGGAGAGGTTAAGAAGGCTAATGTAAAGGCTTATGAAGACAAGATCAATGAGCAGATAAAATGGAGAATTGATAACTGGAGTAAATAACGAAGCAAAGGTGGGGGGCCGGTTCCGGCCTTCCACCTGCTAAATTAAAATGATTGAGTGGGGAGACAACTACTATGGATGAGACCCTAGAAATAGATACCGTCGTCCGGCATCCCAAGAAAAAGAAGAAGAAGCGGCCCGTCACCTGGTCGTTGATCAAAAGCCAGAATCAGCTCATATGGATGTCTGTACCTCTAATGCTCTATATTATTCTTTTTGCCTATGTCCCCGTCTGGGGCTGGACAATGGCTTTCCAGAATTACAAGCCGGCCAAGTCCTTCAGCGAACAGGAATGGGTAGGATTGAAGCAATTCAAGTTTCTGTTTACCGATGATAATTTCCTCCGGGTGCTGCGCAATACATTGGCGATGGGGATTATCAATCTTGTGCTTGGTTTTGTTACGGCCATCGTACTCGCGCTGCTGCTGAATGAAATCAAGAAGGTGTTCTGGAAAAGAACCGTGCAGACGATTTCCTATCTGCCGCACTTTTTGTCCTGGATTATTGTTACCGGCATTGTGGCCACCTCGCTGTCCATCAATGACGGGATTGTCAACATCGTTCTAATGAAGCTGCATCTGATTAAAGAGCCGATTCTATGGCTCAGTGAAGGCAAGTATTTCTGGGGAATAGTAGGCGCCTCGCATGTATGGAAGGAAGTCGGCTGGAATACGATTATTTATCTCGCGGCCATTGCTTCCATTGATCCAGCACTTTATGAAGCCGCCGAAATTGACGGCGCGAACCGCTACAAGAAAATGATGTTTGTAACTTTGCCTGGTATTAAAGCAACGATCGTAATTCTGATGATTATGTCCATAGGGCATGTCCTGGAAGCGGGCTTTGAGGTTCAGTACCTGCTCGGCAACGGGCTTGTTGTGGACTGGGCGGAAACGATAGATATATTCGTGCTTAAATACGGGCTTGCCCAAGGGAATTATTCACTCGCGACTGCTGGCGGGATTTTCAAAACCGTCGTCAGCGTAACATTGCTGCTTATGGCTAACGGAATTTCTAAGCGGCTTGGGGAAGAGAGGCTGTTATAACCATGGATAACCGACAAATTAGCCCTCAGAAAAAAGCAGGCTTCACGATGAAAAAGAGCTTAGGCACCGGCAGGCTTGAACCGATTCTATTCACTTCGTTCAATACGGTCTTTATGATCTGCCTGGTGCTTGTGACATTATATCCGTTCCTTAATACCATTGCTGTTTCGTTCAACGCGGGCAATGATACGATCCGCGGCGGCATTTACTTATGGCCGAGAGTCTGGACTGTTCAGAACTACAAGGCAATCTTTGCCTCGGGGACGATTTATGACGCATTTCTGATATCAGTGGCGCGCACAGTGATTTCAACGATTCTAAACATTTTCCTGACGACCATGCTTGCCTACACATTAAGCCGGAGGGAATATGTATTCCGCAAGCCGATTACTGTGATCTTTGTACTCACCATGTATTTCAGTGCCGGTTTGATTCCAGGGTATTTCCTGATCAAGGATCTGCACCTGCTGAACAGCTTCTGGGTATATATTCTCCCGTCCATGATCAGCGCATTTAATATGATCGTCATCCGTACGTACATCGGCACGATTCCGGAAAGTCTGCTGGAATCGGCGAGAATCGACGGTGCAGGGGATTTCAGAATTTTCATGAAGGTTGTTTTCCCTTTGTGCAAACCGGTGCTCGCTACCATTGCCCTGTTTGTGGCTGTCGGCGCATGGAACTCCTGGTTTGATGCCTTTATCTATACCTCTTCCAGACAGAATCTTAGTACCCTGCAATATGAGCTGATGAAGCTGTTATCTTCAACGATGAATTCCAACAGCAATCCGAACGTTTCCGCCGGGGTAGGGATGGATCAGGAATCGGCCAGAGCGTTGGTGACGCCGTTGTCGATCCGGGCCGCTATTACCGTAGTGGCTTCGGTACCTATCTTGCTCGTCTATCCATTCATGCAGAAATATTTTGTTGTGGGCCTGAATGTGGGCAGTGTGAAGGAATAACGCAATCATAATTACTGATACAGAAAGGTTGTCTGCAGGCTATGAACCCGTCTTCAACACAATACTCGAACCCGGTTCTTCCGGGCTTCTATCCCGATCCGAGCATAACCCGGGCTGGGGAAGATTATTATCTGGTGTGCAGCTCCTTTGAATATTTTCCGGGAGTGCCGATTTTTCACAGCCGGGATCTGATTCAATGGAAACAGATCGGCCATGTGCTGGACCGGATCAGCCAGCTGGATATCCGCGGCTGCGGCAGCTCCGACGGCATTTATGCACCGACGATCCGCTATCATGAAGGAACCTTCTACATGATTACAACGGATGTGCGGGGAAGAGGCAACTTTTACGTTACAGCAACCGATCCTGCGGGGCCCTGGTCAGATCCGATCAGTGTCCCGTTCGGGGGGATCGACCCTTCCTTGATGTTTGACGAGGATGGCAAAGTTTATGTGACCACTCAGCAGGGAGCTAATTATGATTCCCATGTCATCCAATATGAGATTAATATCACTACGGGAGAGGCGTTGACCGAACCGGTTGTGATCTGGACCGGCGACGGCGGGCCTTGGACGGAAGGGCCGCATTTATACAAGATAAACGGATTGTATTATATTATGGCTGCCTCAGGCGGGACGGCCAAGGAACACCGTGAGATTATCGGGCGCAGCAGTTCTCCGTACGGGCCGTTCGAGCGGCTGCCGCAGCCCATTCTGACACACAGAGGGATCGATCATCCGATTCAGTATTTGGGCCATGCCGATCTGATTGAGGGGCCGGACGGGAACTGGTGGGCTGTCTTTCTGGGTGTGAGGCTTGGAGAACACGGCTACGGGGTGCTCGGACGGGAGACATATCTTGCACCGGTGCACTGGAATGAAGACGGCTGGCCGATGATTGATAATAATGAAGGAACAGTTGAGCTGGAGATGAACGTGGCGCGTCCGTCAAAAGGTTCGCCGCAGCCTGTTGAATATAACGGGCGGCATGAATTTGCAGACAGCGTACTACCGTATGCACTGACCTTTCTGCGCAATCCGGCAGAGGGCAGCTGGTCTTTGCAGGCACGTCCGGGCTGGCTGGCGCTTCGCGGACAGCCGGGAAGTCTGAACGAGATCGGCCAGGTGGCTTTCGCCGGCAGAAGGCAGCAGCATGTGGCTGCGGAATGGAGCACGCTGCTGGAGCTGGATAGCGGGGCGGACGGTGAAGAAGCCGGTCTATGCGCCCGTATGAATGAGCAGGCGCATTATGAAATAGGCCTGGCACAAAAAGACGGCCAAAGAGTGATATCCGCCTATTTGACGGTGAAAGGACATACACAGCTTGCGGGGGAGGTTCCTGCCCCAACCGGCAAAGCCTACCTGAAAATTGCAGCCGATGCTGCCGAATATTATCTTCTCTATTCCTTGGACGGTGAGAAATGGACCAAGCTGGCTTCGGGAGCTGCCTATGCCTTGTCGCCGCAGGCGGTAGAAGGCAACGGTTTTACCGGTGTCGTAATCGGCCTGTACGCTACAGGCCATGGCAAAACAGCGGAAGCGACGGCTTACTTCGACTGGTTTGATTACCGCTCATTCTAGGCTAACAAAACTTAAGTCTATGCTAACAAAACTTTTAGGAGGGCAACTCATGAGGGGCATTAACAGCTTTACCGAGCCTGCGCTGAAGGCAGTGTTCACGGATCATTTCAAGATTGGAGCGGCGGTGAATCCGCGGACGATAGTGTCGCAGGAACATTTGCTTGCCTACCATTTTAATAGCATTACCGCAGAGAACGAAATGAAATTTGAGAGCTTGCATCCGGCAGAGGATGTGTATGATTTCAGTGGGGCGGACAAGCTGGTTGCCTTTGCCCGGAAGCATCAGCTGGAGATGCGCGGCCATACCCTGGTCTGGCATAATCAGACGACCGACTGGCTGTTCCAGGACAAGGCGGGGAGTCCGGTAAGTAAGGAGACGCTGCTGGCCCGGTTGAAGTCGCATATTGATACGGTTGTCGGACGTTACAGAAATGATATTTATGCCTGGGACCTGCTTATAACCGGCTTGCTGTACGGAACAGCTGAGACTGGAGCATGAGAGAAGGCAGACGAAACCATGATTACGGCTGGAGGAGTTTCGGCGCAGAATTCAACTAAGGCATTTCCCCCCAGTTGGGCGTTTTAGGGCCGCTGCACTGCTGTATTCAATTTTGCAATACTCTCCAAGTGCGGTAAGTCCCGTCAGCCCGAAACTGTGTATGCTATACTGTGGCTAAAGAGGTGGGTCGGCCATGGAAAGCTTTACGGGCAAAGGTGTCCGAGTGTTTGCGGAGAAAATAATCAGAGTGTTCGCCGTATTATCCGTATTCGCTGTGCTGCTTAAAGATTATGCCGCTGATCCCGGATCAGCGGTATTTTTGGCGTGTTTTGCTTTGCTGCTGCTAATCAATGATTATGCCAGAAGCAGATACTTATCCGTAGCGGGGACGCTGTGGTCTTTTTCTTTTGTGTTGAGCAATTTATGCGCTGGTTTTTTGCTGTGGAAAGTGTATTGTACCGGAACACAGCTTTATATCATTATTTTGCTTGTGGAGCTCATCGTGGGTACGCGGAAGGTACCTGTGCCTCTTTTGCTGTTGCATATGGGGATTTTCAGCGCTTCTCTGGCAGCCGGTCATACCGCAATAAAATACATAATAACTTCCTATGCAATCATGTTCGCCATTGTCTACCTATTCAGGAATGCTATGATTGAGAAGGCCAGAACACAAGTGCTGAATCAGGAACTGGAGAAGGCTAATTTGGCGCTGAAACAGTATTCAGTAACGGTCAGAGAGCTGACGCTGAGCAAAGAAAGAACAAGGATTGCCCAGGAGCTGCACGATTCATTGGGGCATTATCTGACTGCATTAAATATGCATCTAGAATTCGCCCACAAAGCTGTAGACCTGGAAACGGACAAAATCAGGAGTGTTGTTGGCCAATCCTACCAGCTGTCAAGAGAATGTATGGTGCAGCTCAGACAGGCTGTGCTGCTGCTGAATGAGGAGCATCACGTACAGGAGCAGGAGCTTTCACTCCGGCGCCAGCTCCTTAACCTCTTCGCCCATTTCCAAGCGGCCGGGCAAACCCGGTTTGAACTCAATATGGATGAGGACATAGAAGCTGTGAACTTCGAAATTAAAGACTGCATTTATAAAACGGTTCAGGAATCAATCACTAATGGAATCAAACATGGGAAAGCCACACTTTTCTCCCTGGCCATTCATAAAAATCCCCGGCAGATTTCATTGCTTATTGCTAACAACGGAACGGGATGCAGGGAGGTTATCAAGTCGAACGGAATTCAGGGGATCGAACAGCGGATTCACGCTTTGGGCGGTACCGTTCAATTTGATTCTAATCAGGATTCAGGTTTTAAAGTGCAGGCGAATATTCCTAAAATGGTTGATTTCTAGCATAGGCAAGGAGGAGCAGCAGTTATGGTGAGTATTATAATTGCAGACGATCAACTGATTGTCAGGGAAGGCTTGAAAATGGTTTTGAGCCTTCAAGCGGATGCAAAGGTAATCGGAGAGGCAGCAAATGGACAGGAACTACTCCGGCTGCTGGCCGATTACTCTCCTGACGTGATTTTGATGGATATCAAAATGCCGCTGATGAATGGGATTGAGGCGACCAAAGCTGTGAAAGAGGGGTATCCGGGGGTTAAAGTAATCATCCTTACTACTTTTAATGACAGGGAGTTTATCCTTGCCGGGCTTAAGCATGGAGCGGATGGATACATCCTTAAGGATTCGGCTTCAGAGGATATCATGGCGGCCATTCGATCGGCCTGCGAGGGTAACATTATGCTGAATCCGCAGATTACCCGGGAATTGGTGGACGCCCTTAACTCGGCGGGGACGATTCATAGTTTGCCAACGGAGAATAGAACTCCCACTGTCTCCCCCTGGCTCACGCCAAGAGAGCTTGAGGTGGCCAAGGGGATTATGGAGGGAAAAAGCAACAAAACCATCAGCAACGAGCTGTTTATTACAGAAGGCACGGTAAAAAACTATGTTTCCAGAATGCTTAACAAACTTGAATTAAACAACAGAACCGAATTGACCCTGTATTTGCAGAAGCTTAATATATAACTCCGCATGATCACCCGTTTTTCAGGAGAGAGGGGCTGTTTTGTCTCCTCCTGACCTTCCTTCCTCTAACCTATATGACTAAAGTAATACTGAAATTGCTTACTAAAGCAACCCCTTGATTGGGGACTTAAGTGAATATCCCTGTTCGAAGCGTGGCGATAAAATGATAACAGAGTAAGAGTTATCGCAAAGGGGACCACGCTGATGCTTGAACTGAACCATGTGACGAAGAAATATAAGGATTTTACGGCTGTAAAGGATATTTCGTTAAATGTGCAAAGCGGTGAAAGGTTCGGCTTGCTCGGACCGAATGGTGCAGGCAAATCAACAATGGTGTCGATGATAAGCACTGTGCTAAGGCCAACCGCAGGGACGATCACTGTCGATCACAAACCGCTCAGCGGAAAGCCCAGAGAGATCAAGAAAATAATGGGGATTGTACCGCAGGATTTGGCGTTGTACCAGGCGTTAAGCACGAAGGACAACCTGGAGTTCTTTGGCAGTCTATATGGACTTTACGGCAGCAGATTGAAGAGCAGAACCGAGGAAGTTCTGGACATCATTGGACTCAAAGAACGAAGAAACCAGGCGGTGTCCGAGCTGTCGGGAGGAATGAAACGCCGGGTCAATATCGGTGCCGCGTTGATGAATGATCCTAAATTGCTCGTACTAGATGAACCTACGGTAGGGATCGACCCCCAGTCCAGGCATCATATTCTGGAAACGGTAAAGAAATTAAACCAGGACAGAGGCATGACGGTTATCTATACCAGCCACTACATGGAAGAAGTGGAGTATCTGTGCAAGCGGCTTGCGATAATCGACCATGGTTCCCTTATTGCGCTGGGGAGCAAAGAGGAGCTCAAGCTGAACTTGAAGGCCTGCGATACGCTGACGGTGGATTATAGTGAAGGAAATGAAGCAGCATTGGGCCAGCTCGAGCAAATCTCCGGTGTCACCAAGGCAGCCGTGGAAGGCAAACATATTAGTATGCTTGTCTCTACCGGGGAGAGAAGTGTGATTGACATTGTTGATGATATTAGGAACCTGGGCATCCGGCTAACCGGATTCAAGTACGAAGAGATGAATCTTGAAAGCCTTTTTCTCCAAATTACAGGCAAAGCCTTAAGAGAGGAGTAGAAGGTGATGTCATGCGAAAACTGATCACATTATTTTTACTGGATTTCCGGTTGCTGACCAAAAATAAATGGTTCTATCTGAAGCTGATTTTGTTTCCTTCTCTACTGATTCTCATTCTGGGTACGGCATTCGGCGGATCAGACTCCAGTGTGAAGGCGTTTGACGTTGCTTTTTATAATGCGGATAAAAACGTTGCTGCTCAAGGGAGCCCGCTGGCCTTGGGGAAATCCTTAAAGAATGTTTTTATGCGGGAAGATCTGCGGAAAGTCATACATTTGCAGGAAGCGGCCAGCTATGACGAAGGCAAAAAAAGAGTCGAAGACGGTCATGCCGCTGTTTTTATATATGTGCCGGATAACTTTACTTATGCTGCAATAAAGCAGGAGGCGGCGAACCTTGTTGTGATCGGAGAATCTTCCAAAACGCTCCAAACGGCAATCGTGAGGACTATACTGGAGCAGTTCTGTGAGCAGCTCAACCTGTTAAATGAAGAGAAGTCTGCGGTTCTCCAGTTCTCAAACGGCGGTAACGGCCTTCCGCAAGCCCAAATCGCGGAGCTTCAGAGCCATATATTCAATTTCAGCGGCCGTTCCCCGGATATCCCGACGGTTTCAACGCAAAAGGATGCGGTGCCGGTAGATGCGATACAGTATTACTCCATTGCCATGGTAGTTATGTTTTCGATTATGACGGCCTTTGTGCTGGTGCACAGTATCGTAGATGAGCGGCAAAACCATACTTTGTTCAGAATACGTTCAACGCCTGCTTGGGATGTGCAGTATGTTGTAGGCAAATTGAGCGGAATTATACTGGCGATTGTATTGCAAATGTCTTGCGTAATTCTCATCAGCTGGCTGGTGTTCGCAATGAGCTGGGGCCAGCCCCTTGAGCTTTTAATGGTAACGGTTGTGTATGCTTTTGCCATAGGAAGTCTTGTGCTGCTCTGGGGATTTATTGCCAAAGACCATACGACTGTGTCCAGCTTGGCTTCACCTGTGCTGTATATTTTCAGTTTTTTGGGCGGAAGTTTTGTCAGTAGAAGCGAATTGCCGGAAAGTCTGCGGACCGTTCAGAGGCTGCTTCCCAACGGAAAAGCAATTAATGCGTACCTCAGTATCAGCCAAAATAACGGACTTGCCGGATCGGATAAAGATTTGCTGGAGCTGATAGGGCTGGGAGTCATCTGTATTATCGTATGCATTAGTCAATACAGTGGGAGAAGGTGGAGTTTTCGTGCAATTTATCATCATGCTGAAACATCAGCTGAAACAGATATTTAGCAATCGAATAGCCGTTTTGGCGATGATGGGTCTTCCACTAATTCTAACGTATCTGTTCTCGTTCTCCACAGGCAGCATGCCGGATACTATATATGCTGCAGATGATGATCACAGCATCTACTCCAAGCAATTATTAGAGCTGATTAATCAGCAGAGCGGCTTGCGGGTGATTAATACGGATGTGAAGAGCATTAAGAATAAGGTGAACGCGCAGGATATTCCTTTTGGATTTGTGATCGGGCAGGATTTCAGCAGCATGTTGCTGTCAGGACAGGAGCTTCCCCTCAGCTTTGTGCAAAATGAGGAGAACGGCGAGGGGGCGCTGCTGAAAGAGATCATCGCCGGTGAAGCTGGCACAATTCGTAAAGTAGTCAATGACTCGGAGTATATGTCCGGCCATTTACAGCTGAATGCTGATTCTATGTCCAGATATTTATTTACAGCATTAAAAGGTGCTTCGAAACCGAGCATTAATGTGCAGACTCTGAACAGCGGTGAAGAGGGAGAGAACAAAACTGCTGCCGAAAGGTTTACAGGCTTTATGGCGATGTTCATTTGGTTTGTGGTCGTTCAGGGCTTAAGATCGCTGGTCGACGAAAAAGAAAACAAAACCGTAAACCGGCTATTGAGCACACCCGTCAGCTATATGAAATATCTGCTCTCAAAAATGGCTGCAGCGTTTTTATTTGGCATTATTTATATTTCAGTCATACTGCTCTCAGGAAAATATCTGCTGAGAATAAACATGATAAATCATAATCTGCCTGTTCTCGTTATGCTGCTTGCCATGTATTTATTTGCCTTAATCGGATTAACCATGCTAATCCTTCCATTTATGAAGAGCCAGAAGCAGTTTACCTCCTCAGCTTCCATTATTGTCGCGGTTACCGGGATGCTGGGGGGTTCCTTCTTCTCCATGCAACTCGCTCCTAAGGTTATGAGGACTATCGGTAAATTCACACCCGAGGCATGGGTTATCCAAGTAACATCCGTTATGAATATCCGGGACGGTTCGATAGGTTCAGCAGTTATCGCCCTTGCCGGGATTGGATTCTTGGGACTGGCCGGAGCTTATGTATTTATGCGCAAAGAGCTTAGAGGATTAGAGGGATGATTATAATCATAACGGTGAGTGGGAAGTGATAATATTGGGCATTACAGAGCTTGCAGGAATCATCGAGCTGCTCGCAGGTCTCATCATCAATGTATGGATTGGAGCGTTTGGGAGAATCATCTTTAAAAAGGATGACAAAATCTCCAGAGTTGTACTGAGAATCTTGGGTGTGTTCTTGCTGATTAACGGGATCTCAAGAGCCTTTCATGTCTGAAGTTCGCGTCCTCCTGACCGGGAGGATTTTTTGTTTGTTAATTTCTACTTCTGCGGGCATGTTTTTCTTCCATGCCGCTGATATATCATTTTGAGAAAAATGATGACACAGACGACAAAATACCTTATTATTTAAAGAGATTTTTAATGAAACAGATTTTAAATAATTATAGTACACTGTTTGAGGCGATAAAAGGCTATAGTATAGGCGTTCTGGAGAGGGGGGCTTACATATTCTATCGCTGAGTGGGGTGAGTAAAAGCTTCAAGTTGAAGGAAGGCAGCTATCATGCTGTCCGGCAGGTATCGCTTGAGGTGAAGACAGGAGCTGTCCATGGCATCATCGGGGCCAGCGGGGCCGGCAAATCGACGCTGCTCCGGCTGATCAATCTGCTGGAGCGGCCGGATGAGGGGAATGTTACGGTTGACGGCAAGAAGCTTACCGGAATGGCGGAAAAGGCTCTGCGTGAGGAGAGGCAGAAGATCGGTATGATCTTCCAGCAGTTTAATCTGCTCGGCAATGCTACAGTCAGCCGGAATGTCGCCATTCCGCTGGAGCTGGCCGGTATGCCGCGGAGCGAACGGATGAAGCGGGTGGAGGAATGCCTGCAATTCGTCGGACTTGCGGACAAGGCGGAGCAGTATCCCGCCCAGCTCAGCGGCGGGCAGCGGCAGCGGGTAGCCATCGCCCGGGCGCTGGCGAACAGCCCGAAGCTGCTGCTCTGCGATGAGCCGACCTCGGCGCTTGATCCGGGAACAACGGCGGATATACTTGCTGTGCTGAAAGAGATTAACAGCACACTCGGCGTCACGATTGTTATCGTCACCCATGAGCTGGATGTTGTCCGCAGCATCTGCAGTGATGTATCTGTGATGGAAGAGGGCAGAATCGTGGATTCCTTCTCCCGCGGGGAGATTGGTTTTACAGCGCCTGTCGGCTATACCGGTTCCTACCGTGAGCAAATTACCGGCAAAGCGGGGGAAGCCTATGTTTGAGGATATGCTGAAATACCAGGATCAAATGTGGCAATCAATAGGGGAAACCTTTGTAATGGTAGGCATTTCGGTAGGTGCAGCCGTACTGCTGGGGCTCCCGCTGGGAACGCTGCTTTATTTTTGCCGCAAAGGCCAGCTGTATGAGAATCAGCTGCTGTCTCTTGTCCTCAACAGCATCGTCAACGTTGTCCGTTCGTTTCCGTTCCTGCTGCTTGTTGTGGCGCTGATTCCCGTCACCCGCTTCCTCGTGGGGTCGGCGATTGGTACGGTAGCGGCTACTGTGCCGTTGTCTATTGTTGCAATTGCCTATTACTCGCGGCTGGTAGAACAATCGCTGCTGGAGGTTCCGAAGGGGACGATTGAAGCGGCCTTATCTATGGGAGCTTCAAAGGTTTCGCTGATTTTCAAGTTTCTTTATGTGGAGGCCCGTTCCGGTCTGGTGCTTGGATTGACTGCTTCTACGATTAGCTTTATTTCGTTCTCGACTGTAATGGGCGTTGTCGGCGGGGGCGGAGTAGGCGATTTCGCCATCCGTTACGGGTACCAGCGCTTCGAGACGGAAGTGATGATCTATGCGATTGTCGTGATGATTGTGCTCGTGCAGGTGATTCAATTTACAGGCAGCACTGCGGCGAGACTGCTGGATAAACGCTGAGGAATTTGCAAGCATCTATGACCTTGAAATCAAAATATAAAGTTGGGGGTTAGTTAAACTCATGAAAAAAACAATGCTATTCGCGCTTACACTGCTTGTGTTGATCGTTGCCGGTTGTGGAAATAACAAGGAGAATGCAGAGGCACCCGCTGCAGACAGCAAGGAGCCTGTAAAGATTAAAGTGGCTTCGCTGATTCCGCCGATGACGGATATTCTTGATATTGTGAAACCGCTGCTGCTGGAAGACGGTGTGGATATGGAGGTTGTGGTGCTGTCCGACAATGTGCAGCCGAACGAAGCGCTGGCGAACAAAGAAGTGGATGCGAACTTCTTCCAGCATGTTCCCTACATGCAGCAGTTTAATGCCAGCAAAGGCTCCAAGCTGGTCGCTGTACAGCCTGTATATGATGCCATTTACGGCGGGTATTCCAAACGTTACAAGGCGATCAGCGAACTGCCGGAAGGTGCAACACTGGTAATGGCCAACGACCCGTCGAACATTGGACGTTCCCTGCAAATGTTCGCGGACGCTGGACTCATCAAGCTTAAGGAAGGCGTAGGCATTAAGGCTACACAGGCTGACATCACCGAAAATGCCAAGAACTACAAGTTCGAGGAAGTGGACCTGCTGATGCTGGCCCGGATGCTGGACGACGCCGATCTGGTAGCGATGACTCCGGCTTATGCCAGTCCGCTGGGCCTGACGCCGAAGAAGGATGCACTGATTACAGAACGCGAAGATTCCGAATTCACCATCACCCTGGTAGCACGCGAAGACAACCAGGCTTCGGATGCCATCCAAAAGCTGGCGAAGCGCATCAGCGGACCTGAAGTGAAGAAATTCCTTGAAGATAACTATGCGGAGATTGCTTTGCCTGCGTTTTGAGGCAAGGTAGCCGCAGCAAGCTCTGCAGTGTTTTAATCCGGCCCAGCGACTATTGATATTAATGGTATGATGCCGACATGCAAAAGCAGCCTTCACCACTAACGGGAGAAGGCTGCTTTTTGTTATAGCTGTTTTGTCAATGTAACCGGATGTTCCGGGCATCGCCAAGGTATTAGCTGCGTACATTTAAGGACGTAACCACCTCGTACTGCGCCGATTCAATCCAGCTCCCCGTAGTGAAATCCCGTCCCTTTATAAGGACTTTGTCGGTATAGACTTCCACATAATACCCTTGGCTGCCGGTCTTGTGTTCATCCGCATTCGTCCAGAGGTAAGCAACCGAAGCACTATTGAACATGGAAGCCGTCTCGCCGTTGCCGGGGTACATCGTGTTGTCGACTTCAAGCTCCCAATGCGTATGGCCTGTAAAAAGAAGTGTCTGAGGATATTTGGACAGGATGGAGCGCAGCTCCTTATCTTGAGTGACGCCATACCACTCTTGTGACTCCAAAGATCCGGCTACAGTGTCCTTCAGCGGCTGATGCAGGAAGAGAAAAACAGGCTGCTCAGGCTTCGAGTGTCCGTCCACCAGTTTTTCCCCAAGCTTACGGTCCAGCCATCGAAGCTGCTCGTCCGACAGTTTACAAAACGTTGGCAGACCTTCCTCTGTTCCCAGGAAAATAAAATGATACCCGCCGATCCAATGGTCATGATAGGGGCCGGGCATTTCCATGCGGGAAGTGTACATTGCCAGGCGGGATTCCCAGTGGCCAAGGCCCACATCATGGTTTCCCAAGGTGTAACGGATCTCCGGGAGTGCTGCCTGATGCAGCTGCAGAATACGGTGGACTTCCTCATATTCTTCCTGGAAGCCATGATCCGTAATGTCGCCAATATGCATAATCCCGCTGCTGCCCTGGGCATGGTGAGCCAGATCCTGCAGCGCCCGCTCGAAATTCAGATTATACTCATGGGATGGATCGGCAGTGACATGGGTATCGGTGATAATTTGGAAAGTAAGCAGCGGCTGTGGTCCGCCTGGTTCATTTGTACTCATTTGCGAGAGAGCCTCCTTGGATTGCATGGTATTAAACTGAATGCAAAGTATATGAATAGAACTTTGTTAATGCCCCTTGGCACTAATGTTCAAGCCCACAATTCCGGCCACAATCACAGTCACCCATAATAGGGAGGACAGTGTCAGCCGCTCCCCGAAATACACCGCCCCCACGACGGAGATCAGGATGATTCCTGCACCTGACCATACCGCATAAGCTACCCCGACCTTGATCGAGGTGAGCGCTACATTCAGCGAGGTGAAGCTGATCCCATAGAACAGGAACATCAGCACGGAGGGCCAGATCCGGGTGAAACCGTGGGATATTTTCATGGAGATGGTTCCCGAGAGCTCGAACAGAATCGCCAGCGCGAGAAAAACCCAGGCCCACACCCCTTCGGCCCTCACCTTGTATTCCTTCCAATACTTAGTTCTGCATAGGACTGCACCAGAGAATCTGCATCCGGCAAAAGACCGCGCACTGATATATCCGCTGCGCCGGCAATCCCGACGGCTAAAGCTGCCCCGGCGGCCTTAGCCATCCGCATATCGCCGTTCGTATCGCCAATCACGGCGGCCTCGGCAGGTTGTACCCCAAGCCGCTCACAGGCGAGCATCGCCATGTCTGGGAACGGCTTGCCCCGCTCGACCTGATCCGTACCGATCACGGCAGAGAAATAATGTTGGATACCGAGCCAGCGGAGGTGATTTTCGGCCGCCGCTGTTTCATCGGCGGTCACTACAGCCAGAGCAATGCCCTTGGCTGTGCAGTCGTCAAGGAACCGGAGCAGGCCGGGAAGCGGGAGCACCGGGCGGCTGCGCTCCAGCATTACATCTGCTTCCTGACGGCAGAGCTCTACCAGTTCCTTGGACTCGGCCCAGGATAAGCCTAGCAGGTAACCCTGCCAGGACAGAATGGCGTAAAGGTCGCTCATCGTCCCCATGGCCAAGGGACCATTCCGGTCATAGTCTGTAATTCTACCCTCAGCATCGTGAACGGTTCCCAGCAGGGAGGCCAGATACTGAACCGGGAATTCGAGGCCGCGTTGTTCCAGCTGCCGGGTGAACTGTCCCAGGAAACACTCGCCCCAGCTTCCCCAGAGGGAAACGAACTGCAGCAGTGTGCCGTCCTTGTCGAACAGAATCGCGGATATGGAATGTTCCCCTTGCGGAGTGATGAGCTCAGGCACGCTGCCGCCCCCTTAGATTTAATAATTCACGTCCTATTTCTCGCTGAAATGGATAGCCTCCTTTTAAGGACGGCGAAGCCGTTTCCACTTGATACGATATACCGCTTATTTTACTTTATCAAGTGCAGCCTGGGCAGTTTGCTGCGCTTCCTTCAGGGCCTCAGCCGCAGGGATATTTTCAATCTGCACCTTGTCCGCAGCAATGGTCAGCGCATCATTGATTTTGCCGCCGGTAGGATCCTGGAAGGGGGCGGAGGCGTGGGACGCCTGCATTAACGGGATTTTGATCTGCGGATTGGTCTCGCTGAAGGAGACGAATGCCGGATCTTCAAGCGCAGACTGGCGGACGGAAATATATCCGGTGTTGATTGACCAGAAGGCGGTATTCTCGGAGTTCGTGAAGTAGGTCAGCCATTTCATCGCTGCCAGCTTCTCGTCATCCCCGGCTTTGGCAGGAATACCGGCCATGATCGCTTGTGCCACAGGCTTGCCTTCGCCAACTCCGGCCCAGCCCGGCTGCTCCATTGCGGAGACGATGCTGAAATCCAGATCACCCTGATCTCCGCTGGAGCCAATATAGCCCGCCGCTTGGCCTTTCATCACATCGTCAATGGTCTTGTACCAGTACTCCCAGCCTTGTCCGCCGGAGTGGATGCGCATGGTCTTGTCCTCGTGAATCCATTTGCGGAACAGATCCCAGGTTTCAATCCACTCCGAAGAGTCGATCGTTACTTTGGTGCCATCCTCGCTAAGAACGCTGCCGCCCTTGCTGAGCACGGCATCAATCATGTTGCCGGAGCCCCACATCGGCTCCCATCCGAAGAAGGTTGTTTTGCCGCCGTCTTTAACGGCCATTTTCCCAGCGGCTGCCGCCAGGTCTTCCCAGGTCTTCAGCTGGCTGGCATCGATGCCGCTTTTCTCAAAAGCATCCTTGCGGTAATACATAATCTGTGTCGTTCCGTACATCGGAAGGAAATACTGCTTGCCGTCAACCTGGCCCTGGTTCAGAAAGGTCTGGACAAAATCCTCTTTATTAAAATCCGGCTGCTGGGTGATCAGCTCATCCATCGGAGAGAAATATCCCTTACGCGCCCAGTCCATATTGGAGGAGAGCACGGCTGCAGGAACCTGTCCGGTAGCAATGGCCGCCTGAAGCTTCTGTTCGGTTTCGCTGTAGTCTGCCTGCACGATGCCTTTGACGATGACCTCCTGCTGCGAGGCGTTGAACTTTTGGATGAGTGATTCCATATTCTCGCCAAGCTTGCCGCCAAGTCCATACCAGAATTCAATGGTTACCGGTTCGCTTTGGGCTGGAGGGGCGTCTGCCGCAGGAGCTGCGGAGGCACCGCCTCCCGCCGTAACGTTGTCCGAAGCGGAATTTCCGCCGCAAGCCGTGAGCACTGTGAATCCGGCAATCATAGATACCGCCGACAACCTTTTAAATACGTTCATCATCATTCTCCTCTTTGTTCAAAAATGTAAGATTCAGCCTTTACTGGAGCCTGCCGTCATATTGACACTTTGCATAATCGTTTTCTGCGCCAGCAGGAAGACAAGCAGCAGCGGGGCGATGGTGAAGGCGCTGGCGGCCATGATCAGCGGCCATTGTAATCCGTATGCACCCCCTTCCACGAAAAAGCTGCGCAGGCCAGCCGAGACTAACTGCAGGTCAGGGTCTTTGGTAATCAGCATCGGCCAGAAATAATTGTTGTACTGATCAATGAAGGTAATCAGCGCCAGCACGGCAAAGGATGACCTCGTAACCGGCACCAGCACCGTCCACAGAATCCGCATATGCGAGGCGCCGTCCACTTCACCGGCCTCCACCAGCTCATGCGATACCTGCAGGAACGCTTGCCGGATCAGAAAGATCGCGAAGATGCTTACAGAGTTGGAGAGAATCAGGCCGCCGTAGGAATTCAGCAGGTGCAGCTCGGACAGCACAAGATAGCCGGGCAGGTAGACCGCTGTAGCCGGAACCATATAACCGAACAGGATCACTCCGGCAAAAAGCCCCTTCAGGCGGAATTTCATATGCGTCAGTGCATAGGCCATCATGCCGGAATTGATGATCTGCAGAATGACGATGGAAGTGGCGACGAAAATGCTGTTGCCCATGTATCTTGCAAACGGGGCCTCATTCCAGGCTGCGGCAAAATTCCCCCAGAGCGGCACTTCAGGCCAGAGTGTAGGCGGGGAACGCCAGATTTCATCATTGGTTTTCAGCGCGCTGGTGACCATCCAGTAGAACGGGAAAGCCATCAGCAGGGCAAGCGTGGCAAAAAAAAGATGACGGGCCGGTCCGCCCAGCCGTGTGAATATACGCAAGCGGTGAGACCTCCTCTTGGAAAATGTACGGATTATTGATAATGGGTCGTCCGTTTGCTGAGGCCAAATGAGAATACCGACAGCAGCATGCAGATGATGACAAGGACAACAGCTACACTGGAAGCCTCTCCAATCTGGAAGGATTCGAAGGCGGACTGATAATACAGATACAGCAGCGTGCGGGTGGAGCCGGAGGGGCCGCCTTGGGTCAGCACGTTGATCTGATCGTAGGCCTGAAGGGCCTGGATAAGCTGCACCACGAATAGAAACAAGGTGGTTGGCGAGATCAGTGGCAGAGTGATGCGAAAGAACTTCTGAGCAGCGCTTGCGCCATCAAGCTCCCCGGCTTCCAGCAGGTCTGAAGGCACATTCCGCAGTGCCACCAGATAAAAGATCATCGCCCAGCCCACGGATTTCCAGATGGTCACCAGGAGGACTCCCACAAGCGCCCATTTGGGGTCCTGCAGCCAGCCGATTTTCCCGAGTCCAAGGAAATCAAGCACCGTATTGGCAAGGCCGACCTCAGGCTCATAGATCCACGACCAGACAATGGATACAGCGACGGTTGGCGTGACCCATGGCGAGAACAGCAGCACCTGATAAAGTGCGGAGCCTTTCAGCTTGCGGTTCATCAGCAGCGCAAGTCCGAGTCCCAGGAGAATGATCGGCAGCACACTGCCCGCACAGAAGAGCGCGGTCACTCTCAGCGCTTTGTAAAAGGCCGGGTTGCTGAAAAGATCGGCATAATTTTGCAGTCCGACAAAAGTTTTCTCCGGGCTCATAAAGTCCCATTCTGTGAAGCTGAGGTACAGCACATACAACAGCGGCGCCAGCCAGAACAGAACGAACGGTACCATCGCCGGCAGCGTGAACAGCACGGGCTTCAAGCCGTTAATAACCTTTGAGCGTGTCATTTTCGTTCCGATACCCCATTCCATCAGCTTGATTTTGCGGTATAATGCAGAGGAAATCTCCTCTGTTCAAAAAAAATTGTACACTCATGAGACAAGCCCGTGGTTAAGCGGAAGTAAACATCGTTCGGAAATTGTGTAAAATTTGCAGAAAACCTGTAACGAAGCTTCAGTATTGTGTAATGTAGAGGGAACGATTCTAAAAAAGAGTGAAGGTGCAGCGAATGAAGCAGGCCGCATTTGGCGAGGACAACGAGCATTTATCACCACGGGAGCAACTGCTGCGACCGATGATTGATGCGATAGCGCAGACGATGGATTTATATGGAGCGAATTTTTCTTACGGGCAGCTATACGGGATTATGTTCTTTGAGGATAAGCCGATGACGCTGGAGGAAATGAAGCAGGTCATGAATATGAGCAAAAGCAATATGAGCTACGGCGTCCGCTCCCTGATCGCTTCCCGGATGGTGACCAAGCTGGACGAGAAACGCGAGCGGAAGGAGCTGTATGTAGCCGAGACTGATTTTTTTCAGGCATTCAAAAACTTCTTCACCCTGAAGCTTCAGCGGGAAATTGATGTCATGCAGGAGGCGATGGGTACGGTGATGCCAGAGCTTCAGGAGCTGATCCAGGCGAAGGACACTCCTGAAGAGGAACGGCAGGCCTGCCAGCGGGATCTGGACAAGCTCCAGCATGCGGGAGAATATTATGCCTGGCTGCAGCGGTTTGTGTCGGGGCTGGAGGAAGGAGAGTTTTTTGGCGGGGCCGGACTGCCCGGCAGGGAGTGAATTCCTGAACTCTGAGTACAGCTTCATCTCTTTGGTTAGTTTGTGTACAGCTCAGAGGTGCCATCTTCCAATTGTAACTGCATTCTATGCAACTAAAAGGGAAGAAATCGGCAATAAAACGGAGCTAATTGTACTTGGTACACCTATCTAAAGCTCATCCTGCTAAAAGGAGTCTATCGTCCTTTTTTAACTGTACAGAATACATCTAAAGCTAAAAATAAACGGTTGCACGGCATTTTTATTGTAGTAAATACATTTATCGGGCCAGCAGCGCTTAAGCCACCCTCATACGGATTCCGTCTTGAGGGTTTTTTGCATGTACAAAAACAGCCTGCAATTCGTTATTTTCAAGGGCAACAATGGCGTTGTTGGATTCCGCTTTGGTCGATTTGTTCCTGGGTTGCTGCAAGGAAGACAGGTACTGTCGTAATCTTGCTCTCCTATTTCACAGGGCTGCATAAGGTGAGCCGAATCATTTATACTGGCGGTATGAGGTGATTGACTGTGGACCCGATATAATTCGAGCGTATCTATGGCTGCGTTGTGCGGAGCGAGCCGACCTATGACAGCGTGTAGTATATAGCGGTGCTGACGACACATATTGCTGTACATCTCGCGGCCCTCGGTACATCAAAGAGTAGGTAAGCTGGAGAAGAACGGAGTCATCAAAGGCTACAAGGGGATTGTGGACTGGGGCAAGCTGGATCAGAAAATCAAAGTCATGATCTCAGTGAAGGTGGTCAGCCAGAGCTTCAAGGAAACGACAGGCAAGATCATCGGCCTTCAAATCCCGGTCTTGAGGCTGTACAAATTTTTATAAGATAGGAAGGTGCAGTATGCTGCAAAAGAATGGAGCTAACGCGATGTATGGGGTTGGCATCGCGTTGTTGTCTGTTTATTTATTTTGGGGAGGAACTTATGTCGGCATGAAGGTCGCGATAGAGACCATGCCGCCCTTTCTGATGGCCGGAATCCGCTTTTTTGTGGCCGGAGCTTTACTCTATGTCATTTCCAGATTAAGCGGTGCTAAGCGCCCGGCAGGACGCGAGTGGCGGTCTTCGGCCATCGTCGGCGCACTGCTGCTGCTTGGAGGCAATGGACTGGTGGCCTGGTCGGAGCAAAGGGTCTCTTCATCTATTGCTTCTCTGATCGTCGCTGCGGTGCCCGTCTGGATGATGCTGTTCGGGTGGTTTGGCCGCAGCGGCAAGCGTCCAAATCCCGGTGTTATTGCCGGGATTGTGCTTGGACTGCTGGGCATCGCCGTTCTGGTCTTCCAGCCGGGGCAGGGAGACAATGGCACTGCAACCGACCTGATCGGCATTATTACCCTGCTGGCAGCTTCCCTTAGTTGGGCGGCAGGTTCCATGTACTCACGCAGCGCCCGGATACCGGATTCTCCGCTGATGTCCACGGCTGCGCAAATGCTGACAGGTGGCGCACTGCTGCTGGTTTTCTCCTTCTTTACCGGCGACTGGTCTAAGATGGACGTACCGGCCATTTCCCTCCGTTCGTACGCAGCTCTGGGTTATCTAATCGTCTTCGGCTCGATTATAGGCTACACGGCCTACATCTGGCTGCTAAAAAACGCCGAACCTACACTGGTTTCGACCTACGCCTTCGTCAATCCGGTAGTTGCCGTGCTGCTTGGCTGGCTGCTGGCAGGCGAACAGATAACCGTGAACACCCTGACCGCTGCCGTTATTATTATCGCTGCTGTAATTTTGGTGACCGTTTTCCGCGGCAGGCCGCAGAAGGCAAGCACTCAAGCAGCGCTTGATATGCAAAATCAGCAGCAATCGATACACTGAGGACATCACAGCTGAAGGGGTGGTAACATGTTCGATATGCTAAAGGTAGGCAGGAATATCGTTAAATTAAGAGGGGCCGCAGGGCTCACGCAAATGGGGCTTGCGGATAAGCTGGGAATCAGCTATCAGGCGGTCAGCAATTGGGAGAGGGGCGCAAGCATGCCCGATATCTCTAAGCTCCCGGAGCTGGCGGAAATCTTTAATGTCTCTATTGAGGAGATTCTGGAAGAGGGTAGGGGGACAGCGATCCTAACAAGTGTGCTGGAAAATGCAACTGAGGATTACCTGCATCAGCATGAGGTATCTGCAATAGAAATATTGGAAGTTGCGCCGCTGCTTAAGACGGAACAAATCGAAGAGGTGTTTGAGCATGTAAAGGCCAATGTGCCGATTGGCGATCTGGTGGCGCTGGCTCCTTTTCTGAGTGAGGAAGTACTGGATGAATGCGCCAGGAAGGTGATAGAGATCGGGCCAATCGGCGACCTGGTGGCGCTGGCTCCTTTTCTGAGTGAGGAAGTACTGGATGAATGCGCCAGGAAGGTGATAGAGATCGGGCCAATCGGCGACCTGGTGGCGCTGGCTCCTTTTCTGAGTGATGAAGTGCTGGATGAATGCGCCAGGAAGGTGATAGAGATCGGGCCAATCAGCAATCTGGTGGCACTGGCCCCTTTTCTGAGTGAAGAAGTGCTGGATGAATGCGCACGGAAGGCTATGGAGAGCGGGGAAATAATCGACCTTTTACCACTGGCGCCTTTTCTGAGTGAAGAAGTGTTAGATGAATGTGCCAGGAAGACATGCGAACGCGGAGAGTTTATTGATCTGGTACCGCTTGCTCCTTTTCTGAGCGAGGAAGTATTGAATGAGTGTGCCCGGAAGCTTGTGGAGGAACAAGGTCTGGGAGCCGTCCTACCGCTTGCCCCTTTTCTTGGTAAAGGGATTATGGAGGGGTTAACCACGAGTCTTTTTACCAAATAAGTTCGCAGGTTGCCTGTGAGGTGGTCTCCGATATCGAAATTGTTGCTTAAAAAACAAGCAGGCACCATCCATTGCGGGCCTGCTTGTTTGAAAATGTATTTACTTTTCAACTGCAACAAAATGCAGCAGCTTGCTCTGGAAATCGCCATGCAGCTCGGGAAGCAGCAGGCCGGCATACATCAGCCGGTCTCCGCCGTATATAACGCCGGTTTCCTTAAGGATGTAATCCTTGTCCGGATCAAGTCCCTGAAGACGGAGACGGGGGCGGGCGGTGTTTGGTCCGGCCAGCACACGGAAGTAGCCGGCCAATGCCTCGGACCGGTCCTCGGCTACGAACATCCAAGCCGTTTCATTGCCTTCAAATGGCGAAAGCAGCCGGTACATGTCCCCTTGCTGAACAAGCGAACGGATTTCTTTGTAGAAGGCAACCTGGGCAGCCGCTTCCGCCTGCTCCTCTTCGGTGAACCGGGTCAGGTCCAGCTCATACCCGAAGTTGCCGGACATCGCCACATCGCCGCGCATGGAGAGCGGGGTGCTGCGGTGAACCTGATGGTTCGGCACAGCCGAGATATGTGCGCCCATGGCGCTGGCCGGATAGACAATACTTGTGCCGTACTGGATCTTGAGGCGCTCTACGGCATCGGTATTGTCACTGGTCCAGGTCTGCGGCATGTAGTGCAGGATGCCCGGATCGAACCGGCCGCCGCCGCCGGAGCAGCTCTCGAACAGCACATGCGGGAAGCTGGATGTGATTTCTTCCATTACCCGGTACAGCCCCAGCATATAGCGGTGGGCAGTTTCCCCCTGGCGCCCGGGCGGCAGCGATGCGGAGCCGATCTCCGTCATATGGCGGTTCATATCCCATTTGACATAAGTGATCGGAGCCGAGGATAATACGCTGCTAACGGCATCTATAATGTAGTCGCAGACCTCCGGCCGGGACAGGTCGAGGATCAATTGATTGCGGCTTTGACTGCGTCTGCGGTCTGGCACATGCAGGCACCAATCCGGGTGGGCACGGTACAGCTCACTGTCGGGGGAGACCATCTCCGGCTCGAACCAGAGGCCGAACTGCATGCCAAGCCGGTTCACCCGTTCCGCCAGATCGGACAGGCCCTGCGGCAGCTTGCGTTTATCCACGAACCAGTCTCCCAGGGAAGTGGAATCATCGTCCCGGCGGCCGAACCAGCCGTCGTCGAGCACGAACAGCTCAATGCCAAGCGCTTGTCCGGCACGGGCGATATCTTCGATCTTGTCCGCATCGAAGCCGAAATAGGTGGCTTCCCAGTTGTTGATCAGCACCGGACGGGGTTCATCGCGGTACAGCCCTCTTGCCAGACGGGTACGGTACAAGCGGTGGTAAATACGGGACATGCCGCCGATCCCCGCATCGGAATAAGCAAGTACAGCTTCCGGCGTCTGGAAGCTTTCGCCCGGCTCAAGCAGCCAGCGGAAGCCGAAGGGGTTGATGCCCATCGTGACCCGGGTGGACCCGTATTGGTCCACCTCGGCCCCGGCACTGAAGCTGCCGCTGTAGACAAGGCTGAAGCCATAGGCTTCTCCGCTGTCTTCCCCGGTATTCGGGGAGAGCAGGGCCAGGAAGGGGTTCTGCTGATGGCTGCTCGCTCCGCGTTTGCTGTCGATGCCCTGATTTCCGCTGCGCAGCGGGGCGCGGACCAAATGGCGTTCCCGGGCCCAGGAGCCGGAAAGATGGATCAGCTCGAATTCATCATGCGGGAAATCGAGCGCCAGGGACAAGGCACGGTTCAGCTTAAGCGGGTCGGTTCCGGTATTGATCAGCCGGGCCGAGCGGATAATGGTATCGAAACCCTTCATGACCGTGTAAGACAGTTCGGCCCTGAGGCCGGCAAGTGAATCTTCCAGCACCAGCTGCAGCGTTTCGGCTTCCTCGTCAGACTCGGCGTATACAGCAGGTAGGCCTTCCAGCGCCGGTTTCCCCTTGAGGATGCTGTGGGACACGTAAGCCAGTTCCGTGACCGTTGTGCCGTTGGCCAGCTCAGCTACGTAAGCGGGCTCCCTGAAATCGCCCGAACCATATCCCGGATATTCGTGGGGGAGTGTATCCAGGGAAAGTGAAGGTTCTGCCGGATCAACGGTGCTGCTGAAGCCCATAGCTCCGGGATCGAATAAATCGGAAACGGCAGAGCTGCGGATTTTTTTGCCCCAATGCAGATGTAGGGGATACGTACCGCGGGCCAGGCCGAATACATAACTGGTATTTTCAGTTTGCAGATGGAAGATTTGCAGCTTCGCATCATAGTGAATGGACAAGGAAATAACCTCCTAAGGTGGATGCTGAAGTAATGAGACAGCCTCATTATAAGTCTGTTTCGCAGTCAAACGTATGGAGGAATGCAGAATGAATATGGAGGAATGTAGTCTCTTTTGCAATTGGATAAAGGGACGGACCTTAAAAAGCAGACCCGGCTGCCCGGATCTGCTTCATCGTTAGGGGTTATTCTGCTTGCCGCAATCTTTCAACAACCGTCGCCTTGGTCAGCAGGCTGTAGGAGCTTAGCGTTACAGTGTACGCAATAGCGGCCAGGACCGGAATGACCAGAACAAACGGCAGCCAGCTGAAGTGGTAGACTGTAAAGGCTATATTATCCGCTATGTTTTT
This sequence comes from Paenibacillus sp. FSL H7-0357, assembly GCF_000758525.1. NCBI lineage: Bacteria > Bacillati > Bacillota > Bacilli > Caryophanales > Paenibacillaceae > Paenibacillus > Paenibacillus sp. FSL H7-0357. The sequence continues at coordinate 6,509,768 of NZ_CP009241.1, read as the reverse complement.
GGAAATGATGTAAGTCAGAAATAGGCCTAAGCTGGAGGTGATCGCCACGGTCAACAGGACATTGTACATTCCCTCATAGACCAGAACCTTTTTCAACTGCCGCTTGGTCATGCCGATGCTCTCCAGTAAGGCGAATTCATTTCTGCGGGTAATAACCCCGGTAATGACGGTATTGATATAATTGAGGACGCCTATGAGCGCAATGACAAAGCTGAGACCGTAGCCGACCGTCTGGAAAATGCGGATAAACGAGCCAAGCTCCTCCTTGTAATCTTCTCTTGATTTGAAGACCAGCTCATCACTTGAAGCTACAATGGACTTAACCTCCTGTTCAACACTGCTCAGCTTGGCCGGATCGGCGTGAATGGTTGCTGACAATCCCATAGGCGGATTGCTTCCCGCCGGCAGCTCCTTGGTTAATTCTGAGGCGGGAAGGAAGGTGTTGTACCCATAGATTGGATATGATTGAGTAGTTGCTGCATAAAGGGCATCGAGCTTTAAAACGGCCATGACTTCATAACTCTTTCCCAGACCCTCATATTTGATAGAGTCACCGGGATGATAATAAGTTTCATAAGCATCTTCCCCATACATCATAGCCTCTGTCACCAGCACATAGTTACCGGAAGCGAACTTCTGTTTATCGAAGGTTCCTTCAATAACATCCTTTTGCACCAGATCATACCAGCCGTCATCAATGCCGTACAGATCAAGCATAATGAAATTATTCTTAAGAGTCTGTGCAAGGCTCGGTTCAGGTTGAGGCGTCTCTGCTTGAGGTTTCAGTGCAGCGCGTATCGTGTCATCCAAAGTGTATTTTTCGAATTTATAATATACGTTGTCTACCTGTTCGACTCCGTCAATCTTATCCAGAGTACTTTTGAACGCAGCCGAAAGTTTGTAAGGATCTCCGGCCTGTTCGCCTTCGGTATACAAGATAGCGTTATTGCGGATTACAAAGTCACCGGCGATATAAGTCTCCAGATACTTATTGACATCCAGCGATGAGATCACGGTAAAGATAACACTGAACAAGACCATGCTTAAGGAAAGCGAGGTCAGCATAAGAAACAGCTTCTTTTTATTGCGGAACAGATTGGAGAAGGCCATACTGTAAAGTTTTGCCCCGCGTGTTGAGCGTTTCTTCATCCGCCGTTTCACGCTCACGCCTGCAAATCTGACCGCTTCCACCGGGGAGATCCGTGCGGCCATCCGGCCCGGCTTGCTGGCAGCGATCCAAAGCGTCAGATAGGAGAACACGGCAGCCCCAATAAATATCCACGGGCTGGCTGAATAGGAGGCTTCCATAGTTTCAGGAGAGATGTTACTAAGCATTGGGGTCAACCACCGGCCAATACCATAACCGGAAGCCAGGCCAAACGGCAGTCCTACAATGTACAGCAGCTGCGCCTGACTAATAATAATTCTCCTCAGTTGTCGCGGCGTGGTTCCGATTGCCTTCAGCAGGCCGTAAAATTTGACATCCCGCACTACCGATATGTAGAAGATATTATAAATCAGCAAATATCCGCTGAGCATGATAATGAGTATGACTCCCATATAGGGAACAAATTTGATGATATTATCCGAAAGGGAGGAAGTTGTGTACCCCCAGTTTATCCCGATCGGGGCATCTACACCTGTGTCCTTGAGTACCTTATTGAGCTTTTTTTCGATATCGACGGCATTGCTGAACATCACACTTAGCCCGGCGGTATTCACATAAGAACCGCTGGCTATGGACTTCTCCCGATCGATAGTGGACAGGTTCTTGTTTACAAAAGCCTCCGATACCAAAGCCAGCCCCGACATGGCCAGGTTTCTGTCCGCGTAATAGTACCCCGAAACAATAAAATCCTGCTGAATCACGCGCTCCCCGATATCTATATCCAGAGCAACCCGCTGGCCCAGCGCATGCCTGATGCCAAGCTTATCCATCACCCAGGTGTTCAGCACAACCTCGTTCTCTGCGGCAGGTAACCCGCCTTCAATGAATTTTATAAAACCGTGCTTTGCGCTGTTCTCATCCATCTGTAAAACCTCTACACGACTATCCTTGAACACATCATTTGTTAAATCTCCTGCATTAACTGTAACCCCGTATTCCCGGATGGAGGGATGTTTCTTCAGCGCTTCGACCTGTGCCGGCGCCAGATATTTGAAGCCTCCGTGGAAGTCAGAGCCAACCGTTTTCATCTGGGCTAATTCCATCGATTTGTTGATGCTCAAGACCATGGTGAAGATGGAGGTAATGAGCAGTGTAGTCAGGATGACCGCACTGATTACAGCCAGATTACGCATTGGATTGGCTTTCAGGCTTTTTAGAGCGAGACGGTTTACAATTTTGCGGTTGTTGGTTGTGATCATAACGTCTTAACCCCGGTGGATATCGTCTCGTTGCCGGAAACAATGCGTCCGTCTTCAATTCTAATAATGCGGTCGGCAGTCTGGGCGATGGACTCGTTATGAGTAATCATGACAATGGTCTGATTGAATTTCTCGCTCAGCTGCTTCAGCAGAATAAGAACCTCCTGACTGGTTTTGCTGTCCAGATTCCCTGTAGGTTCGTCAGCCAGAATAATGGAAGGTTTAGTTGCCAGCGCTCTGGCAATCGCAACACGCTGCTGTTGCCCGCCGGAAAGATTTGACGGCAGATTGTGGATTTTCTCCTGAAGTCCCAGAGCCTGGATCACTTCATCCAGATATTTCTGATCAATTCTGCCGCCGTCGAGTTCTATAGGAAGCAATATATTTTCGAGCACATTCAGAATCGGTACCAGATTATAGCTCTGAAAGATGAAACCAACCGATCTGCGTCTAAAAATCGTTAATTTCTCATCACTCATCGCAAAGATATCGTTCCCATCCACAATCACCTTGCCTTCAGTGGCCCGGTCCAGGCCGCCGAGCATATGAAGCAGGGTGCTTTTTCCGCTGCCGCTGGTGCCGACAATGGCCAGAAACTCGCCTTTTTCTACAGACAGAGAGACATCGTCCAGCGCTTTAACCGTCGTCTGCGGATCTTTGCCATAATATTTCTTGAGGTGTTCTATTCTTAATATAGGCATGGTGATTCATCCTCCATAATCTTTGATGCTCTTAAGATATCAGACAATTCTAACTGGACAGTGTCTGAAATCTGATGATAATGACACATTTAGATTTGGGGTAGAAACATAGAGATCTTTGTTCCTCTGCCTGGCTCGGATACCGCTGTAATAAAACCTCCCTGCATGCTGATAATCTTCCGCGTCAAATAAAGCCCGATTCCAATGCCTTCATACTCCCTGGCGCTGTGTCCCCGGTAGAATCGTTTGAAGATGTGCTTAAGCTCATCCTGGGGAATCCCCATGCCTGTGTCTGAAACATCTACCCGGGTAAACATTTCATTGCTTTCAGTCACGATGGAAATTTTACCGCCTGCCTCTGTATACTTTACCGAATTTTCCAGAAGATTGAATAAGGCCTCGCTGGTCCATTGCGGATCATGACGGGCTTTTGTAAGGTGATTGCATTCGATATGAATATCGATCTGTTTACTTTCCGCACGGGTATAGATATGGGATACGGCCCGGGTTATCGTCTGAATCACCGGATTGACCGTGCTGTGCAGGGTGATCATCCCCGTTTCCAGCCGGGACATCTTGACCAGGGAGGTAATCAGCCATTCGAGCTTTTCTGATTGCGACTGAATATGGCTCACCAGTTGCCGGGATTCTCCATCCAGCTCCGGGACTTCGGCAAGCAGCTGGCTATAGATCATGATATTGGAAAGAGGTGTTTTGGTCTGATGTGAAATATCCGAGATCAGCTCTTTGATTCTGTTCTTTTCCGTTTCCAGGTTCTGTTCATTCGCTTTGGAGATCTCAATGTAACGCAACAATTTATGTTCCATGGAAGAGAGGAGGGTTTCTTCAAAATCGGTCATTTTCTCCCGTCCGTAGATCGCCCGGTCCACCATTTCATCCAACGTATCCACGAAGGATGTAACTTGCCGCCGCAAGGACCAGTTCCAGGCAGCACCCATGACGAGCATTAAAGAGACAAAAAGTGCAGTGAGTTCCGGGAGAGCCGGATGATCCCCTTGCAGAAAAAGGACCACTCCCGCATAGCCGAATACCAGGAGAATGAAGATTGCCGAAAATAAAAGGCTAATGCGTTTGGAGTAGTGGATCTGTCTGCTGCTGCTCACGGGTTTGGCCTTTCCGCCCATAGATATCCCAAACCGTAGACTGTTTTTATGTATTGTGGAGCTGAAGGCTCGTCCTCGATCTTGGCCCGCAGCCGTTTGACAGCTACTGTCAGCGCGTTCTCATCCACAAACTCAGCCTCCTGCGACCAGATCTTGTCGATTAACTGTTCTCTATTTAAAATAATGCCGGGGTTCGTGACAAATATTTTCAGCAACTTCAGCTCGGTTTTGCTAAGGATCAGTTGCTCTTGGTTCTTATAAAACTCCAGCTTTTCAAAATCGAAGGTTAAGGGTCCTATCGTTACTTTGTCCTCGCTGTGCGGGGCAGATCTTTTGAGGACGGCCATGACTCTTGCCCTTAAGACCATCAGACTGAACGGTTTCGTAATATAATCATCGCCTCCCAGCTCAAACCCCGTAACGATATCAGGCTCCATGTCGTTCGCGGTCAAAAAGATAATCGGCACCTGCGAGGTTCTTCGGATCTTCTCACAGTAATCCAGCCCGCTTCCGTCGGGAAGATTGATATCCAGAATAATAAGATCAATCTTAAGGGAAGAGAGAAGCAGCTCCGCTGAGGCTATGTCGTAAGCCTGCTGTATAGATAGATCATTCTGGGAAAGGGTCAGGGCGATGCCTTTATTGAGACTCCGGTCATCTTCAACGATTAACAATGTCTTCAAGGTGTGTGCTCCTTTGTTCCTCTGCATGCTGCAGAAGCTATATTAAGGGATACCTGCAACAATTATACACACTAGCGATGTTTAAAGTCTCTCCCGGCAGAGAGTTAGGCTTGTTTCCGCTCTCGGCAGCCTGCAGTCCTACCCCTGCCCCGACTAAGGTCCAGTTTATAAAACCGTCCACGGTCTGTTTTGAAAGTCTGCGGTTTACCCTAGAATAAGGTTATAAGGTTGAGGTCAACGAAAGGCGGTGAGAAAATGCAAAATAGAAAAGGTAACGGACTTGCGGTTGTGCTGATCGTGCTCGGAGCAATAATGCTGATGGGTATTGCGCTTCCTCTGATTCATGGAGTCTTCAGAATTCTATTCCCGGTATTGCTGGTTGTTCTCGGATACTACGGAATTAAAAGCGGACGCAAAATTATCGGCTGGATCGTAATGTTCATCGGTGTCATGTCGCTGATTGCCAAGCTTTCCTGGATCATCGGACCCCTGCTCGGTATCGCGCTTGTGGTTTGGGGAATCTCAGTACTGAAGGGCAAACAAAACAGAACATACTAAGTTTTTAGAAGTTTACTTACTAAGAAGCAGGGAGGGAGCAGGAAATCATGAGTGTTTTTCGCCGCATGAGGGATATCACCGTAGCTAATCTAAATGAACGTCTGGAACAAAGCCAGGACCCTGTGAAGCTAATTGATCAATTTCTCCATTCAACCCGTGAAGAAATCAGTGAAGCTGAAAGACTCTATCAGCAATACGCTTCCCACACGAAGCAATTGCAGCAGCAAGTCAACCAGGCAACGGCCATGAAGAATAAGCGTGAAGAACAGGCGCTGCTGGCACTTAAGGCAGGAGAGGATCATCTCGCCAAGCTGGCATTGCAGGAAAAGATCATTCACGAGGAAAAGCTGGAGCAGTACAGCGGGCTGCTGGAACAGAGCCAAGTATCGCTGTATGAGCTGGAAAGCCAGCTTAATGAACTGAAAGTCGAATATCAGACCGTATATAACAAACGCCAGTATTATGCAGCACGGATGGAGTCGCTGAGGCTTCAGCAGCGGATGAACCAAAGAGCCGGAACCTACGGCAACGGCGGTGATGTTCCCAAGATGTTCGGACGGTTGGAAGACCGGATGAACGACTGGGAGCTGGAAGCGAAAAGTCTGCGCGATTTGCGCCGGATGGGGCAGGAATACGCAGTGCAGGCTGGAGAAACCGTAGCAACTGTACTGGAAAGAGAAATGGCCCGTCTGAAGGAGAAGCTTAACAATGACGGAAAGGAGTAGTACTATGAGCCGATTGTACCGTTCAACCCGTGACAAGGTAATGACAGGGCTTGCAGGAGGAGTGTCCGAGACTCTCGGTATTGACTCCACCCTGTTCCGGATATTGCTCTTGGTCAGCATCCCCTTTACCGGGGGCGCAACGATTCTGGTGTACCTTGTTGCAGCGCTTGTCATTCCCAAGGAGCCAACGCAGTATAATCCTTTTGGCCCTGGACCCGGAGCTCCGGGCGGCCCTTATGGCGGCCCTTACTCCGGAGGACCTGGATATGGACGCGGCCCGCAAGGCCCGCAGGGTCCTCATGGACAGGGAGGATATGGTCCGAATAATGGTCAGCCCGGCTATAACCCCGGTTATGACAAAGCAAATGCTTACTCGGCCCCGGACTCCGGTCTGGATGCCATGATGAAGGATATTGAGAAGAAGGCCCTGCAGAAAGAAGTCGAAGAGCTTAAACAAAAACTTGCTAAATACGAGAAGGGAGAAGTGTAAAACATGGGAGTATTTCAACGGATTAAAGATATGACAAAGGCGTCGGTAAACGACTTGCTGGATAAGGTAGAGGACCCAATTGTAATGCTGAATCAATATCTGCGCGATATGGAGGCAGAAATTCACGAAGCTGAGGTTACTGTAGCGAAGCAAATGGCCAATGAGCGCCGGATGAAGCAGCGCGTCGATGAAGCAGCTAAAATGTCCGGACAACGTGCGGCACAGGCTGAGCTTGCCCTGAAGAATGGCCAGGAAGAAGTAACCCGCAAGCTGCTGGAGGAAAAAATCTATTTCGACCAGAAGCAGGTTGAATACAGCGATCTTCATGCTCAAGCGGAAGTGCAAGCCAAAGAACTGGTACAGCAGCTGCATGACATGAAGGATGAGTTCTACAAACTGCGCAACAAACGCAACGAGCTGGTATCCCGTGCACAAATGGCGAAAGCCAAGAAGCAAATGTCGCAAATCAGCAGTGTTCATGCCATCGAAAGCGGCAGTGCATCGCTCGGATTCCACCGTATGGAAGAAAAGATCATGCAGCTTGAAGCGGAAGCAGATGTTATGCGTGCCCCTTACAGCCCTTCGGCCGGTGTATACAGCAAGCCTGTGGATGCCGAGAAGCAGCTTAAAGTGGATGAGCAGCTCGCTGCACTTAAGAGCAAGCTGAACCCAACTTCTTCATCCCCGTCACTTGACAAAAAAGAATAATAAGCCAGTTCCTAAACAATAGGCGTATATGATATGCTGAACAAGGTAAAGCCATACGGTATGGATTCTCCATACCGGTATGGCTTTTGTAGCGGGATGCGGCTATAGGTGGAAGTTTCTCCAATTCATGATGCATACAATCATCGATTGGAGAAACTTCAACATTAATCAGTTTTGCTCCGCAAAACTTTAGGTTTATGCTTACGAAGTTAGTTTTGCTCCGCAAAACTTTAAGGAGGTGCGAAATGGATAAACGAAACCGTTTGATTGCCATCGGACTTATTGGAATAGGCTGCTTGATGATATTTGGCAGATGGATCGGCTTTTTCTCCATTGTCGCGCTCCTGTTCCTGCTGCTGGGGATTTACCGGACGACATCGGGCAGGGTGAAGCAGGGTTATACTCTGCTTGGAGTCGGTGCCGTACTGCTGCTGCTGGATCATTTGCTGCTTGTATTGGGGATTTGTCTGATCTCACTGGGGATGTTTTTTGTAAAGTCCAAAAGAATGCAGAAACGCGGCGGGTTCATGCAGAAGCAAAGCTTCTCTTCCCGGTTTGACTGGGACCTCTCCCCATGGGTGATGCGCAGTCTGAGTGCATGGCATGTGATGGGTGAAGCCGATGTGGATCTTTCGCTGGCCATGGCGGAGGATAAAGAGACCATCATGCTGTTTCAGGGCATTTTTGGCGATATGGATGTTCATTTGTCGGAAGACTACGGAGTGGAGATTGAAGCCTTTGTGCTGTTCGGCTCGATCGAATTCGGCAGCCATCGGGATACCGGAATGCTGAACCGGCTCAATTGGAAATCGGCCAATTATGACATCAGCGAGAATAAGGTGAAGATTAATGTATCTTATTTAATGGGTGACCTGGATATAAGCAAGTCCTAAAAGGGATGGCGTTAGCTAAGAAGGGAGTGCTCCCGGCGTGGAGGAAAAGAATAGGAGTATGGTAACGCGCAGCATGGGCGAGGGGGCTCTGTTCTCCTTTGTCATGCTGCTGGTTATCCTGTACATTATGTATACATACGGATATTTGCAGCCCTTTGAAAACTGGAAGATCGGAGTAAGAACGGCGGTGACGCTAATTCTGCTGCCGATGGTTTTCGGGATTGGCTTCGGTTTCTACCAGAGCTTCCGTATCAAGCGCAAGCTGGAGCGGCTGCGGGCAACACTCGTAGCCTGGGAGAAAGGAAATCTTACCCCGGCCATGCCGGAACTGGGTACGGATGAACTGGGCAGGCTCGGCTTGCAGCTTGGCCGGATCAGCGGCAAGTGGGAGAACCAGGTGAACACACTGCAGCGGCTGTCCACCAATAACGCCAAGCTTGCCGAACAGGCGCGCGTATCGGCGATTATGGAGGAAAGGCAGCGGCTGGCGCGTGAGCTGCATGATGCTGTATCGCAGCAGCTGTTCGCGATCTCCATGACGGCGACGGCTGTAGGCAGAACGCTGGAGAAGGACTTTGACAAGGCACAGCGGCAGATTGCGCTTATCGAGGAGATGTCCGCCGTAGCCCAGTCGGAGATGCGGGCACTGCTGCTGCACCTGCGTCCGGTGTACTTGGAGGGCAAAGGTCTGGAGCAGGGGCTGCAGGAGTTGATTAAGGAACTGGAGATTAAGGTTCCTATGGAGATTGTGTTTGAGATGGACCCGGATGTTCATCTGCTTAAAGGGATCGAGAATCATTTGTTCCGCATTGTGCAGGAGGCCATTTCCAATACACTGCGCCACGCCAAAGCGGATAAGATGGAAATCCGGCTGCACCGCCGGGGAGATACCGTGCGGCTCACACTGCGGGATGACGGGATTGGCTTCGAGATGGATGAGAGTAAGCAGACTTCCTACGGACTCTCCAATATGCAGGAGCGGATCAATGAAACCGGAGGTTCCATTCAATTTATCACCGCACCCGGCAAAGGGATGCGCATTGAAATTACTGTACCACTAGTTAATGAATAAGGGGGCAAGGGCAAACCATGGAGATGGAGGAAGCGGAAGCGATCAAAGTACTGCTCGTGGACGATCATGAAATGGTCCGGATCGGACTTGCTGCGGTGCTTGGCACCGAGGACGGAATTGAAGTTGTGGGCGAAGCCGGGAGCGGAGAAGAAGGTATCCGGCTGGCCCAGGAATATAATCCGGATGTGGTGCTGATGGATCTTGTGATGGACGGCATGGACGGTATCGAAACAACGAGACAGCTCCTGAAGCTTTATCCGGATTGTAAGGTAATCGTACTTACCAGCTATTTGGATGACGAAAAAATGTACCCGGTCATTGAAGCCGGAGCCTTCAGCTATTTGCTGAAAACCTCGCGGGCCAGTGAAGTGGCGGATGCCATCCGTGCAGCGGCAAGAGGCCAATCGGTGCTGGAGTCGCAGGTAGCCTCCAAAATGATGAACCGTTTCCGTAATAACGCCAAGGGCGAATCACCTGCCTATAAGGAGCTTACCGAGCGCGAAATGGAAGTGCTGAAGCTGCTGGCCCAGGGCAAATCCAATCAGGATATTGCCGACCAGCTGATTATCGGGATCAAAACTGTGAAATTTCACGTAACGAACATTCTCGCCAAGCTAGGTGTGGAAGACCGGACCCAGGCAGCTATATATGCTTACAAGAACGGTCTGGCTGAATAACAGCCTCAGGAAGTATATATCCTCTTGAACCTGGACATCCTTTCTAGTAGATTACTAGATTGGTTCGAGAGGGAGATGCGGAGATGAAGCTGCGGAACAGAGGAAGAGGGAAGGTCACATTAGCGCTGCTATGCATGTGTATTGCGGCACTATTACTGGCGGGGTTCCGCAATGGGGCAGGCGGAGAGACTGTGACGGCATCGGCTGCGGCTGATGTTATCATTTCCGAAGGGGCTGGACTGGAGCAAGGTCTGGAGCTGCTGGTTACAGCCGGACGGAAATCCACTGAACCGGGATCCCCGCTGCGGCTTGTGCTGAAATGGCAGGGGGAATACAGTGGTAACGCTGCGGAATCTGCGGAAGCCGCTGCCGGCCTGGCTGAACGTCTTGGACTTGGAACGCCGGAGCACAGTGAAGAGGATGGACACACAACCTTCCGTGCTGCCGCTTCCTTTAACCCATCAGGGAAAATCTCCATGTTCTGGAGCGGGATTGACCAGAGCAGCAGCTACGTGATCGTAACCCTTGAAACGGCTGATTTGCTCAAGGCAACGGCATTTCAGGCAGCGGCGCAAGAAGCGGGTGTGCAGATGCAGGCTGCCGGCATCGAGCCAGAGTGGAATGTTTCCCTTCAGGGCGTGGCGTCCACACAAGGAACCCCGCGCGAAGCGCTTGTTCATACAGAACAGGCCATCGCTGCCGCGGTCTCCGGCATGCAGGCGGTGGAAGAGTATGAAGACGAAACCACGTACAGCCGCTCTTACAGTGTCCCGGGCTTGGCGCGTTATGTGAGCAGCGGGAAGCATGCTGTCGCTATGCAGACAGCTGTTCATAAGAACGGCAACAACAATAGCAACCGGGTAACGATCGGGCTGCCGCTGATCACGATTGAATATTGAGGGCGGATTCAATGAAATCCGAAGGTAATAGACATTAATTGTTATATAAGCTGGAGTATGTAAACGAATAAGAAAGATTAATGGAAAATTACGAAATCCCGAGAAAAACTGTCAGGAATGTGATAGCATCCTTTCTGCGAATATGATAAAATGACATCACGCCGTCATGCGTTTTTTATAATTTGACGGACGTTGAGAATGATTGTCAACTATATTACATACAGAGAGATGAGGAGCCATGGCTGAAAATCAAACCCTTGATGCACTGCATACACCCGGCGCTGTATTTTTTATCTTTGGGGCAACCGGAGATCTAGCCCGGCGTAAGCTTTTTCCGGCGATTTACAGTTTGTACCGTGAAGGTAAGCTGACACATGATTTTGCGGTAATTGGCGTGGCTCGGCGTCCCCGCACCCAGGAGGAATTCCGGGAAGATGTGAAAGAGTCCATTCGCGAATTCTGCCGCTACCAGGCGGGAGATGCTGCAGAATGGAATGAGTTTGTGCAGCATTTTGAATACAAGTCTTTGGACATCAATAATATCGACGGCTTCCGCGAGCTCAACGCGCAAACGGAGGCAATCGAAGAGAAATTCCGCATTCCGGGCAACCGTCTGTTCTATCTCGCCCTTGCTCCTGAGCTGTTCGGCAGCGTGTCGTTCAACCTCAAAGCTGGTGGCATGCTGCAAAGTTCAGGCTGGAACCGTCTGGTGATCGAGAAGCCGTTCGGTTACAACCTGGAGTCTGCTGAGCAGCTGAACGAACAGATCCGCCAGGTGTTTAAGGAAGAAGAGATTTACCGGATTGACCACTACCTGGGCAAGGAAATGGTGCAGAACATCGAAGTCATCCGTTTTGCGAATGCCTTCTTTGAACCGCTCTGGAACAACAAGCACATCGCCAACATTCAGATCACCCTCGGTGAAACCGTTGGGGTAGAAGAGCGCGGCGGATATTACGATCATGCGGGAGCGCTGCGCGACATGGGCCAGAACCATATTTTGCAGCTGCTGACGATGATCGCTATGGAACCGCCAAGCCGTTTGCTGGCTGAAGATATCCGTGATGAGAAGGTCAAGGTGCTTCGTTCGCTGCGTCCGTATGCTTCCTCTGAAGAAGTGCGCGAGAACGTAGTACGCGGCCAATATACCCAGGGCCTGTATAAAGGCAAGACCCTTCCGGCTTACCGCCAGGAAGACAAAGTGGACCCTGAATCCAATACCGAGACGTATTTCGCGGCGCGTGTATTTGTGGACAATTTCCGCTGGGCAGGCGTTCCTTTCTATATCCGTACGGGTAAACGTCTCCCGGTGAAGACGACGGAAGTGGTTGTAGAGTTCAAGGGTATGCCAACCAATGTCTATCTGGGTCAAAAGCATAACCTCGAGCCTAACCTGCTCGTTATCCGCGTGAATCCGATGGAAGGCATCTATGTGAAGATTAATGCCAAGAAACCGGGCTCGGAATCGGAAATTCAGCCGCTGGCTATGGATTTCTGCCAAAGCTGCATGGTTGGGATCAACTCGCCGGAAGCTTATGAGCGTCTGCTGCATGATGCGGCGCGTGGAGATTCGACCTATTTCACCCGTTGGGATGAGGTTTCGTCGGCATGGTCATTCGTGGACCGTATCGCCAAAGCGTGGAAGGAAGAAGCGGCTGATCTGGCTTCGTACCCTGCAGGTTCGTGGGGTCCGGTGGAAGCCGATCAATTGCTGGCTCAGGAAGGTTTCCATTGGTGGCCGGTAAACGGACAGGAAGAAGACAATGTGGTCTGGCGGGTTAACAGCTAAGACCTGAATAAGCTGCAAGATTGAAGCTCCCCCTGCAGAGGCTGCAGGGAGAGCTTTTTTGCGATACCCCCGTTAGCGTGGGGACGGGTTTGCCCAAATATAAGAATTTATATGTTTCACACGATAACTTATCCTTCTATTTCTCGCTGAAACGATACCGTCCTTAAAAAGGACGGCAAAGCCGTTTCCACTTGGTGAAATTCACGCAAAATAGCCTCATATGGGCCGAGGGCTGTACAGAATAGGCTGCAATCGCTGTTTTTCTTACAAGATATTTGGTATAAGCCGCTTTTTTGTAGATAAAGTTTGCCGGATTTTGATATACTTTAAAGGATGCTTTCACTAGAAGCGGAACTGGAGACTATTATGGGATAACAATGAATTCACCAATGAAGGGATTTGTACTCATGAGCAGAGCGCCGATTTGATGAACAACCCGTGTGATATAAGCAGAAGCATGAATTTATATATGAAGGGATATGTGCAATGAATAAGGCACCGGATCAGAAGCTGCAACAGGAAGTGGACAAACGCAGAACCTTTGCGATCATTTCCCACCCGGATGCGGGTAAAACAACACTTACGGAGAAGCTGCTGCTATTCGGCGGAGCCATCCGATTAGCGGGAACGGTTAAAGCCCGCAAGGCAAGCAAGCATGCAACAAGTGACTGGATGGAAATAGAGAAACAGCGCGGGATTTCCGTTACTTCCTCTGTGATGCAGTTCGACTATTTAGACCATCGGGTAAACATTCTGGATACCCCGGGTCACCAGGATTTCAGTGAGGACACCTACCGTACGTTAACGGCTGCGGATAGCGCGGTGATGCTGATCGACGTGGCGAAGGGCGTAGAAACACAGACCATCAAGCTGTTCCAGGTCTGCGCCAAACGCGGCATTCCGATCTTTACGTTCATCAACAAGCTGGACCGTGAAGGGCAAAGTCCGTTTGATCTGATGGAAGAGCTTGAGAATGTGCTGGGCATCCGTTCTGTTCCAATGAACTGGCCAATCGGCAGCGGACGTGAACTGTGCGGTGTGTACGACCGGATGAAGAATCAGGTGGAGCTGTTCCAGGGTGATGACCATTCCGTAATTAAAGTGCAAAAGGTGGAAAGCTACCGTGACCCGATCATCCGTGAGATGGCCGGTGAGTACCTGCATGATCAGCTGTGCCAGGAGCTGGAGCTGCTGGACGTTGCGGGCGATCCTTTTGACTATGAGAAGGTACTTCGCGGAGAGCTTACTCCGGTATTCTTCGGCAGTGCAATCAACAATTTCGGGGTGCAGACATTCCTGGACAACTTCCTGGATCTTGCACCGAAGCCGGAGCCGCGCCGCAGTACAGTTGGCTCCATTGAGCCGACCAATGAGAAATTTACCGGCTATGTATTCAAAATCCAGGCGAACATGAACCCGGCCCACCGCGACCGGATTGCTTTCCTGCGGATCGTGTCCGGCAAGTTCGAGCGCGGCATGAGCGTAAAACATGTCCGTGCAGGCAAAGACATCAAGCTGTCCCAGCCGCAGCAGTTCCTGGCCCAAGACCGCGATATCGTCGAAGAGGCGTATCCGGGCGATATTATCGGGCTGTTTGATCCGGGTATTTTCCGGATCGGCGATACGCTCAGTCAAGCCGGGGATATGGAGTTCGATGAGCTGCCGACGTTCTCACCGGAGATTTTCTCCAAAGTAAGCATCAAAAACGCGCTGAAATCGAAGCAGTTCCAGAAGGGTATTGATCAGCTGACGGAAGAGGGCATGATTCAGGTGTTCCGTACGGTCAACTTTGACGATATTCTGCTCGGAGTAGTCGGACAGCTGCAGTTTGAGGTGTTCGAGTACCGGATGAAGGGTGAATATGGCGTGGATGTTCAGCTGCAGCGGATGTCATATCAGTTCGCACGCTGGATCGTGGATGAGAATAAACCGGACCCCGGCAAATTCCGTATCAACTCTACGCTGGTTACCGATAAGAAGGGCAACTACGTGGTGCTGTTCGAGAACGAATATGCGATGCGTACAGCGATGGAGAAGAACCCGACTGCGAAGTTCCTGGAAACAGCTCCTTGAGTGTAGGCTGTTGACGAATTCAGGCTGCAGATGCAGGTGATACAGCTGCACCTGCGGCAGTTTCAAATAGGTAGTAAAAACCTCCGCCCCCATGTGTGCAGATGCACCTTGGGTGACGGAGGTTTTTGGATCATGAGGCTTTCTAGGATGTGATGGATCCGGGAGTAACCTCCTCCAGATGTCTATGGAGCAGACTAATCACATGATCCTGCTTGGCCTCTCCGAGGTCCTTCCAGACCATTTCAAATACGACGCCAAGTCCGGGAAGCGCAGCTTCCGGCCCGTCCACGGAGCCTTCAATCATGTGCCGCAGGTCTTCTTCGGACTGGCCGTGCACTTTATGGAGAATCGCCTGGCGCAAATCAATGGTAACCGGCATAATGTACCCCCTTAAAAGTTTTGTGAGCAAGGCTTCCTGCAATTCTTCGTACAAAACTGACTTCGAAAGCATGTGCTTGGTTTTGTGAGCAAGGCTTCCTGCCATTCCTTCGTACAAAACTGCTTCGAAAGCATGTGCTTGGTATTTGTGAGCAAAGCTTCCTGCATTCCTTCGTACAAAACTGCTTCGAAAGCATGTGCTTGGTTTTGTGAGCAAAGCTTCCTGCCAATGGTTCGCATAACTGGCTTTCGAAGCCTGCTCATGCTGAAACGCCCTGTACTAATGTGCCCTGCGGCGATGCTGAAAATTCAAGTTTGTGTGTGCTTATGCTATACTGTGTGAGATGTAAAATGTGAGCGGGAGGTACACGGACATGGCTAAAAAACAATATGCCATCATCGGAATGGGACGTTTCGGCTCAAGTGTAGCCAAGGCGCTCAGCGGGATGGGATTTGATGTGCTGGCCATCGATTCGGATGAGCAGCGCACACAGGAAATTTCGGGAATTGTTACCCATGCCGTATCCGCGGATTCCACCGATGAGGAAGCGCTGCGCGCACTGGGCATTCGAAATTTCGATGTTGTCGTAGTGGCAATCGGAGAAGATATTCAGGCGAGTATTCTTACGACGCTGATCTTGAAGGACCTTGGGGTGCCGGCGATTCTGGTCAAGGCCAAAAGTGAGCTGCATGGCAAGGTGCTAAGCAAGATCGGTGCAGACAAAGTCATTTACCCTGAACGGGACATGGGCATGCGGGTGGCGCATCATCTGGCCTCGCCGAACATCCTTGACTATATTGAGCTGTCGCCGGATTACAGTATTCTGGATATGAAGGTTCCCAGGCCGATGCTGGGCAAAAACCTGCAGGAGCTGAATATCCGCGCCAAATATGGCTGCAATGTGATGGCGATCCGCCGGGGCGAAGAAATGAATATTACTCCAAGAGCCGAGGACCGGCTGGCCGATGGCGATGTTCTTGTCATCGTTGGCCACAAGGACAACCTGACTAAGCTGGAGATGGCATATCAATAACGCACGAGCAAACGAAGTGTAACGTGGCTCCGTGGTGCTGTAGGAAGTGTTAAGTGCGCTGACGATAGTGGCCGGATTTGCTTAATTGCACTCTGTACAGCTATTTGCTTCGTTAACTGCTTGTTGAGAAGGATAGATGTATTTCGTGCAATTAAAATTTAGCATACCCCCGGTTTATAGCCATAATGATGATTATAAATGTACAGACTACAACTAAATTGGAATTAGCGGTAAAAAGCGTGATTTTAGTTGCAGGAAATACACTTAAAATGAAGCTGTGAGCAGGTGCAGCTTGTTAGAGAAATACATGGGAAGATCGTAGTGACTGCAAGGAAAAAGGCAGCAAAGATGCGATAACTAAGCTGCAGGTGAACAGAAAGGTAGGACCTCATGGAAATTATGTCTCCGCAAAATACGCGGGTGAAGGAATGGGCCGGACTGCAGGAGAAGAAACACCGCGATAAGTCCGGTAAATATATTGTGGAAGGTATTCATCTCGTACAAGAGGCGCTGCTGGCCGAAGCCGATGTGGAAATATTGGCGTATGATCTCGATAAGGGCATGCCGTCTGAGCTGAAGGAACTGCTCCAGGCGGTACAGGGTATGGAGGTCATCGGCGTATCAGCGCCGGTGATTGCGAAGTGCAGCAGCACCAATACGCCGCAGCCGGTATTTGCGGTGGTGCGCAAGGAACAGCAGGGCGTGGAGACGATCCTTGCGAAGCCGGATAGTCTAGTCGTTGTGCTGGACGGAGTTCAGGACCCCGGCAACGTGGGGACGATCATCCGCAGCGCGGATGCGGCAGGCGCAGACGGCGTGATCCTCGGCCAAGGCTGCGCCGATCTGTACAACCCGAAGACCATTCGTTCCACGATGGGCTCGATGTTCCATCTCCCGGTGGTGGAGGGCGATTTAAGTGTTGTTTTGCCGCAGGCGCGGGAACGCGGCGCACTCTTAGTCAGCACCTCGCTGACTGGTGAGGACTCCTGCTACACCCACGATTTTCACGGCAGCCAGTGGCTGCTGATCGGCAGTGAAGGCAAGGGCATCTCGCCGGAAACGGCCGCGCTCGTCGATAAAAGCATTATCATCCCGATGGCTGGCCGTGCCGAATCGCTCAATGCGGCGATGGCAGCGACCATTCTGCTGTTTGAGGGGATGCGGCAGCGGGGGTTTAACTAAACAATAATTCTTGTGTGAGTTATAACATAAAGTAGGACTGTTTTTAAGCATGAATGAGACCGTTTATAGCTTCAAAATGAGGCCAAAAAATAGCAGCAATCCCTTGTGTGACAAGAGATTGCTGCTATTGGTATGTGGGCAGGGCTATAAGTAATACAGCGTACAACCGTTATTTATACCACACTGAATTTTTATATCATATGGTAAGACATACCAGACTAATTTGTACTTCTGTAATCAAATTATTAGCGGAAACCTATTTAATTTTCAAAATATGAAATGCAGACTTCAAAACTGCTACAAGGCAGCCCTGAACAACTTAATAAAATATACGTAACACCGTCTCGTTCTCAGGTTGTTTACTCTCGCTTACAACCTCGACCCGCGATATGTTGTCCTGTCCTCCTGGAACAACGATGGGCGTAACAGTAGAACATCCGTTTTCCCGGAGAGTTTCCATATCAAATTCCAGCAGAAGTTGCCCTTTTTTCACCCGGTCGCTGTTGCTTACATGAGCTGTAAAACCCTTTCCTTTAAGAGAAACGGTATCCATGCCAACATGAATGAGCAATTGAACGCCGGAATTGTGCTCGATGAGAATAGCATGCTTACTCTTTTCCATGATATGGGCGATAATGCCGTCAAAAGGAGCAATGACCCTGCCGGAATCTGGCAAGATGGCGAAACCCTCGCCCATCGCTTTACTTGAGAAGGCTTCGTCCTGAACTTCATCCAGAGTTAAGAATTGACCGGAGAGAGGCGATGAGATATCTATGGAAAGCGATTCTATCTTTTTTTTCTTAAACCCAAACATAGGTTTTCCTCCTGTAACTGTGTGTTAGAATAGCAATGAAACAACGAATAGGGGGCCTGCCTTGTGAACAAAAGAGACTTTGTCATCCATGATCTGCTCAGTAAAATCTATCAAAAACATTATTCAGACTGGAAGCTTCCTACAGAAAGAGAATTGGCGGCGCAATATAAGGTTTCCAGATTTACAATACAAGAATCCATTAAGAAGCTGAAATATATGGGTATGGTTAAGGTTGTCCAGGGCTCGGGCATTTTTATTAACAAAAATATTCAAGCCAGTCCGCTGATCTACAACTCACTTACAGAGAATCCTTATTCCAATATTCAGTCTAAGGTCATCGAGCTGCAGAAGCTTCCTTCCACCCCTAGTGACCAGCAAATCTTTAATATAACTGCCGAGGATGAAGTGTGGATGTACCAGCGCTTGAGAATCGTTAACTATCAGACAATGCAGATTGAGCAGTCGAGATTGCCTGCGACATTATTCCCTGTATTAACACAGAAGGATGCCGAGAATTCCATTCAGTCATTTGTGAAAAAGCATAAGTTCACTATCTCACATTACCTGAATACTTATGAGGCAATCTCGCTTGATAAAGAACAAGCGGTGTTCTTGCAGCAAAAAAAGAAAAGTCCAGCAATGAAAATTTCAAGCCGTGGAATACTGAATAACGGTACCATTTTTGAAATCAGTGAAATTGTGGCTGTCGACTATAAGTGCACGTACTTGACGGCCTTCAACAACGAGCATCACAAAAGAAGAAACCTCTGATAAGCAGCTAATCATTGACCTGAAACTCTCCGTCCTGACCGCAGTGCCGGAGAGTCTTTTGCTGCGCCTTAATTACGGCGTCATTAGCGTCCCGTCGGGTAATCTGGCCTGTGTCCATTCATGCATACGGTATTCCACCGGGAAGGCACCTGCCTGTTCCTCATTGAACTCCACGCCGATGCCCGGCAGATCAATCGGGTAAATATAGCCATCAATAGCGTCAATATTGTGCGAAAATACGCTGCGGGTATTTGCTTTAATCGGAATATTCTCCTGAATCGCTGCATTATGCAGATGAATGTTGAGATGTGTATTGACGGCAATTCCAATTGGCGTAATATCGGAAGGTGTATGCCAGGCGATACGAACCCCGAAAGCCTCGCATAATGCTCCAAGCTTCAGCGCAGGTGTAATTCCCCCGATTTGGGATACATGGCAGCGGATGAAATCAATCTGTCTACCCGCAATCAGGTTTCTCCATTCCAGCGGATTGTTGAACAGTTCGCCTGTGGCAATCGCCGTTGACGTTTGTGAGCGGATCTGCCCTAACCATTCATTCTGATCCGGCGGCAAAATATCCTCGATAAAGTAGGGTTTATACGGTTCGACTGCTTTGGCAAACTGCACGGCCTGATTGGGGAACAACCGCTCGTGAACATCATGAAGAATATGGAACCGGTTGTTATACTTTTCCCGCAAAAGAGCAAACATTCTGACCGTAGTCTCCATATACTCGTCCTGATCATAATAGGAGCCCGCTGTGGAAGTGGCCGGAGAGTGCAGCTGTGAAGGATTCCCTCCGTAGAAGCCAAGCTGGCAACGGATGTGCTTGTATCCTTGTTCAAGGAGTCCATCGATCTCGCTGTACAGATCTTCAATATTGTCAGCAACTGCATGAGTATATGCCGGAATGGCATCCCGTGATTTGCCGCCAAACAGCTGATACAATGGCATACCGGCGAGCTTGCCTTTAATATCCCATAGAGCCATATCAACACCGGAAACTGCATTATTCAGAATAGGTCCGTTGCGCCAGTATGAATTGACCATCATCATATGCCACAAGTCTTCAATATGGTTGGCGTCACGGCCAAGTAAAATCGGTCTGAGGTATTCCTCTATGACGAGCTGGACGGCTTTGGGCCGTTGCTGAAAAGTGGCGCAGCCATATCCAATGACTCCATTATCCGTAGTTACCCTGACAACCACCAGATTATGACGGTCAGGTTTTAGTATAAAGCTTTCCACATTAGTGATGATGGAAGGGTTCATGTTTCTCCTCTTTTCTACAATTTCTAAGAGTATTGAACCATAGTTTGAAAGGAAGAATCAATTTGGTTTGGTAAACCGGTTGAATAACGAAAGATATCAGTCCAATTATGATGGAAATTGAATAAAAACCCTTTGTTATAAAGGTTTTTTTGATAAAGGCGAACCATTTTGGACTGCTTTTATTAGAAGTTTCTTTATGATACTATTCAGTGTGTAAACGGAACCAATATCCATTAGGACAGGAGAATTCTTGATGAGCAAAGAGAAAGCGATTAAGGACATGATTGCAGGTATAGGCGGTGAGGAGAATATTGAAAACGCTTGGCATTGTATGACACGACTTAGATTTGAGCTGAAAGATAAAAATAAAGTAGATATTGCGAAAATCAAAGAGTTGGACCCAGTACTTGGTGCGCAGTTCAATCAAGACCAGTTTCAAATAATACTAGGTCCTAAAGTCGGAGAATATTACACCGTTCTGGCTAATGAGCTCAAGCTGAAGGATGCGCAGAGTCCTGAAGAGGAGAAGGGAAGCAAGCAAAAAGTAGGTTTTGTTACTCTCTTCATGAACATAGTATCTGGCGTATTCGGGCCCATTGTACCAGCAATTGCAGGTGCGGGATTAATCAAAGGACTTATTGCCGGTTTGACTGCACTTCATTACATCTCGGATAAAAGTGAGACCTTTCAAATAATAAATATGATGGCCAGCGGTGTGTTCACTTTCCTGCCATTCTTCCTGGCAGCCTCGGCGGCCAAGATTTTTAAGACCAATCAGTATTTGGCCATTGCCATAGCCGCAACTATTATGTTTCCAACGATGGTGGATGCGGCGAAAGCCGGTGAAATATCCTCCTTTCATTTCCTTAATCTGCTCCCGATTCCTGTTTTCAACTATAGCGGAACCGTCATCCCGATTATTTTTGCCGTTTGGGCGATGAGTTATATTTATGGCTGGGTTAACAAGATTGTTCCGGAAGTGCTCAGAACGGTAGTTACCCCAACGTTGACTCTATTTATCTCTGGATTTATGGCTTTAGCTGTTATTGGTCCAATCGGTGTCTATTTAGGAAACGGACTGGCTTGGCTGGTTCAAGGCTTGTTTGACATCTCCCCTGTTCTGGCTGGTGTGGTTGTTGGTGCGATTCGTCCAATAGCTGTCTTTACGGGCATGCACCATGCCATGACCCCAATTGCGCTGCAGAACTTTGCAACACAAGGCTACGATATGTTAATGCCAATGATGTGTATGGCTAACTTCTCGATTGTAGGCGCAACCTTTGCCGTGTATTTTAAAGTGAAAACCCCGAAAGAAAAAACAATTATCGTCTCCGCTGCCGTCTCCGGCTTGCTGGGAATAACAGAGCCCGCTTTGTTCGGGGTGTTAGCAAAGTACAAAAAAGCCTTCTTGGCTGCCACGATTGCCAGTACGGTTGCTTCCGCCTACATTAGTTTCTTCGGTGTCCGTTTGTACGGATATGTACTGTCCAGTATTTTCAGTATTCCGGCATACATCGGCCCCTACTTTGTCTATGCAATTTCGGGAATGCTCATTGCGGTTGCGGTAGGTTTTACCGTTTGCAATCTACTTCTGAGTAAAAATGATGTTGAAAATGCCAATAAAGCCTCCCTGCAGTCTGCACAGTAATGCAGCAAATATGTTATTTGTGGGAAGCATTACAGGTAGCCTTAAATTTTGCTGTATAACATTTTCGAAAGATATTGAAAAGCCCGCACTCGGCCTAACTGGCTGACTGTGGGCTTTTGTTGTCTTAGATAAGATCCTGTCCGACAGGAACAAGGCAAAGCAAGAAGGGAATTACAACTCACATTAGTGTCCACAAGAAGCCAAAAGACTGGAGAAGATTGATTTTTCCCCCGATCCATTCTCCAGTCTTTTTGTCGTTGCGGCAAATCAACATCTTCTTACAGGGGTGGCTGTTAACCTTGATTTGCGATCGGGAACCATCCTGGGGTATTGATAATTTTCTGCCATAATGGATCAGAGATCCCCAATTGTTCTTGATCATTTAAAGTTAACTCAGTACGAATTTCACTTTCCTTACCTTGAGTTATTTTTTCAACCCAATCTGGATCGATAATCAATTCTCGTCCAAGTGCTATAAAAGGGACACCTGATTGTAACGCTCTAAGCGCCTCATCAGGTGTGTAGATTGAACCTACACCGATAACGGGAACTCTTTGCCCAACGAGCTCATAAATAATTTCCATTCTAGAGCGATTGTCCTCTACTCCACGTCTAGGCTTAGACCAGAAGTTCATTAAAGAGACATGCAAATAATCCAAGTTTTGGTTTGCCAGGGCATCTATCAATTTTAGTGTATCGGCCATTGTAATACCGGGTGTCATTTCTTCTTCTGGGGACAACCGATATCCCACTAGAAACGGCTGTTTGGCATGTTCAGCCACCACTTTTTTCACTTCATCTACAATAGCGAGCGGAAACGCCATACGTTTGTCCACATTTCCTCCCCAGCGATCATCACGCCGGTTTGTGTATGGTGAGAAAAATTGTTGAATAAGGAATCGATTTGCCCCGTGAATCTCTACCCCGTCGAAACCAGCCTCGATCGCCCTACGGGTGCTTGCGCCAAACGCATGAATGATCTCTATAATTTCCTTCTCTTCGAGTGCTCGAGGAATCACACTTCCCCCTTCCTTAGCAACCGCACTCGCACTTACAATCTCACCATTGGGTACCACTTCGGGCAGACATTCGCGACCACCATGAAAAATTTGTAGAATGGCTTTTGCCCCGTGTTTCTTTATTGCTGTTGCCAAACGTTGCAGGCTTGGGATCATATCATCACGATCAGCCCCCACCTCCCCGCCAAACATCTTCCCATTTGGTGTCACCACGGTACTTCCAGTGACAGCTATTCCAACACCGTTCGAACGGCTTTCGTAATATGCGGTTATCTCATCAGATAGCGTACCGTCTTGCTGAGAATAAGAAATGGTCATGGGTGCAAGAACGACGCGGTTCTTTACTTCGACCCCATTCTTGAAACGAAACGGCTCCATTAAAGGTTGATATTTAGGGTTCATAGTTGTTCACTCCTGTTATCTTTTCTGTAATTACTAAACGTATTAGTGATATAATTTCACGTTGGTTCGTGTTTGTTGTAGACTTCCTCCTTCCCCGTATAACGGCTATGTTATTTGTTGGAGTCGGCTTTAAGTCAAGACATAAATACAGAATTAGTTGTTCCAAGGTTAGAGACTTGACTTGGAGCCGACTCTAAGATGTATAATGCCCCTAAGTTTCAATTTCCGGAGGTGCGGGATGATAACCGAGCAAACGTTCACGATAAAGCAAACTGCGGAGCTAACTGGACTTTCTGAGGACACGATCCGTTATTACGAAAAGATTAATTTGCTCCCTCAGGCGGACAGGAAGGACAATGGGCATCGAGTCTACCACCAGAAGAACATCAACACGATCCGGTTGATAGTCTGTCTGAAAAAAACGGGGATTTCCCTGGAGGCAATGAAGCCATTTTTGAAGGTATCCGCTGACGCTGATCCCGCCGAACATCTGGAATTGGTTGAGGAATTAAGGAGCCAACGCGATAATATTGTCAGCCAAATCTCATCGCTTCAGCAAATCGTTGATTTCATTGACATAAAGTTAGAAGAAGGGCGACCTCGAGGGGAATGCTCAGATCAAACTCCAGACGGCGTTCAAGAAGAATTCAAGGAGACAAAAACAAAGCCCATTTCCGTCGTAGAGATGAGTTATTTTTCCGCATCTGCGAAAACGGGCAAGTTACCAAATGCGATTAAATAAGCTTGGTAGCTCATAAAACAGTGGCAGTCTATGACTGCCACTGTTTTATGTAGTTGGGGTCAATATAATATTTTGTTTTCTTTAGATTTGCATGTGCGGAGTGAAAACTCTAGCTTTATACACGACAAGATATTCGCTTTAGTTTTCATTTGTAATATCGGCGGGGCGTTGGCAGGTGGTTCTTGTTTAGAGGGCTTTTAGCTTAGATGAGGTCCTGTCCGTTCTCGTTCTCTGTATAGATGGAGATTAGCACGATTGCTGTATCTTCACCAATATTTCTTACTAAATGGGGCGTACAAGCATTCCAACTAAAGGAATCCCCTTCACCAAATTCAGCCCCATCTTCCCCTTGTTCCGCGTATATACTCCCTTTTATGACCACATGTACCTCCTCGCCTTCATGCGCATGGGGGGCATCTCCAATCATTGTACCCGGAGGAAATTCTACGATCATCATCCGTACGTTCTTTGTGGAACTCAAGTGTTCCACTTTTAGATGTTCTGAACCGCTAGTTGTGATGGTCCGTTCGTCTTTCCGGACAATTCGCATTCGTTCTTCCTTCTTTAAAAGCAAATAGGCTAGCGGTACCTTTAAGGCGTGGGCTATATTTTCCAGCGTTGAAATGGACGGTGAAGTCTTATTTGTTTCAACCTGACTCATAAAACCTTGGGACAGGCCGGTCATTTCGCATATTTGAGCGATAGTGATATTTTTTCGTTTCCGGATTGCTCGTATAGTAGAGCCAATATCCATCTGAGCACACCCCCCAAAAAAATATTTGTAATACAAAACTTAATTTCATATTATCAATTTTTATATTGACAAGTCAACGCAATTCATCTTTAATTACACATATAGATTTTATATTTTTATTACTAATATTTTAGAGGAGAGAAACGAATGAATAGAACAACTGTTGTTTCCATTATTATGCGTGTGGTGCTGGGCATCATCTTTGTATTTCATGCTGTAGATAAGTTTCAAATGGGCCTTGGCAATGTAGAAGCATGGTTTAGCTCACTGGGGGTTCCGGGATTTGTAGCTTATGTTGTTGCGGTGATTGAGCTTGTCGGCGGTATTATGCTTATCCTGGGATTATTTACTCGTTATGTATCAGGATTGTTTGTGATTGTGCTCATCGGGGCCATTATGACGGCCAAATTATCAGTGGGATTACTAGGTAATGGTCAGATGGCCGGGTATGAGCTGGACCTTGGATTCATATTGATCTCGTTGTATCTGGTTGTTGCTGAACGAACACCGCTATCTGTTGACCATTTTATTATGAGCAAGCGCAGTAGATAACTTACAGCAAGGAGGAGACTAAGATGAATCCTATTTATCAATATGACGTTCACTTACCGGTTAATCTGGAGCAGGGGAAGACATATCCGACGATTTTTACATTGCACGGCAAAGGATCGAATGAACAAAATATGTTCGGTTTGGTCGCTCCATTAGCTCAAGATTTCATCATCATTGGGATTCGCGGTAATTTGCCGCTTGGTGCGGGATACCATTATTACGAGTTGAAGAGTCTGGGAAACCCGATTCGGGAAATGTTTGACCAAGCGGTTAAAGATCTCGAAGCTTTCATTCATTATGCGACGGAGAAGTATCCGATCGATCCTGACAAACGTTATTTGCTCGGTTTTAGCCAAGGTGCAATCCTGTCTATGACGCTTGCGCTCACGATGGGAGAACAGTTAAAGGGAATCGTAGCACTCAACGGATATATTCCTGAATTTGTGAAAACGGAGTATTCACTTCGAAGTGTTAAGGATGTTTCCATATTTGTCTCGCATGGAGAATATGATTCCGTGTTCCCGGTTCGTATTGGGCACGAGACATCTGCCTATTTAAAAGACCAAACGGAGCGCATAACTTTCAAATTATATCCGACCGATCATGGCGTATCTGAAGAGAACCAGCTGGATTTTCTGAAGTGGCTTAAGAAGGATGCCGAATCAAATATAAATAAGGAGTGAAGACACATGATGCCATCCTATTTTTTTGCACATGGCGCACCATCAATCGTGCTAGAGGATAACGAATATACAAAGCTGCTTAAACAATTTAAAGACCACACGCCAAAGCCGAAAGCAATTGTTCTCTTCTCCGCTCATTGGGAGGAGGCGGTACAGACGGTTGGCGCTGCTGCAACATATGAGATCATTTATGATTTTGGCGGGTTCCAGGATGAGCTGTACCAGATGACTTATCCGGCCCAAAGTGACCGTTCGTCAGTAGAGCAGATTCAAAACCTGTTTACCAAGCATGGGGTTGAGAATACCCGAAATGAAACAAGAGGTCTGGATCACGGGGCATGGGCCGTTTTAAAGCTGCTATATCCGGATGCGGATATCCCTGTCATAGCGCTATCTGTAAATCGTTATCTGTCTAATGAGCAGCAGTATCAAATTGGGAAGGCATTGGCGGAGCTTCGCGAGCAGGATGTGCTTATCATCGGAAGCGGTGGAACCGTTCATAATTTAAGTGCATTGAACTGGCGGTCCGAGGAGGTTGACGAGTGGGCGGAACAATTCGACAACTGGATTCAAAGTAAACTGGAGCTATGGGATACGGAAGCCCTGTTCCAATACCGCGAGCTCGCTCCTTACGCCCAAGAGGCCGTACCAACCAGTGAACACTTCATTCCGCTTCTTCTCGCGATGGGGACGGGTGACGCTAACCGTAATGCGAAACTTCTTCACCGAAGCTACCAGTACGGTAACCTAAGCTTAAGTTGCTGGCAATTCAATTAAGATCGTATGGCAGTCGCAGAGATGAGTTATTTTTCCGCATCTGCGAAAACGGGCAAGTTACCAAATGCGATTAAATAAGTTCGTTAGCTCAATCAAACAGTGGCAGTCTAGGACATTTTTCTTGTCTAGGACTGCCACTTTTTATGTGCCGGGGTCATTCTATATAGATTGAACATCCTGTACTCTAAAACCTTGAGTTCAATCTATATAATCAACAGACTTGCTTTAAAATGTTATAGTTATATAAAAAATATGATTATCAATTTCGCTGAAATATTTAATATACAATGGAGGTCAGACGAAACATGCCGCTGCGGCAAAAGATTCTAATCAGCAACATTCTTATCGTATCGCTGGCCCTGGTAATCTTTATAATAAGCATTCATAGAATTGTCTTTAATCAGACCTTGGAAAGGACTTCAGCAAGCTCGCAGCAAGAAGTGAAACTGATAAAACAATCTATGGAGACCGTGTTTCAATCTGTTCAGAACTTCTCGAAATTCGCTTTGATAAATCAGGATACACAGAAGGTGCTCAGTAGAGATACCGTAGCAAGCGATGACGTTTCTGCTCTGAAATCAATACATAATACGCTGGCTGCGATGCTGGAGACCGAGCCGAATATTGATTCCGTTATTATCGAATCCTTAAGCGGTGAACTCTATTATACCTCCAATTTGACCGGTGTTACTTTGCAGAGTCTCGGCATTTATCCCAAAGAAGCGATTGATGCTGCAAAAGGTGGAGCGGTCTGGGGAGATACGCTGCAGCCATCATTTCTGTCCGGTATGAAGAAGAAGAATTTGATTAGTGTGTGCAGAGTTATTATGAGCATGGAGAAGGGGACTCCGCTTGGTTATATTTATGTGAATATTGACGAGCGGACACTCGCCCGAATGTACCATAATGAACATTCTAATCAGAATCCTACTTTGGTCATTAACCAGGACGGAATAATTGTATCCGCGAATGAAGCTTCACTGGTCAGCCAGGCGATTCAAGATGACTCTCTTGCCAAATGGGCGAAGTCAGCAGTTGAAGGGAGCAGGACCGAGCAAGTCGATGGAATGCGTTATTTAGTGTCCTTACAAAGCCTTGATCCCTATGGCTTGAAGGTTGTCCATCTTGTTACCACTTCGGAGTTGACCTATGGGTATTGGAAAATCGCATTATTAATGGTCGGCTTCGGACTGATCAGCATGCTCTCGGCAGCGTTTTTGTCCTTTGTGTTCTCGCGGCTTCTAACTCGGCCCCTTAGCCAGCTCAGTGAGGTGATTGTTGAAGTAGGTGCCGGGAACTTTGATGTACGTGCATCCGCCGAAACGCAAGATGAAATTGGCAGGCTGGGTGCGACATTTAATGAAATGGTGGAGCATATTCAGGGGTTGATGCTAAGAATTGAAGATGAAGAGAAGACGAAGCGGCTGCTGGAGCTAAGGCTGCTGTATTCGCAGATCAAACCACATTTTTTGTATAATACGCTGGACACGATACGTGCGATGGCTGTGATGACGAATGCTAAAGAAATAAGCAGTATCCTGAAGGCGCTTGGCGAATTCTACCGGATTTCACTTAGCAATGGACAGGAGCTAATTGCTGCTGCACAGGAAAAAAAACATCTGGAAAGCTATTTATACATTCAGCAAATCCGCTTTAAAAAGCTGGCTTACCGGATTTCGTTTGAACCGGGAATAGAGTCCTGCCAAGTGCCTACGATGCTGCTGCAGCCTCTTGTCGAGAATGCGATCCACCATGGAATCAGAGGGATGCCTGACGGAGGACTGTGTGAAATTATAGGCTATACGGAAAGGACGGGCGAGCAGAGCAATCTCTGCTTTATTGTACGTGACAACGGTAAAGGCATGAGTGAAGAGGAAATGCGGCTTATTTGGTTGGACAATGGCGAAGAAGAGGTATACAGCTTCGGACTTAAAAATATTCAGGACCGGATTCAACTGAGGTTCGGTGAATCTTATGGCATCGTCCTGACATCTGAACCAGGCAATGGAGTGGAAGTGCAGGTACGCTTGCCGCTGATCTTGAAAACGAGCGGACAGGAGGAGGGGACAGCTAGACTATGAATACAGCGCCGGTAGCCCGCGTCCTGATTGTGGATGACGAATATTATTTCAGGCAGCTTTTGATCCATTTGATTGATTGGACTTCTGCCGGTTTTGAGGTGGTCGCAGAGGCTGAAGAGGGTTCGGCAGCCTTGAAGATTATGGAGGAACAAGCGATTGATCTCATCATTACAGATATTGAAATGCCGAATATGAATGGGCTCGACTTTGTAAAGGCCGTCCGCGCCCTCGACTCAGCTGCAAAGCTGATTTTCATCACAAGCTACGACAACTTTACTTATGCACAGAAGGCCATTTCGCTCGGAGCGGATCATTATTTGTTGAAGCCTATTGATGAGGAAGCGGTTGAACAAGCACTTATAACTATCCGTACGCAATTGACTGAGAAATGGGAAGCAGAGCGTTATATTAATCGTTTGAAAAAAGAAGCGGGTTATGTACAAGAACCGGAAGCAGGGCAGTCAACTGAGGAGGGAAGGCGTCAGGGCAGCGGTAAACGGCTGGTTCGCAAAGCGGTTGATCATGTGACTGCACATTATGCCGATGACAGCCTGTCGCTTCAGAGTACAGCGAGTGTCCTCTTCGTGAATCCGAGCTATTTAAGTCACATGTTCAAGAAGGAGACAAGTGAGTCTTTTGTGGAATATGTGACCCATGTCCGCCTTGGCAAAGCTATGGAGCTGTTGCGCCAAGGGGCTGCTGCGGATGAATCCTTGGCTCCAAAGGTAGCGACGATAGCACATCAGGTCGGCTATAGAGATCCGTTCTACTTTAGCAAATGCTTCAAGAAGAAGTACGGAATTACCCCAAATAAGGTATACGAGGGGTCCAATGTAGAGAGAGATTGAGCAGTTGCTAGTTGAAGTCCGGTTTTCCAGCCGGGCTTTTTTGTTCGTGTAAAGTAAACCTGATGTTCAGGGGATATTAACACGGGTGTGGTTTGTAAACTCAGTGTTAAGTAATATAACATACCTAAAAATTTTACTGTCAAAACCAATATATATCCATTCGAACCTAGCTTCACACTTGTTAAGATTGTATCTGTAGCTCGTATCCGTAAATTTTGAAAGGTGGTCCAAATCAGATGTTTGGTAAAAAGTTTGGGGTTATTGCAGCATCCGTCGCGCTTGTTAGTGTAGTGCTTACTTCTTGTGGAGGTGCGGAAGTAAACAATGGAGGGACTCAGAACAAGGAAGCGACAGCAGCGGATAGTAAGAAATCTATCACGTTATGGATATTCGATGCAGATCCGATGTACCAAGCAACTGCCGAAGCTACCGCAGCGGAAATTGGCGCTGAACTGAATTATGAATACATACAAGATGAGACATACAAAACTAAACTAAGTGTTGCGCTTGCCGCAAATGAACTTCCGGATGTTTTCCAACAGCATGCCGGAAAGTCATACCGGACCCCTGTTCTGCAGTCGAAGACAGTTGCTCCAGTGAACGATACACTGGATTCCACGGGACTAGGCTCGCAATTTCTGGACAATCAGTTGGTAACAGAGGAAGATGGCAACATCTATTCTGTTCCTTCCAACATCAGTACAACACTGGTTCTTTATTATAACAAAAAGCTGATGGGCGAGCTTGGCGCTTCTGCTCCAACAACGTGGGATGAGCTTCAGGCATTGATTAAAACCGCAAACGATGAAGGTGTGATCCCAATCGCACTCGGCGGAAAAGAAAGATGGCAGGCAGATCTGCTCTACAACATGCTTGTAGCGCGTGAGGACGTTAATGCCTTCGATGAGGCGATTAAAGGACAAGCTAAATTCACAGACGCACCATTTGTTGATGCAGCGAATCAGGTGGTAACATTGGTGAACTCAAATGCCTTCCAAAAGGGTTTCCTCGGCTCCGCCTACCTGGATGCACAAGAACTGTTTAAGAATGATAAAGCCTTGATGTGGATCGACGGCAGTTTTAACTTCACTTCTCTGTCGACTGCAATGGGCGACAATTTGGGGTATATCGCATTTCCGAAAACAGGTGCAGAAGAGATCCACAGTTCAACAATCGGTTTCCAGAATGCTGAGGCGCCTTACTCATTGTTTGTCAACAACAGCTCCAAAAATGTGGATGCAGCCAAAGAATTTGCCATTCGCATGTCTTTGAAGCTCAATGACGAATTTGTTAGAAAAGGTCTGCCCGGATATGCCAAAAGCGACGTTAAGTCTGAATCACAGAATGAGCAGCTTTCAGCTTACGCTACAGATATCGGTAAAACCACTAAAACGCAGGCGATGTGGTTCGGTCTGCTTTCAGCAGATGCAGGTCAGGAATATCGTGATCTGACACAGCAGCTATATGGTGGCGTGTTGACAGCTGAGCAGTTCACAACTGAACTGGAAACCTTGCTTCGCAAGGCAGAGTAAGCTGTAGCGTTTCAAAAATATATTCTGGGAAAAGCGATGCAGTCAGTTGGACCGCATCGCTTTTCTGCAACTTGACAGGTGGGTAAGTGATGGAAAAAGCGCTCTCTAATAAAAAAATATTAGCTTTGTTTTTATTGCCCGGATTAATCGTGTTTCTGATCTTCTATTTTGTGCCTATTTTGATTACAGCCTATTACAGTCTCCAAGATTGGGACGGCATCAATCCCATGACCTTCATTGGACTAGACAACTACATTGAGATGTTTACGGTTGATAAAAGCTTTTGGCAGGCGGTATGGAACAGCTTCGCCTTTTTGCTTGTAGGTGTGTTTATCCAGTTGCCGATTTCGTTTGCCTTGGCGATGCTGGTCTCCCGAAAAATGAAGGGGCGTAAATGGTTCCGCAATATTTACTTTTTCCCTGTAGTGATGTCAACAACAATGGTGAGCCTGCTATGGGTCAAAATCTATGATCCGAACATCGGCATGCTGAACACGTTGATGGATGCCATGGGACTGGGCAGTTGGACACAAGCGTGGCTTGGGGACACTAAGACGGCACTACTGTCCGTATTAATCGTAACCACTTGGCATTACGTTGGTTACAATATGCTGATCCTGTTCGCCGGAATGCAAGGTATCCCGGAACAGTATTATGAAGCAGCGAAGCTGGACGGAGCGACAGGCTGGAAAGCGGTACGTTACATCACCTTTCCTTTATTATCCGATGTGTTGCGGATCTGTATCGTCCTGAACGTTATATATGCACTGAAAACATTCGAAAGTGTGTATGTGATGACTAACGGAGGACCGCTTGATTCAACAACTGTGATTGCGCTAAAAATGTTCCAGGAAGCGTTCCTGAAGCAGAATTTCGGTTACGGCAGCGCGCTTGCTGTATTTATGGTGCTGGAATGTCTCATTATTGCCTGGGTGATTAATAAGTTGTTGACCCAGGAGAAAATTGAATATTAAGGAGGACAGGTCATGCTCAATAAAACGAAAAATACAGCCATTTACATACTGATGATCATCATCGCCGTCCTCCAGTTGTTCCCGCTCTACTGGCTTGTGGTAAGTGCGTTTAAGGATAACTCGGAGATTATTGGCGGAGCGGTCTGGGCGTTGCCCACCAAATGGCGTTTAGACAATTTTACAGAGGCTTGGGTAAGCGCTAAAGTCAGCCAATACTTTTTCAACAGTGTGACCGTCACGCTGGTTACACTCTTTTTTGTGCTTCTGTTTGCTTCAATGATGGCGTATGCTTTGACACGCATGAAATTCAAATATAACGGTGTGATTTTGTTCGTTCTATTGATGGGCGTCATGGTTCCAATTCACGCTACGCTAATCCCGCTCTTTATGATACTGAAGAATCTTGGCATTCTCAGTTCGAGATTATCGATTATTTTGCCGTATATTGCTGTGAATTTGCCTATTGGCGTATACATGCTGTCGGCTTTTCTGCGGACCATGCCGAAGGAACTGGAGGAAGCTGCGTTTATGGACGGCTGCGGAGTCGTTAAATCCTTCTTCAAAGTTGTGCTACCCTTGCTGAAGCCACCGCTCGCTTCGGTAGCGATCTTCGTGTTTTTAGCCGTATGGAATGAGCTCCTCATGGCTGCGACCTTTATTCAAAAGCAAGAGCTGCGGACGTTGCCGCTGGGCCTGATGAATTTCAGCGGTCAATACAGCATTAGCTGGGGACCGCTCGCAGCAGCCATGGTCATATCGACCCTTCCCATTCTACTGGCCTACGTGCTGTTCAGTGACCAGATGGAGAAGAGTTTTACCGCAGGTGCAATTCTGAAGTAAAGAGACGAGAGAAGGATGGAATTATGTTTGAACGGGCGGACACCAGTAATATATTGAATATCGTAATTATTGCCACCTCGGATCTTCACGGAAATCTGTGGGGCTATCGTTACGAAGACGGTGTGGATACAACAAATGACGGGATGGCCAGAGTCGCCTCCTATGTCCGGGAGATCAGACAGAGTGGAGCCGAGGTCATTCTGATTGATAATGGTGATGTGTTCCAAGGCAATATGCTGACTGATGATGTCTTCAATAAGCGGCTGGATAGTGTACATCCGGTCTC
This sequence comes from Paenibacillus sp. FSL H7-0357, assembly GCF_000758525.1. Lineage (NCBI taxonomy): Bacteria > Bacillati > Bacillota > Bacilli > Caryophanales > Paenibacillaceae > Paenibacillus > Paenibacillus sp. FSL H7-0357. Next base: position 6,476,420 of record NZ_CP009241.1, on the reverse strand, counting down.
AGTGGCGCTGAATGCAATGGGATATTCGGCCATGACCTTGGGCAATCATGAATTTAACTTTGGTCTTGCCCTGATTGAGAAATTCAGGCGGGAGCTGGAATTTCCAGTGCTTGCTGCGAATGCCTGTTATCTCAATGGGGAACTGTTTGCAGAGCCTTATACGCTTGTTGAGGTACAAGGTATTAAGATTGCTGTTATCGGTCTGACTAACCCTAATGTCCCGCGCTGGGACGGTGGGAAGGTGGATGCTCTGCGCTTTGGCCCCATGGCTGAAACGGCACAGAGGATTGCAGCCTCACTGAGGGCTGAAGGTAAGGCTGACATTATTATGATCAGCGCGCATGCGGGAATGGTGGCGGAATTCGATGAAGAAGGCGGTTCGGATGCCGCTGAACACATTGTCCGGCTGGTTCCTGAGGCTGATGTGCTTCTGGTCGGTCATATGCACATTACGGTTAAAGAACGTACCGGCGATACCGTCATTGGAGGACCGCGCGACCGGGGGCGGGAAGTGGTACGCTTCGACCTTACGGTCGAGCTTGGCGGTGAAGGACCCCGGGTTGTGAACCGGGAAGTCTCGATTGTTGATATGGCCGGCTGGGAGCCGGACCCGGATTTCCGGAGTCTGGTCTCAGAAGCGCATGAAGAAACGCTTCGCTTCATCGAGCAGGGAGGTGGAGTATCCTCAACAGAAATGGACGGTGGCGTTCTGGGCTATGCAACAGCCGACTTCCAGCCACAGGATGAAACCAGTGGCGTACCAGCGGGAAGATTGCGGGATACAGCAGTCATTACATTGATTCAGAAGGCGATGCTTGAGGCCAGCGGTGCGGATGTTGCCGCCACGAGCCTTTTTTCGGACAAGGCGGATTTGAAGCAGGGCCCATTGACGTACGCTGATGTGTACCGCATTTATCCATTCGATAATTTGCTGTACGTTGTCACTGTAACCGGCAAAGAGCTTAAAGCTTATATGGAAGCCTCAGCAACGCATTTCAAACAGTGGCAGCCAGGTAACTCTGCGATTAGTATCAACCCCGAGGTGCCGAGTTATCTCTATGATATGTTCGCCGGTATCGATTATCAGATCGACCTGTCGCAACCCTCCGGTAGCCGGATCATAAATGTGATGTTCAAAGGCAAACCGCTTGCCGATACCGAACAGCTGCAGCTTGCGGTCAACAATTATCGCTACAGCAGCTTATTGAAGGCGTCCAAATTGGTTAGCGCGACAAAACATTGGGAATCGGCATGCAGCATCCGTGATATGCTTGTAAGCTACATCCGGGATCGTAAGACGTTATCACCGGAAGTTGATGACAACTGGTCCATTGTTGGGATCAACCGGCAGAGTGTTTCTGAACTTAGTGATAAGGCTAAATAATCAAGAATCCTTGATATACCAGGTTTCTTATCAGGGAGGACATAAACAGTAAAAAGGCTCCAAACGTCAATACCGCTTGTCATCTACTCAATAATTCCGGCAAACTGCATCTAGTTTGCCGGAATTATTTGTGTCCAGGGCTATGCTCTCTGTGTTTTTGATCAGCGGCTGCATGCTTGAGCAAATTAGCCGCAAGAGAAAGCTACCCGACCTCAAGCATCACTTTCTCCATAAATTTAAATTTTAACTTTGACATTCCGGGAAATCGCATATAAGATAGCTAATATGAATAGAAATGATAATCATTATCAATATAACGATAATGATTATCATAGAGAACTTATATCTGAATATCAGGGGGATTTACAAAATGCACAAAAGGTTGTTGAGTTTAGTTCTGGTTATTGCTGTCATACTGGTTGTGGCAGGTTGTGGATCCAACAATACGAAAAGTCCGGCAGCTAACGAAAGCGCAACTGGCAATGCCACTGCAACTGCAACGAATGCTGGCAGTGAAGCGGCGAGTGGCCCGATTGTACTGAAGGATGCTAAAGGTGAGGTTAAGCTGGACAAGCCTGCGCAAAAGGTCGTAGTGCTGGAGTGGACATTTACTGAAGATATTATTGCCCTCGGCATGCAGCCGGTAGGGAATGCCGATAACGAAAACTATAAGGTGTGGGTAACTGGCGAAGCGCCCCTGGATGCAGGCGTGACTGATGTCGGTACACGCGGTGAGCCGAATCTGGAGACGATTGCGGCGCTGAAGCCGGATTTGATTATTGCGAATACAGACAGCCATGAAGCCATCTATGAGCAATTGAAGGGCATTGCGCCAACGCTGATTTTCGGCCTGTATCCGCCTGAAGGCCAAGGCGATCAATACACGATGATGGAAGACATCTTCAAAACGATTGCAGCCGCTGTCGGCAAGACCGCGGAAGGTGATAAGGTCCTGGCAGATTTGGATGCGCATTATGCGGATGCCAAGACGAAGCTGGCCGCTGCAGGCAAGGAAGGCTTGAACTATGTACTGACGCAAGCCTACAGCTATCAGAATGCAGCGACGATGCGTCTCTTTACGGATAATTCTCTGGCGGTACAGACGCTGGACCGGATCGGCTTAAAAAACGATTGGAAACCCGAAGCTTTTGAGGCTTACGGATTCAGCACATCGACAGTTGAAGCATTGCCTGCGGTTCAGGATACCAATCTGATCTATATCGTCCAGAAGGATGATGATATTTTCTCGAACGAGCTGAAGGATAATTCCGTCTGGAAAGGCCTTACCTTCGTGAAGGAGAAACGCACCTTTGGATTAGGCAGCGCAACTTGGGTGTTCGGCGGTCCGGTCTCCTCCAAGGTTATCGTGGATGAAGTTGTAAATAGTTTAACGAAATGAGTACTTTGATGAACGAGAATAGTAGCAAGGAATCCTCAATCGGAATGACCTGGCGGCTAATTGGAATATTTGGGGGCGGCCTTGCCGTCCTCTTCGTTCTATTCCTCCTGAGCCTCGGCTTCGGAGAGGCCAAAATTCCGGCAGCCACCCTATTGGATGGATTGCTGAACCGCCAGGATGTGATGGAGCATAATCTGCTCTGGGATATCCGGATGCCCCGTACGGTTATCGGGATTCTGGCCGGGGCTGCTTTAGCTGCGGCTGGTGCATTACTGCAAACCATAACGAAGAACCCGCTCGCATCCTCGGATACGCTGGGGATTAATGCCGGGGCTTACTTTATGGTTGTCCTAGGTGTGGTTGCTTTCCCGGCTATGCAGCAGCAGTTCCCGTTTTTGCTGGCAGCGGGAGGGGGACTTCTGGCGGCAATGGCCGCCTATTTCCTGGGTGGAGGCAAGGCGGCCACGCCTGTCCGGCTGGCATTATCGGGTATGATCGTATCTATGGTATTGGGTGCGTTCACATCTGCCTTACATATCTTCAAACAGACGGAAACACAAAATTTATTCTTATGGGGCGCAGGTTCCCTGATTCAACTGGACTGGGATGGTGTCCGGTACGCTTGGCCTTTCGTCCTTGCACTGATTGGGGCGGCAGTATTCGCCGGCCGGCAATTCGATGCGCTTGAGCTTGATGAGTCAACCGCCCGTTCGCTGGGACAGCGTGTAGGGTTAACCCGGGCAGTGGGCCTGGGCATATCCGTGCTCATGGCTGCGATCGTGGTCAGTGTGGTCGGACCGATAGGTTTCGTCGGTCTGGTCGCTCCGCATCTGGTCCGGCTTAGCGGTATCCGCAAGCATCGCCTGCTTATTCCCGCGAGCGCCTTGTGGGGAGCATTGCTCATTACGGCAGCGGATACGCTTGCGCGTGTGGTGCGGAGCAATGTAGGTGAGATACCGGTCGGTGCGGTTATGGCGATTATTGGAGCGCCATGGCTCATTTGGCTGGTGCTTACCAAGATGAAGAATATTTCCGGTTCAGGCTCCGGACAGTCATCCATGAGCGTTGGGGGAGCCGCGCTGCGTATGCGTTTTGTTCCTACGGCGATATTCATGACCGCACTGCTCCTCGTTGTCATCCTTGTGAGCTTATCGCTTGGGGGAACGAGAATTCCGCTGGCTGATTTGCTGGGCAGTCTTATTCCCGGGGGAGATCAATCGTTTTCTGTGCTGCTGAATCTGCGGCTTCCGCGTACTCTCGTTGCAGCTTGCGGAGGTATCGCGCTGGCCGTCAGCGGTGTCTTAATTCAAAGCGCTGTCCGCAATCCGCTGGCCGACGCTTCGATTATCGGCGTGACCTCAGGCGCCGGGCTTGGTGCGATGATCGTACTGTTCGTATGGCCTGCATTGACGGTAGTTGTTTTACCTTTAGCCGCAATTGCAGGTGGGGTTGTCGCAGCAGCCTTTGTATTCTTTCTGGCCTGGCGTAAAGCCTTGAATCCGTCCGTGCTCATCCTGCTCGGAATCGCTATATCGGCCGTCGGCTCTGCGGGCATACAGGTTATGATCGTTAAGGCAAGCCTGTGGAGCAGCAGTTCCTTTATTTGGCTGACGGGTTCGACCTATGGCCGGGGCTGGAATCAGTTTTACAGCCTGTTTATCTTTCTGATTGTCCTTGTGCCGATTGCATATTATCTGGGCCGGAAATTTGATTTGCTGGCGTTTGGCGACGAGAGTTCAACAGGTTTTGGCTTGCCGGTTCGGGGAACGCGGCTGTGGGCTATGATTATTGGCGTTTTGCTTGCAGCGGGAGCCGTTGCCAGCGTAGGGACAATCGGATTTCTCGGGCTTATGGCACCGCATGCAGTACGGATGATGATCGGGCATCACACGAGACGCTCCATTATTTTGTCGGGACTGCTGGGGGGATTAATGCTGGTCATTGCCGATACGATTGGAAGAACCATAATGGCCCCGATAGAAATACCGTCAGGCCTGATTATTATGATCATTGGAGCTCCATATTTCCTGTTTCTAATGTACCGTTCACTTGTCAGCAAGAAGTAAAAGGGATGAAGAGAACTAGAATGACTTAAAACCGGTACCTTTTAGGTATCGGTTTTTTGTTTGTACGCTCAGTCAATTGTATAAATCACCCAGTCTCCCGGGTCGTTCTGACCAAGAGCGTACATCATTTTGACATCCTCAATCGTCTGAGTATTCGTATCCAAACGTTGTCCGGTAACGGTAATGTGTAAATTATCATTCATCGGATTTGGCTCAATGCTCTCGATCGCTGTAAACCGATACTGGAATTGTTCGCTGTAATAATACTTCATAGCGTCAACCAGCTTTTCATTCACAAAACCAGCATTATAATCCGTGTTGTTATGCTCAACCAACGCTGCAAGATTCTTTTCGAGTGCGGAAAGCGCCGATACGTTTTCTTCAGTTAACTGATCTTCGTAGGATTTCAGGTTTATGAACATTCCCGAATCAAAATTAGATACATCCTCCAGATTTGTCTCCGTAATATCTTGTTCTTTTACCCCGCTATTACCGTTCAACGGACTTTGGGATACTGTCGGTTTAACATCGTTTCCGGGTGTATTTACTGCTGTGTTGGATTTATTTAGACCTCCAGCGCACGCGGTTAAGAGGATGAAAGCCGTCAATAGGATGGAAACCAGGGTAGATTTAAGCATTGTATCCCACCTTTTTTGAATATGATAATAAGACGACATTGCTTATGGAAAGTTGCATTTGGCTTCATACAGACATGTAGAATGTGCCGGAACAAGAATAGAGCCCTTCCGGCTTCCTATTGGGAAGCGAAAGGGCTGGAAAGTTGTGCGTTCTAGTTATCTGGAACTTCGTCGTGGTGTGTACTGGTTATTCTGTAATCTAGACTTCTTCCGCAGTGATCGTTTTCAGCTTCTGTCCGGGCTCTTTCCCGGAGGTTTGTCCCACTTGTTTGATGAAGAAGGAGAGCAGCAATCCGAGAATACCGATTCCCACAATTACGAGATAGGCGTCATTGATGCCCTGAATCGAAGCTTCCATTATCATGTGCTCCTGTGTTGCGCCCTTGGCGCCACCTGCAGCCATCATCTCCTGCATATGAGTCGTGGTACGGCTTGTCATCACCGTTACAAGCAGAGAAGTGCCCACGGCACCGGCCACTTGTCTAACGGTATTGGAGATGGCTGTACCGTGCGCATTAAGCTTGGCTGGCAATTGATTCAGCCCTAAGGTTTGTATAGGCATGAGGAGCAGAGCCATCCCGATCCGCCGGCCTGTGGACATAAGTACCAGATAACTGTAGCTGGTCGAGTCTGTCAAGTTCACAAAGCTTAGCGTCGTCGCAATCGTGATCAGTAGACCGATGATGGCCAGCCATTTTGCGCCGAACCGGTCAAACAGCTTGCCTGTGACCGGCATGAGCAGTCCCATTATAAGCGCGCCGGGAAGCAGCAGCAGGCCAGATTCCATGGCCGTATATCCGCGCGCATTCTGAAGATACAGAGGCAGCAGCATCATATCGGCGTACATCACGATCGTAACCGCGATACTTATGACAGTGGTTAAAGAGAACATATTGTATTTAAAGGCCCGGAGATCAAGAAGCGGGTTTTGGGAAGCCAGCTGCCGCCAAGTAAAAAAGGCAAGAGAAAGGATGCCTGCACCGAGAGACAAAAGCACCTCCGCGCTCGACCAGCCTGCGCTTGCAGCCCGGCTGAAGCCATACAGCAAAGTTCCAAAACCGATGGTGGAAAGGATGACGCTGATCATATCAATTTTGGGATAAGAACGTGTCGATACATTCCTCAAATAAATAAATCCGCAGATGATCACAATGACAGTAAGTGGGATCATCCCGTAAAACATCGTTTCCCAGGTGTAATGTTCCAGAATATATCCGGCCAGAGTTGGCCCTATCGCAGGTGCAAAAATAATCGCTAACCCGACCATACCCATGGCTGCTCCCCGCTTTTCACGAGGGAAGAGGGCTAATATGACATTGGTAAGCAGCGGCATAATAATCCCGGCGCCGGCTGCCTGAATCATGCGCCCGGTCAGCAGAAGGGGGAAGCTTGTGGCAAGGGCCGATACGATCGTTCCTGCCAGGAAAATAAACATGGAAGTCTGGAAAAGCTCACGCGTAGTAAATCGTTGCATTAAATAAGCCGTAATCGGAATCAGCACTCCGTTAACGAGCATATAACCTGTTGTCAGCCACTGGGCTGTTGCCGCTGAGATGTTAAAATCAATCATTAATCCCGGCACGGCAACGCTCATCACTGTCTGATTCAACGTCGCAAGAAAGGCTCCCAAAATCATAATGAATAAGATGGGTCCCTTTTTTATGGAACTGCTTGTTGCTTCTATTTCTTTACTCACTCCACTCCATCCTTTCAAATCGTAGATCTTGGACTTAATATACAAAGTGTTGTATAGTTTACAATGTATAAATCAGATTATAAATGAAATTTACATGTAAGCAAGCAACGCTTTCTGAAAAAGTGTTTATTAGTTTACAGTTAATTCGGATTTGTAGTTTTACTGTTTAAAAAGCTACAATTATATAGAAGATGTAGTTTACGATGTGAAAGCAGAAGAATGGAGCGAGAAGAATGAATAAAACAACGTCGCGAACAGATCCACGCATACTCCGCACGCGTCAATTGCTTAGAAATGCCGTGATTGAACTGCTAGAGGAAATGGACATCGAGAAAATTTCAGTAAACCGCATTGCAGAGCGGGCAAAAATCAATCGCGTTACGTTTTATCTGCATTACCGGGATCTCCCGGATATGCTGGAGAAGATGGCAGATGATATGGTCGAGGACATTCATCAGGTAGTAAACAATCATTCGGAGTTGGCAGACAAGGAGGATTGGCCGCTGCTGGAGAACCTTCTCAAGCATATTGAGGAGAATGCAAGATTTTACAAAGTTATTCTTACATCGAGACAAATTACGATCTTCACGGATCGTTTGTTCAAGCTGCTGTCGGAAATGATTGCTGAAAGACTGGAGCGAAAGCAAGGTGACCCGGGGGACTCATCAGCAAATATACAAAGAGAGATCGCCATTTGGTACGGTTCCGCAGCCTTGATTGGTACGATTGTCGCCTGGCTTCGAAAGGACATGCCCTATACACCGTCCTATCTGGCCAGACAAATAACGTTGCTCCGCTCTCAATAACAGATCAATAGAATATAGGTGCTCTTGACTTCGGTAGTACATTTAAATATAATCTAACCAGTTAGTTATAAAAAGAGGTGAAAACCATGACGCCAGCAGAGAGCGGGAGCAAGGGCAACGGCAAGCGAAGTTCACGGACTTACGATGCAGCCCGAACCAAGGGGATGATTCTTGACGCTGCGGAGGAGACGTTTGCCGAGCTTGGTTATTCAGCAGCACGAATCGACGGGATTGCGAAGGCTTCGGGGTATAACAAAAGCCTGATTTATCAGTATTTCGGCGATAAGCTGGGACTTTACACCGAAGTAGTCAAACGTGCCGACCAGATTAGTGAGCAGGTAACCGGGGCGGCAATCGCTGAGCTGTTGAAGAACCCAAGTCTCATGAGTGACCCTGTTGTATTCAAAAGTTTTCTGGAGAAGATTACCCGGCAAATGTATGAGTTTCTCCTGGAGTACCCGCGATATTTGAAAATCCTGTTCTGGGAGGCCGCTGAGGATTGGAAGACCTGGAATCAAATCACCTACCGCCCGGATGATATGACTCAGCTGCATGAGCTGGCCATAGCCGCGAAGCAGAATGGAATCCTCCGGCAGGATTTCGATCCGGCGATGTTTCCGATTCTGATTCTGAATGTGACGACAGCGACGCTTCAGTCCTTTTCACGGTATAAGGAAGTGATGGGCAAGCTGGACTCCCCGGAGATGAAGGAGCACACCATGGATCAGATTGCGAAGTTTGTCATTTATGGTGTCATGGAGCCATCTTTACTCTAGAAGATGGCTTTTATTTTCATCAAATATAACTAACTAGTTAGTTTATAAAAGGAGGCGATAATGTGAATGCTATTATTCAGACTGAAGGCTTAACGAAACATTACGGAAGCCATCATGCTGTAGACGGAATATCACTGCATGTTGAGCAAGGGGAAATCTACGGATTTCTGGGACTGAATGGTGCGGGTAAAACGACGACGATACGCATGCTGCTGGGGATGATCCGGCCGGATTCCGGAGCTTCCTATTTGTTCGGACAACGTGTGGATGCCGGCAGTCACAAGCTGTGGGCGAACGTCGGATACATGGTGGAGACCCCGTATTCTTATCCTGAGTTAACGGTCCGGGAGAATCTGGAGATCATCCGCCGTCTGCGGGGCATACCGGAACACGATGCCATAGATTCTGTAATGGACAAGCTGCAGCTAACCCCCTACCGGGACCGCAAGGCCGGTAAATTGTCACTCGGCAACGGACAGCGGCTGGGCCTGGCCAAAGCAATGCTGCATAATCCAAAAGTGCTGATTCTGGATGAGCCGACGAACGGACTGGACCCCGCTGGAATTGTTGAGGTTCGGCAGCTGCTTAACGAGCTTGCCCTGACTCACGGGGTGACAATATTTATCTCCAGCCATATCCTGGGCGAGGTCGCCAGACTGGCGACACGGATCGGTATTGTTCATCATGGCAAGCTGCTTCAGGAAACGGAGGTCAGGGAGCTGCAGCATATTCTCCGGAAACATCTGCTTGTGCAGACCCGTAATCCTGAAGCTGCCCGGATAAAGCTGCTCCAGCACGGTTATAAGGTGAAATGGTCCGAGGAAGGGCTGCGGCTCTCCGACGATCATGCGATAGCTAGTCCTGAGCAGATATCGAAGCTGCTGGTCCATGCAAATATGCCGCCCATTCAGTTGAGTGTAGAAGAAGAGGATCTGGAAGCTTATTTTCTTAGAAAAATTGAAACCGGAGGGGGAGCAACAGAATGAATCAATGGTTATCAGCCATAGGAGGGGAAATCTTGAAGCTTCGCCGGTCCAGACTGCTATGGATATCACTCGGCACCAGCATCCTGCTGCCGGTTATGCTGGGGCTCGTATTTTCCGGATCGCTGGGTTCTCAGAACAACATAGAGAGTATATTGGATGTGCCGGGGTTTATGGATGAGCTTGGTTATGTGGTTTCGATCGGAGGATTGATCGGATTCGGTTTTATATACAGTTGGATATTCGGCCGGGAATACTCCGACCGTACGGTTAAGGATTTACTGGCATTGCCGCTTTCCCGTTACAGTGTGGCAGCCGCTAAATTAATGGTTGCCACAGTTTGGTGTGAGGTCCTGGCACTCCTTATGTTTGCGGTTGGAAGCCTTACCGCCTGGTTTGTCCAGTTGGATGGCTGGAGCCTTGAGATCATCGCGCAAAGCTTCAGGGAATATGCTTTGCTCTGTATCATGGTCATCTGTCTATGCATTCCGGTAGCCTGGATGGCCAGCGTTGGACGCGGGTATATGTCTGCGTTTGGGTTCATTGTGCTTACCATTGTGATTTCCCAGCTTGGCAGAGGCATTGGAATTACGGAATATATCCCATGGGCCATCCCCGGGCTCCTCAGCGGCGCTTCGGGGGAGGAAAATGCCCATTTGCAGGCTCTGAGTCTCAGCCTTCCGTATCTGACCGGTGGTATTGGCTTGATCGGCACACTCTCCTGGTGGCGTTATGCTGATCAATCATAATTGATAAAAGGGGCACCTCACTCCACCGGGTAGCGAGGCAGCTCCACGATGACTGAGGTTCCCTTGGTGAATTCGCTCTCGATGCGCAGGCGGCCGCCATGCAGTACGATAATTTCTTTGCAGATGGCAAGGCCCAGTCCGCTTCCGGACTGGCGTGATCTGCCTTTGAAGAATTTGGTCCCGAGCTTCGTGAGGTCGTCAGCTTCGATGCCTTCCCCGTTGTCCGCGACTGTGATGATAATTAGGGTTTCATTATAGTCCGCCGTGAGGCGGACCTCCCCTTGGGCCGGAGTGAATTTGAAAGCATTGTCCAGCAGATTTACAAAAACCTGCTTCAACCGGTTGAAATCGCCGTCCACGGGCAGCGGCTGATCGGGAATATCGGCATAGAGCCGGATTTGTTTGGTCTGGCCCCGGTACCTGAACTGCAGCAGCAGATCCTCAAGCAGACCCCTGAGGTCATAAGGCTGGAGCGAGACCTTTATCTCCCCCGCCTGGAATTTGGAGAAATCCAGTAAATCCTCAACCAGACCAATCAGACGATCCGTTTCCCCGGTCATTACCTCAAGACCCTGCAGGGTCTCTTTTTTATCAGACAAATCACCCACAAGCAGCGTTTCACCCCAGCCTTTGATCGAGGTAAGGGGAGTGCGCAGCTCATGCGTGACGGAAGAGATGAAATCATATTTGATTTTTTCGCTTTTGACCATTTCCTCTGACATGTAATTCAGTGTGACTGCCAAGGTGCCGACCTCATCGTCATACCGCTTTTCCGCCCTTACGTCAAAGTTTCCGGTGGCCATCTCTTTGGCGACAGAGGTTAATTGCTGAATAGGTCCAACGATCCGTTTAGCGATAATCAGGCTGAGTACGAAGCCAAAAAGAATGACGAGCAGCCCGACCCAGGCGGCATTCAGGACAATGTTGATAATAACGTCGTAGAGGGGCTCGGCTGAAACAGAGTAACGCAGTACACCAATGTTCTCCCCGGATTCCCTCAAAGGAATGGAAACGGCCATTATCCGTTCACCGTTGAGAGGGGTAATACTCTGATAGGTCCCCTTGCCGCTGATCAAAGCATCTTTGACGTCAGGGGTCTCAATATGCTCCGAGCTTGCGAAGCCGAATGAATTGATAATGACATCACCTGCCGGACTGAGCACTTCAACCTTGCTGCTCTCTTCAGTCGAAAGATTCTCCAGAATGTACCTGGCCCGTTCATTGATCGAGTAGCCCTCCAGATACTTATTGAAAAAGGTGGCGGAGGTAACGGCCCGGGAAGACAGGGTCTCCATCGCGCTGCCCAGGTAGTAGTAATGGACTGCTACAATAAATACTCCCTCCAGCAGCAGGACGATCAGGAGCAGAACAATGGTGATATAGACGATAAGCCTAGACCTGATTCCCTTCAGCAATGTTAGACCCTCCATAGATAGCCGAATCCCCAGACCGTTTCGAGGTATTGTGGTCCGGAAGGGCCCTGCCCGATTTTTTGGCGGATTCGGCTGATATTAACATCTACAATCTTAAGCTCTCCCATAAAATATTGCCCCCATACGGAGGTAAGAATATCGTCACGGTTCATAGCCTTGTTAGGCTGCTCCATAAGCAGTTTGACGATGGAGAATTCCGTGGGCGTCAGGGGAATCTCGAGCTTGTCTTTCAGTAATTTGCGTTCATCCAGCATCAGTGTGAATGGAGGAAGCTCAATATGGTTCTCTTGTGCGGACACTTCTCCCGGATACATCCGCCGGTAGAGCGACCGGACCCGGGCAACCAGCTCAACCGGACTGAAGGGCTTAACCACATAGTCGTCTGCACCGGCTTCCAGCCCCATCACCTTATCGACTTCCTGGCTTTTGGCAGTCAGCATAATAATGCCAAGCCGGGGGAACATGCCCCGCAGGCGTTCACACACCTCGAAGCCGCTGACACCGGGAAGCATCAGGTCCAGAATAGCAATATCAAAATCCTTCTGATCCCGGGCGGCAGCCAGAGCCTCTTCGCCTGTGGAGGCCTCGACAACCTCGAAGCCCGCACGCTTAAGATTGACAAGCAGAAAATCGCGTATGGGCTTCTCATCTTCCAGTACCAGCACTTTCATGGGTGCCCTCCTTGTTCTACCTATTGCTGGGGCTTCTGGGGCGTGCCGGCCAGCTGCTGCACTTCATCAAGCGTCAGCTTTAGCTGTTCATACTCCTGAAGAGAGGAGCCGGTCAGCTTGCCGGCTGCATCTGCGGATGGAAGAACAGCAACAAGCACGGTCGGCGCTGTACTATCCTCCGTATTTTGCAGCTCATACAGCAGTTTATAGGTTGTGTTCTTCGCCAGCAGTGCCGCTTCGGCAGTCTGCCAATCCTTTTTGGAGATCTGGCGCAGCTCCAGAAGCGGGGCCTGCTCATTAGACGCTGCATTGGTGTAGCTAAACTGGATATGCTCCCAAGCCGTAGGGGATTCCTCCGGGGCCACAAGCTTGTATTTACCGGTCCAGGATTGCGGAATGTGGAAATTGTAGCCCCATCTGTCGAAATGCTCCTCCACAAACTTCAGTCCCGATTGCCCGTCCCACTGATAATATTTGGTGATGAAGGGAGTGGCCAGCGGGGCAAAGCTCTCTGTACCCGCAGGAGGGACAAGGAATCCGATCTCGACAATGCCATCACCGTTAATATCTGAGCTATACAGCGGGTAATCCTTGATCGCCATATTGTTCTCACCCAGCAAACCGTTTGCTTCCGAAACAAGTGGCCCCAGCACAATATCCCTGCTGTCTGCCAATTCGTCACGCTGATAATCCTCTGTTGCAAGTATATCAATAAATTTGTCATTTTCCCAAGTCAGCAGAGAAGTGTAGGAGGAATGTGCACCAACCGCCGCATCAATGAACAGGGCGTTTTTGGATGGCGCTGCTTTTGTAAACAAGGCTTGAAACACATAACCGTCGATGGTCTGGTCAGACAAGGTCTGCAGCTTGCCGTCATGAAGCCGGATTACCTGCAGGTGGGATTGCGGCTGGGTGTCCGTGGTGAACGTTCCCTGGATCAGGGCGATATCTGTCTGACCTTCATTGGTCAGATTGCCGACAACCAGCTGGTCATAAGGCTGCTTGAGCTTTTCGGTCAGCTCACCCCCACTCAGACTGTAGACGGACAGTTCCTTGCTCAAGCCTTCGCCGCCGCTGAACCCTAGCAGCATATCCGCTGCTCCGTCTGCGGTAACATCTATAAACTGTACGTAATCCAGCTCACTGCCGACTCCCGTAATCGTAGTCAGCTTTTTCCAGTCGGCGCCGGGTTTGGACAATACGAGGGTATTGATTTCATAATCCGTTTTGTCCGTCTTATAGAAGGCCAGAATTTCATCCTGACCATCCTTGTCGAGATCCTGCAATTGAATGGCACTGCCGGATTCGGAATTGATGGGCACCGTCAGGTGGGCATTCGCCGGGAGAAAAGACTTCACAATACTTGTAATGGTGCCATCGGCACTGCCCTGCGAAGGGGCCCGGAGTAAATCACTGGGAGTCTTGGGTGCACCGCAGCCTGCAGCAATCATCGATAATAAGAGAAGGGCGCTTAGGCCTGATTTGTTCATAAGATATAATCTCCTTTAGTTCATCTGTGGCTAGTATATCCCAACCCTTCGGCAAAGTAGTTTCAAAATGGTAAAGGCTAAACGGGAGTCTGTTTGGATAGTGCCTTGTATATAAGTGTCCAGCGAAAAGCTAGAGCAGCGGCGGATCGGTCATTATTAGTCTTGAAGTAACCCCTCATAAAACGCTCTGACATCCATCTGCTCGGGCAGGCCCGAAACACCGCCGTCTCCCAGCTCTACAATAATCCAGCTTCCCTCTGCAGTTTTGGCGATGTCCATGGTGAAGAAGCGGCTTGTAATCGTGCGGGCAATTTCCATAAATGGGGTCAGATCCGGCTGATCCTCATCGTAGGTAACATCATCCCAGTAATTCAGAAAAGCTATGATTTGAAGATCCAGAAAAAATATCCGGTATTCCTTGGAAAGCGGCATGCCGCTCTTGTCGTGTGATTGCAGGTACTCCAGAGGAACGAATTCACGGATAACGATTCCTTCGCTCAGTCCAGCCCCCTGTCTTTCGATGAAGTTCCACACCACCCGCTGTACATTGCCGTGGTCTGAAGCATCCGGGATATAGCAGGCATCAACCCATTCGTGCTTTCTTGACTTCACATAGTCCTTGACGATTAAAGGAGATTCGCCGAATACGGTGATTTGTTCGAACAGCTCCTCCCAGTCGGCGGGCTTGCTTGGACTTGTGCGCCAAATGGTGCGCGGTGTCAACGATGCGATCCTCGAATAGGAATAGGGCAAGTAGTGACAGTGAGCATAGGCGGTAGGATCATTGATGAGTTCAATATTCTTTGATTGGAGTGCATGGTAGAGCTGCTCATAATGCTGCGGATTCATCATCCAGCCCCGGTAAATTGCAGATTCCATAGAGAGCGCAGGTGTAATCTGCCGGATGGACCGGGCAGCCTGGCCTTCCATCAAGGCCTCCAGTGAAACGAGCTCCGTCTTGAAGCCGGTTGCTTGAGCTGCATGCCACTCCGTTTCATAATCCATATCCACCCTCTTGGCATCCAGCGGATCCTGGCAGAAAATAATCCTCATAATAATCTCCCTCATCCCTTAAGCTTGTTTACCTTCCATTATACTCTCTTAGGTAGCTCTGCGAAGCCAGCATGCTCAGCGATTACGGAAATCCGGGAACCGGGAAATATTGCGGGACAAATGCCCGCAGCTCATGTGCAGCTAGTAGCATTCAGTGTGTGACACATGTTAATTACAGATTTTTCTTGAAAACTTATAATAATTTGGCATTAGTAAAATAAGGGGATGAAAAGCAGAAATGAAGAGGGACACCGTGTTTTACATTGTAGCGGGAATGATTGCAATTACTCTGCTGTCTAATTTTATTGCGTATCGTTCATTACCGGACCAGATGGGAATACAGGTGAAATCATTCCAGTTCAAGGCTGATGATTTCACAAATTATATTCCCAAGCGGGTATTCCTTTTTTTGATACCGGGTATTCAAATTGTTGCATCTATTTTTAGGGGGGAAAGGAAATCTAAGACCTCTCTGTTAGTGTTGAACACGGTTTTAGTAATTGTGAACAGCTTCACCATTTATATAAATCTTTAGCTATATAAGCTTTAGACTTACCGATCCGGCATAGAATGCAACTGCGGTGAATGTTTGGACTTCCGGCCACTGTTGTCTCCCGATTTCTTGATTTATACCGCTATTTGCGGTTGAAATCCGGAGACAAAGGTGGTCGCTATCGCTCCTACAGTTCCAAAATTCCAGAACAAAAGCATCCCTTCACGTGAAAGGGATGCTTTTGTTGAATGTAAGCGTTTATAGGTTCCACAATCAGCTAATATTCGGGGTGGAATCTCTAATGATTGGTTTCGTGTAGATATGAGAGACCTGATAAGGCTGCTCTGGATAGGTGATGCGTGACAGCAGTATTTCGGCTGCTTTGACGCCCATTTCATTACTGTAGATATGAACGGTGGTAAGGTGAGGCTCAATAATCTTTGATTCCGGGCCGTTATCAAAACCGCAGATGACAATATCACCGGGAATGGAGTGATTCAGATTCTTCAGTGATTTCATAAAGCTTACGGCGATGTAATCGTTCGCACATACAAAGGCGGACGGGAGCTCGGCAATGTCATTCAATCTTTCATCCGCCCAGCCGGGACTGGAGAAAAAGAGATTATCCTCATCGAGAACGCACTGGCCGGGATCTAGCGGGATTCCAGCCTCGGTCAGAGCACGATTAAAACCTACCCATCTTTCATTAAAGCTCCGGCAATGATTATAATCCCCGATAAACCCCAGGGTTTTGTAACCGCCCTCAATCAACTTTTTAGTAAGCTGATAGGTGCTGTGTTCGTTCTCCATTAACAACACGTCCGCCCGGAAATCAGGGTAGCAGACATGTGCGGAACAGTCGATGAAAATGGTCGGAATCTCAAGGCTTGTAATCAGGTTACTGTACTCCAAGTTGAACAGCTCAATACATATGATTCCGTCCACATTGGATACATCGAAATTATTAGGGAGGGACAGAGATTTCTGTTCAATCTCCCGGATGATGTGAATGGACAAATTATATCCTTCTGCACTGATCCGCTTTTCCAGGCCGCTGATCAAAGTCGATCCAAAATGCGAAGTATTCGGCAAATTCTCCGTTAATAAAGCAATGTTTCTCGAGCTCTTTGGCAGGACATTTTCGGTTTCCATTAAAGAAAACTGCTTATATTTCAACTCAATCGCCTTTTTGATAACTTTGTTTCTGGTTTCTTCAGGCAATCCTTCCGTTCCGTTCAAGGCTTTGGAGGCCGTGTTTCTGGAGATCCCCAGAGCATCAGCGATATCCTGTATCGTTACTTTTCCCCGTGCCATATATGTAATTTCACCTCTATATTATTGTTTTCTTTCACTCTGCAAATAGCGGCCGCATACGCTTCGCTTTACTCCCTTAAATGTATAATAGTTTTCTCAAAATAGCAACGTTATTTTTACAAATGCACAATTTAGTTTACATTATGCGATTGTTTTGTTTGGTAACTATTTCTGCGAAAGTGTTTAAAATGAATATATTAAGTTGAATAAATGCTCTTTTTCTAAGAAAAACCACCTATTTATCAATTTTGACAATATTTTCAGGGATTTTAGATACGAAATAATTGTCAAATGAACAAATATATTTTTACAAAATGTATTGACTCATGGTGAAGTCTTTGATAAATTGTAAATGAAGAAGGGCATGAACGTCAAAATGTAAGCCTTTCACTGGTGAAAAACATTGTATAAGAATGGAGGTAAAGGCATTGCATAACTCAATTGAAGTGGATCACAGAAAACTGGTGACGGGGCGGAAGATGTCCCTGTTTGAATATTTGAAGAAACATTACTTCCTTTATTTAATGCTAGCACCGGCACTGATCCTGACCCTTATTTTTAAATACGGTCCTATGTATGGTGCGATTATTGCCTTTAAGGATTTCAGCCCAATCAAGGGAATTATGGGGAGCGAGTGGGTAGGTTTTTACAACTTCGAGAAATTCCTGTCTTCCCCAAACTTCGAAGTGATTTTTATGAATACGCTTAAATTAAGTTTTTTCGGACTAATCTTGAGCTTCCCTGTTCCTATCCTGCTGGCCTTGATGCTCAATCAGGTTCGCCGGGCCGGAGTCAAAAAGAACATACAGTTATTCTTGTATGCCCCTAACTTCATATCCGTCGTTGTAGTGGTCGGCATGCTGTTTATCTTCCTGTCCCCGACAGGACCTATCAACCAGCTTTTTAGCTGGGCTACCGGTGAACCGGTGATGTTCATGTCACGTCCGGAGTACTTCCGCTGGATCTATATTCTTTCGGATATATGGACGGGTGCGGGATGGGCTTCCATTATCTACGTTGCGGCTCTTGCCAATGTGGACCCTGAGTTACATAACGCAGCCAATCTGGATGGTGCTAATCTTCTTCAAAGAATACGTCATATTGATATTCCGACCATTCGTCCGATTATGGCCATTGTGTTTATCCTTGCCGCGGGCGGCATCATGTCGATCGGGTTTGAAAAGGCTTATCTCATGCAAACAGCAACGAACATGCCAACCTCTGAGATTATTCCGACGTACGTTTACAAAATTGGTTTACAGTCCGGTGACTATGCATACTCAGCCGCAGTAGGACTATTCAACTCTATTATCAACGTCATCCTGCTCATTACGGTGAACTTCACAGTGAAGAAACTGAATGAGGGCGAAGGTCTTTTATAAGAAAGGAGCAACAAGTCATGTTCATCAAACATTCCCGGCTGGACCGCTTTATTCTTGTGCTGAACGCCACCTTTTTGACCCTTGCTGTATTGATTGTGGTGCTTCCGCTCATTTATGTGGTGATTGCATCCTTCATGGATCCGTCGATCCTGCTCAGCCAAGGGCTGTCGTTCAAAATTTCGGACTGGTCACTGGAAGGCTATAAGATGATTCTAACCAATCCGGCGATGATCCGAGGATTTGGAAACGCTGTTTTTTACGCCTCTTCCTTTGCTATTCTTACCGTTCTGGTCTCGATCTGTGCGGGGTATGCCTTGTCGGATGACAGGATGAAGGGTAGAGGTTTTTTTATGACAGTGTTCCTCTTTACGATGTTCTTTGGAGGAGGACTGGTCCCGACTTACCTGCTGGTTAAGAATCTGGGGCTGCTGGATACGGTCTGGGCTGTCATCATTCCCGGGGCGGTCAATGTATGGAATATTATTTTGTCCAGAACATTCTTCAAAGGCGTGCCGAATGAGCTGAAGGAGGCGTCCAATGTGGACGGGGCTTCAGAGATGAGGATTTTCTTCAGCATTGTATTACCGCTCTCGAAACCGATCATCTTCGTGCTGGCGCTGTATGCTTTTGTCGGCCAGTGGAATTCATACTTTGATGCCATGATTTATCTCGATAATCCCAACCTCCATCCGTTGCAGCTCGTTCTGCGCTCAATCCTGATTCAGAATCAGGTCGATCCCGGCATGATCGCTGATCAGCTGGCCATGGCGGAAATGAAACGATTATCTGAAATTATCAAGTATGCCGCAATCGTTGTCTCCAGCTTGCCGCTCATTATTATGTATCCGTTCTTCCAGAAGTACTTTGAAAAAGGTGTCATGGTCGGTTCCATTAAATAGGAAACGGCTGCACATAGATAAGTTCTTTCATCCCTATTCACTTTGGAGGTCATATCCTATGAAAAGATCAAAAAGATCAAAAGTGTTGTCAAAAGCAGCTTCTGCGTCTGTACTTGCTTCATTTATGTTCCTTGCCGCATGCGGCGGCGGGGGAGGAAATGCTGCCGGTGAAAAACAGGATCCAAGCGGCAAAGTCACCTTGAACTTCATTACCCAAAGCTCCCCGCTGGCACCGGCCGATCCGAACGAAAAGCTGATTAATAAACGTCTGGAAGAAAAAACGAATGTGCATATCAACTGGAAAAACTTTACCAAAGACGTATTCGTGGAAAAAAGAAACCTGGCGGTGGCAAGCGGTGATCTCCCTGATGCTATTTTTAATGCCGACTACAGTGATTATGAGCTGCTGAAGCTTGCTAAAGATGGTGCTATCGTTCCATTGAACGATCTGATCGAGCAGAATATGCCCAATTTTAAAAAAGTGCTGGAAGAAGCCCCTGAATACAAGAGTATGATTACAGCGCCTGACGGTAAAATTTATGCATTCCCTTGGATTGAAGAGCTTGGGAACGGAAAAGAAAGAATTCAGGCGGTAGACAGCATGCCTTGGATCAACGTGGAATGGCTTAAGAAGCTGGGCCTCGACATGCCGACAACCACGGAAGAATTGAAAAAGGTGTTGATTGCCTTCAAGACCCAAGATCCGAACGGCAACGGTCAGGCAGACGAAATTCCCTTATCCTTTATCAACAAGCCGGGTGCGGAAGATCTGGCATTCCTCTTCGGTTCATTCGGATTGGGCGAGAATCCCGACCATGCGGTCGTAAGCAATGAAGGCAAAGTGATATTTACAGCTAAGGAAGAAGGTTATAAAAAGGCGGTGTCTTTTATCAATGACCTTTATAAAGAAAAACTCATTGATATCGAAGCCTATACCCAAGACTGGAGCACTTACCTGGCGAAAGGTAAAGATCAGAAGTACGGCCTCTACTTCTCTTGGGATAAAGCCAATATCTCCGGAGCAAACGATGCTTATGAAGTAATGCCGCCGCTTGCAGGCCCTGATGGTGAAGTCAACGTAACCAGAACCAACGGTCTCGGTCTAGGCCGCGGCAAGATGGTTGTGACAAGCGCCAATAAAAACCTGGAAACGACAGCGAAATGGGTAGATCAGCTGTATGATCCCGTTCAATCCGTCCAGAACAACTGGGGAACCTACGGGGATGACACACAGCAGAACATCTTCGAATTTGATGAAGCAAAAGGAATGCTGAAGCATTTGCCGCTGGAAGGCGCTGCTCCTGTGGAGCTTCGCGAGAAAACAAGTATCGGCGGACCGCTGGCTATTCTTGATTCCTACTATGGCAAATATACGACCATGCCGGATGATGCCAAAGGGCGTATGGACATCATCAAGAATATCATGGCTCCAAAGATGAAAGCAGAGAATGTAATGCCGAGCGTATTTCATTCGATTGATGAGCTTGACCGCCTGACGACGATTGAAACCGACTTGTTCGCCTATGTACTCAGAATGCGTACAGAATGGTACCAGAACGGAAAAGTCGATGCACAGTGGAATGATTATTTGAAGGAGCTGGACCGTCTTGGCCTGCAGGAGTGGCTTGAAATTAAACAGGCAGGCTACGACAGAGCGACGGGAAAATAGATAAATATAAAAATATATATAAGCTGAACTAAAGTACACCTAGAGGCGAAAGCGGCGGAGGGGAAGTTTGGAACTGCAGGAGCGTAAGCGTCCGCCTGAAAGCTTTCCGTAGGAAAGCGCGCTTCGAAAGCATAAGCAGTCTTCGGATTTCAACCGCGGACAGCGGTCATAATCAAGAAATCCGAAGACAACAGCGGCCGGAAGTCCAAATATTCTCCGTAGTTGCGACTGAACCTTTACTCTAAACTTTTCAGTTCAAGCTATATAGGAGCAAAGGAGAAATCATAATGTCAGCTATTACAAAACAAAACTACCGGGGTGCCTATCATTTTTCACCCAAAGAAAAGTGGATGAACGATCCAAACGGCTTGGTATATTTCGAGGGAGAATATCATTTGTTCTTTCAGCATCATCCCGGCGGAATGACCATGGGGGACATGCATTGGGGCCATGCGGTCAGTAAGGATCTGGTGACCTGGGAAGAGCTGCCGATCGCACTGGTGCCGGATGAACTGGGGATGATTTTCTCGGGAAGCGCCGTTGTCGACTGGAATAACACGACAGGATTTTTTGAGGATCAGCCAGGGCTGGTGGCCATTTTTACCCATCACTTAGACATGCCGGAAGGACAACCTGCCGTTCAGCGTCAAAGTCTGGCCTATAGCAAGGACAAAGGCAGAACCTGGACCAAATACGAAGGGAATCCGGTGCTTGAACATGATACCTTCATTGATTTCCGTGATCCCAAGGTGTTCTGGAACAAAGAGAAGAGTAGATGGGTGATGATCGTAGCCTGTGGTCAAACGGTAGGTCTGTATCATTCCCCTGATCTGATCAACTGGACCTTTGCCAGCGAATTCGGCGAGGGCATCGGATCGCATGACGGTGTGTGGGAGTGCCCGGATTTGTTCCAGCTGGCTGTTGACGGAACCAAATCGGATACCAAATGGGTAATGCTCGTCAGTATTGGTGCAGATCCCGCCTTTGAGGAAGGCTCAAGAACGCAATATTTCACGGGTGACTTTGACGGAGCGGTATTTACTCCTGACGAAGAGTCCCGGAGCATCCGCTGGCTGGATCACGGCAGAGATAATTATGCCGGTGTGAGCTGGTCCGATCTGCCCGAGGAAGACGGAAGACGGCTGTTTATCGGCTGGATGAGCAACTGGATGTATGCCGGTCAGACGCCGGCGGAAGGGTTCCGCGGAGCAATGACGATTCCCCGGGAGCTTTATCTGGAGTTAAGGAACGGGCAAACTACGCTCATTCAGAAGCCTGCAAAAGAACTGGAAGCCGCACGTACCCCGGTCCTTTCCCTGAAAAATGTCTCTGTTCAAGAAATTAATGCAGCCTGTGCCAAGCTTCATCTTGAGGCTTACGTTATTGAGGCGGAGGTTGCTCATGGGACATCTGCCGGCTTTAAAGTAAAGGCAGGTGCACAGCAGCAAACCATGGTCGGGATTGATGCGCAGACGGAAGAATTGTATGTAGACCGGACAGCCTCCGGGAAGCATGATTTCCACAAGTTGTTCCCGGGACGCCACTCAGCGAAGCTTGCGGCACCGGGTACAGCCTATGATCTGCATATTTATGTGGACCGTTCCTCCGTTGAAGCGTTCTGTGGTGGAGGCCAGGCAGTCATTACAGATCTCATTTTCCCTGAATCCGAATCTACCGGTCTTGCTGCGTTTGCCGACAATGAAGAGGACTTGTTCCTTTCGCTGGATATCTACAATCTGGCTTCATCTACCGCAAACGGCAGCAACCAGTAACCGGGAGGGTTAAGTGACATGCGTATAGGAGCGATTGAAGCAGGCGGGACGAAATTCGTATGCGGGATCGGGGATGAAAACGGGAGATTTGAACATCGGATCAGCTTTCCGACCGAACATCCGGATCAGACCTTGCCCAGAGTCATAGAGTATTTTCAAGACAAAGGGGTAGAAGCGATGGGGATTGGATCATTTGGTCCAATTGACATCCGCCAAGACAGCCCGACCTACGGTTACGTTACGACAACACCTAAGCCGGGGTGGGGGAATTACGATCTGCTCGGGACTTTAAAGCAAGCCTTTCCGGTCCCGTTCGGCTTCGACACTGACGTGAATGCAGCTGTATATGGCGAGGTAAAATGGGGGGCTGCTCAAGGCCTGTCAAGCTGCTTGTACATTACGGTAGGCACGGGCGTTGGTATCGGCGTGTATTCGGAAGGCCAATTAGTTCATGGTCTTGTACATCCTGAGGGCGGGCATCTGTTGACGAGGCGCCATCCTGAAGATGATTTCGTTGGTAGTTGTCCTTACCATGGGGACTGCCTCGAAGGGATGGCGGCAGGTCCTGCTATTGAAGCCAGATGGGGGAAGAAAGGCCACGAGCTTCCGGTGGATCATAGAGCCTGGAAGATGGAAGCCTTCTACATCGCCCAGTCCATAACGGATGCTATTCTACTGCTCTCTCCGCAAAAAATAATTTTGGGCGGCGGGGTTATGCAGCAGCCGCAGCTGTACCCGCTCATCCGGGAGGCTGTGCTCCTGAACCTGAACGGATATGTCAGTTCAAGTGCCATACTGGACCATATGGAGGAGTACATTGTTTCTCCGGGCCTTGGCCAGCAGGCGGGGTTAGGCGGGGCTCTGGCATTGGGACTCACAGCATGGAATAATCGAGTTTCTTCTATATAATACAGCAAAAGATAAGGCCGGCCAGTTATGATGCGTAATTGGCCGGCCTTGCTCTTAGTAAGAGCGACATATCATTTACAGGAAGAGAGGGTAAAGGATGAACCGGAAATCAAAATTTACACTAACCATTCTGTTGGCTGCGGGAGTCATGATAACTTCAACAGGGATTGTTGCCGTTAATGAGGATACAGTCTGGGCCGCACCGGCAGAGCAGAAGTCCGGCAGACTGATAAAGGAGGGGCTTTCTATTTCTGAAACCGTTACCAAAACAGCTACAAACTTGACGGGATGGCGAACAGCCGGGAAAGGCAAGCTGGAGGATACATCAGAAGGGCTTCTGCTGACATCCGATCCTGAAGAAAAAGTGCTGGCGATTTCCGAAACGTCAGCAGATGATTTTATATATGAGGCTGATGTCATGATCAAGGACCGGCAGCCGGAGGCTGCGCTGCTTTTCCGTTCCAGCGGGGAGGGTCAGCGTTCATACATGCTGCAAATCGTACCGGATGCCGGACTTATCCGCTTAAAAGACGGAAGCAGCGGAGAAGGCAAATTGCATGAGGAACGTAAGGTTTCCCTGGTACAAGGTGAAATCTACCATCTTAAAGTGAAAGCGGAAGGGGCCCTACTGAAAGTGTATTGGGGGAATCAATACAAGCCTGTGATTGATATCCAGGACAATGCACATCTCTCCGGACGGCTTGGACTCCAGGTCTCGGGTGGAGCGGCCTTGTTCCAAAACATTAACGTAAGTGATCTGAAGGGGAATCTGGATACGGTGCTGGCAAGTCAGGGACAGTGGCAGCCGGATATCAGCGGTAAAAAAGGGATCTCTGTAAATCAGAGCAAGGCGCTGCAGATCTATAGCAGGCAAGCTGCTGATCTGGTGTATGAAGGAGTGATCTCATTTCGTTCCGCTGCTGTTGCAGGCCTGGCCTTCCGTTCCTCTTCTGACGGTGCGAAGGGATATGAAGCCTCTCTTGGGAAAGAAGGGAATCAGGTACATGTCACTTTAACAAAAGCAAACGGCACAGTAATTGCCAGTTCCAAGCGGACTTATCCGAGTCCAGCGGGGGCAAAACATGCGCTGGAAGTGCATGCGAAGGGGAACCGGATTCAGATTTTCGTGGACGGGTATACTCCGGCAGCAATAGATGTTAACGACAGTTCTTACGCTACCGGATACGCCGGACTTGTCGTAAATCATGGAACCGCTTACTTTCAGGACACCTATGTTACGGACGCTGGCAGTTACAATAATGAAAAATACCGGCCCCAGTATCATTATACGCCGATCCGCGGGGCCGTTAGTGATCCGAACGGGCTTGTCTATTTCGAAGGGGAATATCATCTCTTTCATCAGGATGGAGGCACATGGGCTCATGCCGTCAGCAAAGATATGCTGAACTGGAAACGCCTGCCGATTGCCCTTCCATGGAATGAGTACGGACATGTCTGGTCCGGGTCTGCTGTGGCAGATTTGAAGAATGCCTCCGGTATGTTCTCGGATTCAGGCGGCAAAGGCCTCCTTGCCTACTACACCTCCTTTAATCCGGATGCCTCTAACGGCAACCAGCGTATAGGTCTGGCCTACAGCAAGGATCAGGGACGGACATGGGAAACTGCCAAGGATCTTCCAATTGTCATTGAGAACCCCGGAAAGAACGGAGAAGAACCCGGGGGATGGGACTTCCGTGATCCCAAGGTGATCCGTGATGAGGAGAATAATCGCTGGGTCATGGTGGTATCGGGCGGTGATCATATCCGCTTTTTCACATCAACTAATTTGCTCGACTGGACGTTGACCGATAATTGGGGTTATGGGGATTATGTCCGTGGAGGGGTGTGGGAATGCCCCGACTTGTTTCCGCTTACTGTACAGGGAACGACAGAGAAGAAATGGGTTCTAATGATTAGTACAGGAGCGAACCCGGCAACAGGGGGTTCAGATGCGGAATATTTTGTAGGGAGCCTGACTAAGGAAGGTAAATTCGTGAACGACAACCCGGCTGGAACCGTATTGAGGACAGACGCCGGCAAGGAGTTTTATGCATCCATGTCTTTCTCGGATATGCAAGACGGCCGCAGAGTCATGCTGGCTTGGATGTCCAACTGGGATTACCCCTTCGCCTTTCCCACATCTAACTGGAAGGGAGAGCTGACGATCCCGAGAGAAGTTACCCTAATCAACACCCAAGACGGAATTCGTCTGGCCCAGAGTCCGGTGAAGGAGCTGGAATCCCTGCGCAGTGAACTCTATTCCGCAGCTAACAAGGTGGTCGGTCCTTCTTCTCCTAATCTGCTGAAAGGCATGACCTCAGGTGCCTATGAAATTGAAGCTACCCTGGAGATTCCCGCCGGCAGCAGTGTATCGGAGTTCGGCTTCAATGTACGTGAGGGAGCGGATCAGAAGACAGTTGTAGGCTATAAGCCGGGCGGGAGCACTATGTTTGTGGACCGCTCTCTTTCCGGGGAAACAGATTTCTCCAGCCTGTTCAGTGCGAGACATGAAACGAAAATGCCGACAGAGAACGGCCAAATCAAGCTGCGGATTCTGGTGGATGAATCTTCGGTTGAGGTTTTTGTAAATGGAGGGAAGTCCGTGTTCTCCGAGGTCATTTTTCCGGACCCGGCCAGCAGGGCAATGAGTTTCTATAGCAAGGGCGGCAATGTGAAGGTTGTTTCTCTGAAAGTCTATAAGCTTGGATCGGTATGGAATCCTGAGTCGGGTTCGGCAACCCGGATTGTGCTGGATACCAGTGACCGTGAACTGGGGGTTGGGCAAAGCGAAACAGTGCAGGTGATCGTAGAAAACGGACCCGGCAACGGCGCCCAGCCGCTGAAGTGGAAGTCCAGCAATGAAGAGGCCGTAATCATAAAGGCGGCAGGCAATTCCCGTGTAACCCTTGAGGCGAAAAAAGCGGGCGAGTCTATCATTACAGTATCTACACCGAATGGAAAGGCATCCGCAAGTTTTGATGTGAAAGTGTTCGGCGGAACATTTCATACCAACCTCAGCGGCTGGACGCAAGATGTGTCCAAGGCTTCTTGGCTAGTTAGCGGGGATGGAATTCGCGGAAGTCACTCCAGCGACGCAAATTATGTTGCTGAGGAGAAGGCGGGAAACTTCTCGTATGAAGCCGAGATGAAACTTGGCAAGTCGGGAGGTGCAGGCTCCCTTCTGTTCCGTGCAAGTCCGGACGGACGCAGCGGCTATTACTTGAATCTGGATCCTAATATGAAGGCAATCCGTCTGTTCTACAAAATCGATGGACGTTTTGAAGAACGGCAGGTTCTGGCGAAGGTTCCAGCCTTCATTCTGCCGGACCGGACGTATAGTTTAAAGATACAAGCGGACGGACCTCATATTGTGGTGTATCTGGGCGGGCAGAAAATAATAGATCTGAAGGACGGAACCTTTGCAGCAGGCCATTTTGGACTTCATGTCTTCGGCGGATCTGTCTCCTACCAGAATGTTAATGTGAACGGGGTAGCAGCGGAGAACTTGATAACATCAAGCCTGGTGAACGAAACGTTCCGGAAATCCATTTATACAGCAAATCCGGTGAAGGGTGAAGCCGTAACGGTCCGGGATGCAAATGAGATATCTGATCAGAAGTGGGTATTCGTGCCGACGGGAGATGACGCTGATTCCTACTCGATCCGTACGGCCTCGGGTCAAGCCCTTGATCTGAACACAGAACACAATTCAATTCAGCTTTATGCTTATCTGGGTTACAATAATCAGCGCTGGATCATCCATAAGAATGGGGATGGTTCAGCTGCCATCCTCTCTGTCCATAATCAGTTGGCGCTGGCTGTCTCTGAGGATGGCTCGAAGCTGACGTTAGAGGCTCCTCAAACCGGTGAAGCCCGTCAACAATGGCTTATTGAGTTTTGAATGTATATTCAGCGCAGTAGACATTACTTGTAATGCGTTAAACAGTCCCGATGCAGATCAAAGGCATCGGGACTGTTTTTATTGCTGGAAAGCAAGGATAGAGAATTTAAATTTGCTTGCCGTTTTCGCCCTTTATCTCCTTGCGCAGAAGGAGGGATTCGGCATAGGTAATCATGGCCTGAAGGAAAAGGATGAGCACAAGCACCACGACTAGAATAACAAGAGAGACACCGTCCTTTTTGTTAAGCATGACGGATATCCTTTCTTGAAATGCTCTGAATATATACCCATTATTAGCCAAGGTGCCGGGCAATTAAGCAAAGCCTATGCGCTTTGCACAGCACTGTTTACCGGGTAGATCCTGGTGAACAGGAAACGGGTTAGCGGCCCTACAACAATCAGCTGTAGCGGCAGGGCGCAAATGATGTTCAGTCCGGCAGTGGACAGATAGTGACGGAGGAAGTTGTCTCCGAATCCGTAGTGTGCTAGTGTGCCATATAGGGACATGCAGAGCACCATACCGCAGACCATGAAGAAGGAAATGAACAGCACCTTTTTAATCATAGGATCGGCCGGTTTAACCAATCTAAAGGCCAGACCTTTGGCCGCTTTACTGACGATGACAACATCACAGAATAAGGCGACGACGAGTGCAGGAAGTAGACCGATCGCAACATCACGGAATAAGGTATGGGTTAAGCCAGTGTTTAACATCACGTTGTAAAAGCTCATTCCTACGACCATCAACACGCACATCATACAGGTGAATACTAAAGCTTCTTTCTTGTTTCTGCCCATTGCTCTAACTCCCTTAACATTTAAGTTTTTCAAACTTCACTCATAGTATCAGTGGGCGGAAATATTGTCAACTTAGTTGACAGAAATGCAATCTGATTGTTTATCTTAATTGTATCTTTATATTGGGGGCCTTTTTTATGAAAGACTATATTCTTGGTTTGAACTTAATAGATTTAGTCAGTGAGAAGCATAATGCTCTGCGGGAAAAAGTAAATGAAACCAGCGGTGAGCAGCTGAACAAGACTGAGACACATATTCTGGCGAAGCTGGAGCTGCATGGCATGCTCACAATTTCGGAGATCAGCAGGCAGATCAGCATTTCCCGCCAGGGTGCGCAAAAAACGATTAACGTTCTGCTGGCTGAAGGATATGTAGAAACCGCCGTGGTAGAAGGGAACTCCCGTGACAAGCATATTGTGCTAACACCTAAAGGTATTGCGGTCTGCCGGAGCATGCTGGAGATCAAGCAGAGCATCGAGGCGGAGATCGCCGCCAAAATTGGCCGGGACCAGGTGGAAACGTTGAGAAAGCTGCTTACGGAGGATTGGCTCTGAGATTGTAAGGGGCTGCTGAGGAGCTGAGGAACTGAGGTTCTGGGATTCTGGGATTCTGAGGTTCTAAGCGCTCAGGCTTCTAGTTTCTAAAGTGCGCAAATTAGTTCAAGATGAAACGTGCATTGGGGGGCGCTGTAAGTTGTAACGGACTGAGGAGACGCTATTGTCCCGAAAAACGCCAATTATTGATACAAGCGGACCGCAGAGACGTTATTTCAGCAAAAATACAGCTGCCGCGCAGTAAAATAAGCACACTAGGTCGCTGGGGTCCGCAAGACTCCGCCATTAGCCCGATTTCAGCAAATAGCTTCTCTGGAGTCCGTTACGAGGATAATGGTGGCGGGGAAGGCAGTTTGGTCACCAGCAGAGTAAGCGCAGCTGTCCGCCCTCCCGAAGGATTTCCAAAGAAACCCCGCCCGGGAGCCTATGGAGATTTCGGGTTCAAACGTACAACGCCGCGCATCAAGGATCTGAGTGCTCTGATCCAATTCTCAACTGCTCGCGAAGCCGGAGGTGTGAATCCGATAAATAATTTTTTTCGGATTAGATGAGTTCGATAAATCGAGGTTCCCGGTGGCTTACGGTGAGCCTTTTTGTTTTGGGCGGGTTGTTTCCTTTTCCTGTCTAGGCAGGCAAGAAGCTTGCAAGTTTCAGCGGGTGTTATGCACACGTTAAAAATCCTTGGATTTCGATTCATGAAAACGCTATAATTGAAAATGATTACTTATTGAAGGAGCCTATCTATGAAAAAGGGCAGGATGTTTTATAAGATTTTTATTCCGATTCTGGTATTGGGCATCGGCCTCGTCATCAGCTTCGGCAGCTATATTTATTTGACGACGATTCATTCGGTTATTGATAGTGTTGCCAGCGGCAAGCAGAGTCTAATCACCCAAATCAAAAATACGCTGGAGCAGAAAATTAAAACCATAGAGTATGCCTTCAATACTTACAGTACGACCAGTTCCTTCAGCGAGGTCGTCAACAATCCGATGACAGAGGAGGACTTTCAGGCGTACCGGGATATCAATTCCCAGCTCAACTATATCGCTACGATGGGGATGGATGTCGGCGTAAAATATTCGCTGATCAGTCTGGTGCAAGACTGGAAAATTTCTGATGGAAGCCTTTCTCTTCTAACAGAGGAAAATCGGAAGAACCTGTACGAAAGTTATATCAACAATCAGAACAAGGGATTGTTCTGGATCAAGACGGATAAAGGAATCCGTTTTGTGAATACGCTTCCTGTATTCTCTCAGAACAAGCAGGCGATTGGCCTAGCCGATATTTCGCTGCAGACACTGCGGAATATTCTGCAGACGGAGGACAACACCACAGTGTTCATTCTGAACCGGCAGGGTGAACTGCTGTATGAATCGGCAACCGGGAAGAACCTGTTGACCAGCGGGCAAATGCAACGCATCACCAATATTGCCGAGAATGAAAGCCAGACTGGGACAGTAGCCCTGGAGAAAGCCAATTATCAAAAGGTTGAAGCCATTTATGCCAAATCTTCTTATAATAATTGGATTTATGTCACGCTTCTGGACCAGCAGGAAATCTCCGATGCCCTGGCCACGACCCGTTTCGGCTTAATCATCCTGGGAGTGGTGATCACCCTGCTAATTGTTGTGGTGGCCTATGTAATCTCCGTGCATTTCACCAAGCCGATCCGCCAGATTCAGCGCAGGCTGGCGGTCAGCACCCAGCCGGAGGACAAGAATGAGATCGACTGGATTATCAATTCAATTGATACGATTCTGTCGGAGAAGGAAAGTCTGGAGGGACTTTTGGAGTCAGAATTGCCGCAGCTGGAAACGCAGTTTATGCTGAACCTGTTCCGCAGCCGGATTACCGCCGAAGAGCTGGAGCTTAATATGTCCCGCTTCGGTTATTCCCCCACGGAGGATTCAGTGTATTCCACGATGCTGATCCAGCTTGATAATTACGGGGAACGGCAGGCAAGCGACAAGGATCTGCTGCTTGTCGCAGTCAACAAGCTGGTGGAGGAATTGATTCCGAAAGCGCGGAGAATGATTCCGATCTTGCTGAATGACCGGACGCAGGCAACCATTCTGATCTATGAGGGAATGAATGAGCAGGAACACCGGAAGCAAGCGCTCGAGGATGCGAAGAAAATTATCAAAACAGTCAGGGATATCCTGAAGCTGTCAGTCAGTGTCGGCATTAGTAATCTCTATCAGGATTTGGCCTCCAGCAAGGAAGCCTGCGAAATGAGCAAGCAGGCGCTGCATCATCGTCTGAATCTGGGCAAAGAGTCGATTATCTTTTATGAAGATATAGCAACGGTTATTTCAGGTCCTGTCCTGCTGCATTATCCGGTAGAACTGGAATCACAGCTGTTCGACGCCATCCGGCTCGGGGATGAGGAGCTGGTATCGCGATCCTTGTACCCGCTTCTTGGCGAAATGATGAAGTATAGCAAGAACCCGCTCAATTTCGAAGTTACCCTGATCCGGTTCGTGAATAATCTGATTCAGCTGGAACAATTGATTGGCGTAGAGGTGCTGCTGACTCAGGACAATTATGCCTTGTATCACCGGCTGCTGGATATCCGCAATCCGGAGGAGATTGAACGCATTCTGGTGAATGAAGTCATCCGGCCGATGGTAACCAGCATGAAGGAGAAGACGACCCGCCAATTCCGCAGCCTCTCCGACCAGATTGCCGCCATTGTGCGCGCCGAATTTGATCAGGAGCTGTCGCTGGAGATTATCGGCGAGCGTCTGCATTACAGTCCGAACTATTTGAGCAGCATCTTCAAGAAGGAATTTGGTGTAACCTTCAGTGAATATGTCATGAACTACCGGCTGGAAATGGCCAAGAAATGGCTGGTGGAGAGCGAGATGACCATTAAGGAGATTGCTGAGCGGTTGCAATATCATAATCCACAGAACTTCATCCGCTCCTTCCGCAAGAAGGAGCATGTGACACCCGGTGCATACCGCGCAATGAAACAGGACAAGTAGGCGGTGGAATAGACGAAAACAGCCAGTCTCCGGTTGCCGGAGACTGGCTGTTTTCGTTGCTTGTAGGTTGTGAGAAGGCGAAGCTTATAGCATATCAGCCTTTTACCGCGCCCAGCAGTGCACCTTTCGTGAAGTGCTTCTGCACAAACGGATAAGCAATCAGCATCGGAACGGTGGCAACAACGATAACTGCCATCTTGATCGTTTGTGGAGGAGGAATGACATCGACTGAAGTATTCTCTCCCTGCATCCCGCTGGAGACGATAACAATCTGGCGCAGCAGCACCTGAATCGGCCATTTCACAGAGTCTGTGATATATAGAAGGGCGGTAGTGTAAGTGTTCCAGTAAGCCACCCCGTAGAACAGGGAGAGGGTCGCAATCGAAGGCAGCGCAAGCGGCAGCATGATTTTGAGGAATACGCCAAAATCATTAGAGCCGTCGATCTTGGCTGACTCCTCCAGACTGTCCGGAAGCGCCTGGAAGAAGTTGCGCATGATGATCAGGTTAAAGGCATTGATGGCCACAGGAAAAATCAGCGACCAGTAAGAATCAATGAGTCCGAAATATTTAACAACGAGGAAGGTAGGGATCATACCGCCGCTGAACAGCATGGAGAACACCACAACAAAATTGATGAGGTTTCTTCCATATAAATATCTGCGGGATAATCCGTAGGCCATCAGAGCTGTAAGAACCATACTTACCACCGTACCTACCAGAGTGACTCCAATGGATACGGACAGGCCTTTAAAGATCGTGGATGTTGACAGGATATAGCGGTAAGCATCCAGGGAGAAGGTGGTCGGGAACAGAATGAATCTCTTCTCCACTACTTCCTGTGTTGAGGCAAAGGAACTGGCAAATACATTGATAAAGGGTAAAAGACAGATGAGTGAAATGAGTGACAGCAGGGTGGTGTTTACTATGGTAAACAGCCGGTTGCCCAGAGATTCTTTTTTGAATGATGATTGCGCCATACGGTTTTCCTCCTTGTAATCGTTTCAATGAAACTTTATCAGGGGTGCTGTATTCCGTATATAATCATTAGCAATGGCTTTATTTAGGTTAGAAAAACGGGTTGATAGGGGGCATGATCTTTATGTATTATAGTAATCCCATTAAGGGGTAGAAGCTAAAAAAACAGCATAACAGCGCGGTTCGAGCCTCCTTCGTAACTAATGATTATATACGTAATCAGCAAATGACCGTAATCTGGGAATCGTAAAGAAACGCGATCAAGGAGGCCGAACATTGAAAGAGGCAAATGTCACTATGGAGTTGAACGCTGTGCCGGTGAGGAGAAAGCGAACCCCGCACAGCCTGCTGAGTTTAAAAAGACACAAGCTATTGTATCTGATGATACTGCCGGGATTTTTGTATTTTGTAATTTTTAAGTACCTGCCTATGGGCGGAATGATTATCGCCTTTCAGGATTATCAGCCGTATCTGGGCATCACGGGAAGTCCTTGGGTGGGGTTCAAGCATTTCGTCCGTTTGTTTACGGAACCAACCTTCTTTATGCTGCTGCGCAATACACTCATCTTGTTTGCGCTAAATATTGTAATCTTTTTCCCGCTGCCGATTATTCTGGCGCTGATGCTGAATGAGGTCCGGAACAAAATGTTCAAAAGTGTGGTTCAGACCATCATTTATATCCCGCATTTCCTGTCATGGGTTATCATTGTCTCCATTACTTATGTATTCATGAATGTGGACGGCGGGGTACTGAATGAGATGATTGCCGCGATGGGCGGACAGAAGATCAGCTTCCTGACTTCGCCAGAGTGGCTGCGCACCGTGTATATCGGACAGATCATCTGGAAAGAGCTTGGCTGGTCGACCATTATCTATCTGGCAGCCATTACTGTAGTAGATACCCAATTATATGAGGCTGCGGAGATGGATGGTGCAGGGAGATTGCGCAAAACCTGGCATATCACGTTGCCGGCGATTCGCCCGGTAATCATCACCTTGCTGATTCTGAAAATCGGACATACGCTGGATCTTGGATTTGAGCACATGTATCTCTTAATCAACTCCCTGAACCGCGAAGCTGGCGAAATCTTCGATACTTATATATACACCGCCGGTCTCAAGAATGGTCAATTGAGCTTCAGTACTACTGTCGGCCTGTTCAAAGGCGTGGTTGGTCTCGTCCTTGTCATGCTGTCAAACAAGCTGGCTAAGAAGGTCGGAGAAGACGGCGTATATTAAGCAATACACACTGAATTCAACCTCCGCCTTCTTGGCGGGGGTGGAAGATACAGCAACACCATTATGTATAAAAGGGGTAGTGTACATGAATCGCAATTACAAGAAGCTTGCAGCTTTGATGTTGTGCAGCGGGCTTATGCTCACAGCTTGCGGGGGCAACAACAATAACGCTAATAACGGCCAGGCTGAAGCTACGAATGCAGGGGCAAATTCATCCGGAGCAGCCGAAACGACTGCCAAAGCCAAGATTAGCTGGATGAACATGCTGCATACGGCATCACCGCCAACAGACACTGTACTGAACAAAATTGAAGAATTGACGAATACGGAAATTGAATTCTCCTGGGTTCCGGATCCATCCAAAGAAGAACGCATCAATACCGCACTCGCTTCTGATTCCCTCGCGGATATGGTCACCCTGACGATCCTGGATAACTCTTCGGTCCGCAATGCCTTGAAAGCGGGCGTGTTCTGGGAAGTGAGTCCTTATCTGGATGAATTCCCGAATCTGGCGGCGATCTCCCAGGAAACCCGGACTTCGGCCTCGATCGAAGGAAAGCTATATGGCATCCCGTTCCAGAAAGCGGTAGCCAGAAATGGTGTCGTTATCCGCAAGGACTGGCTGGATAAACTGGGTCTAGCAGTGCCGAAGACTACAGACGAACTGATGGAAGTTGCGAAAGCGTTTACGGAGAAGGACCCGGACGGCAACGGCAAAAAGGATACAACCGGCTTTATGGACCGCAGCGACCTCGTCTACGGAGCGTTCAAAACATTAGGCTCTTACTTCGGAACACCAAACATCTGGGCTGTGGATGATGCGGGCAAGATGACACCGGAGTTCGATACGGAATCTTACATTAAAACCATGGATTATATGAAAGCTTTGTATGAAGGCGGCTACATCAACCAAGACTTTGCCGTAACGGCCAAAACCGACCAGCAGCAGAACTTTGCACAAGGTAGAGCCGGAATTTATGTAGGTGCTCTGTTTGACAGCAAAAACCTGATGAAAATGTCCAAGGGTATCCAGGATAACATGGAGCTGGTTATGGTCAATGACATCACCTCAACGGGCAATGAAGCGGACCGTGCGATTTGGGCGGGCGCCAACGGCATCGGCGGCTTGCTGTCCTTCCCGAAATCGGAAGTTAAGGATGAGAAAGAGCTGAAGCGTATTCTGCAATTTGTGAACGATACCATGAGCGATGAAATCTACGCCCTCATGACTTACGGTATTCAGGATGTTCATTATACGGTGGATGCCGATATGGCTGTTACTATTAAAGATGCCGATCTTTGGCAGCAGGAAGTGCAGCCGTTCGCGTCCTCCCGTGTAAAAGAAACCGGATATAAGATTCATGATTCCGATCCGCTCAAGGTTGAAGCCGAGCGGCTGATCGAAGAAAATGCCAAGTATGGGGTACTTAATCCTGCCTTTTCGCTGGAATCCGAGACCCACACAACCCAAGGCTCTGAGCTGACAAAGATTGTTACGGATGCCACCTATAAATATATTCTCGGTAAAATCGACTTGAACGGCTATAAGTCCGAGATTGAAAAGTGGAAGAAATCAGGCGGCAGCAAGATTATTACCGAATACGAAGCTGCTTACAAAGCAGTTAACCCTTAATGCAGCGAAAGCTGCCGGAACTATGAATTAAGCATAGCAAAGAGGTCCTATCCGCCGATGATGGCGGATAGGACCGTATTTTATCCAACCAAGGAGGAACACATGGCAAACACGAATAAATCTTCAGCAAACTTGAACTGGGCTGTAAAGATGGCGGATTCCATCATGGAACGGACGCCTAGATTATATGAGGACAAAGGGTATAAGGGCAAGTGGTCTTATGATTACGGTGTTATTCTGAAGGGCTTCGAACTGCTGTGGAAACAGACCGGTGAAGCGAAGTATTACCATTATATTCAGGAAAACATGGACTATTTCATCGGGGAAGACGGTTCAGTGAAGGGCTACCGGCTCGAAGAATACAATATTGATCATCTCAATAACGGAAAGCTGCTGTTCGTTCTTCACCGGGAAACAGGCCAGGAGAAATACAAAAAGGCAGCCGCATTGTTAAGAAAGCAAATCACAGCGCATCCCCGGACCTCGGAAGGTGCATTTTGGCATAAAAAAATTTATCCCTACCAAATCTGGCTTGATGGCTTGTATATGGGATCACCCTTCTATCTGGAGCATTTGCTCGCCTTCGAAGAAGGGAAAGGTCTGGAAGATGTAACCCGCCAGTTCATCCTTTGTGCGCGCCATACCAAGGACGAACACACGGGACTCTTGTATCATGCCTGGGATGAACAGCGTGTTCAGCCGTGGTGCGATCCTGAAACCGGACTGTCACCGAATTTCTGGGGGCGCTCCCTGGGCTGGTATGTGATGGCGCTGGCCGATGTGCTTGAGATGCTTCCTGCCGAACATACCGATTACGGCACGCTGGTGAGTATTCTTCAAGATACGCTCTCCACTTTGCGCAAGTATCAGGATCAA
The DNA here is from genome assembly GCF_000758525.1 of Paenibacillus sp. FSL H7-0357. Classification (NCBI taxonomy): domain Bacteria; kingdom Bacillati; phylum Bacillota; class Bacilli; order Caryophanales; family Paenibacillaceae; genus Paenibacillus; species Paenibacillus sp. FSL H7-0357. The sequence continues at coordinate 6,439,870 of NZ_CP009241.1, read as the reverse complement.
GACAGCGGGGTATGGTATCAGGTTGTCAATGAGGGTGGACGCAAAGGCAACTATTTGGAGGCCTCCGCTTCCAGCATGATTACCTATGCGATCGCCAAGGGCATCCGGCTTGGTCTGCTGGATAATAGCTGGCTCGAAACGCTGGATCGCGCCTATCAGGGGCTGATCGCGGAATTTGTGCTTGTGACGAACAGCGGCTGGGCTAACTTGAACAAAAACTGCCAAGTCGCCGGACTCGGCGGGGATGACCGGAGAGACGGCAGCTACGCCTACTATATCAGTGAGCCGATCATCACCAATGATCAAAAAGGGCTTGGCGCATTCCTGCTCGCTTGCGGGGAGTACGAATTCCTGCAGCGTCCGGCCGCCGGGAAGGAATAGGTGAAGCCATATGTCATTTTATAGCATTGATGACTTCGGAGCACACAAGAACAGCACGGAGCTGTCGACGGCAGCTATTGCCGGGGCGATTCAAGCGGCGAGCGAAGCCGGAGGCGGTACTGTATATATTCCTTCCGGCACCTATCGTACAGGCGCGGTCATTCTTAGCAGCAATATCGAACTGCGTCTAAGCCCCGGTGCTATCCTCTCCTTCAGCTCGGACCCTGAGGATTATCCAGTAGTGGAGTCCCGCTGGGAGGGAGTGAAGCGTGGGGTTCATGCTTCCTGCATCTTCGGCATGAACTTGGTTAATGTGTCAGTGACCGGCGGCGGCAAGCTGGATGGTAACGGCGGGCCGTGGTGGGAGAAGCAGCGCAATTCCCCCGAAGAGCTGCAGTATCCCCGGCCGAAGCTGATCAGCTTTGACAGCTGCAACAGGGTTACGCTTAAAGATTTGACCTTGGTGAACTCCCCGAGCTGGACGGTCAATCCCATCCGCTGCCAGGATGTGACCATTGATAATCTGTCGATCCACAACCCGGCCGATTCACCCAACACGGATGGCATTGATCCGGAATCCTGCGTGAACGTGCGGATCAGCAACTGCCATATCGACGTGGGGGATGACTGCATCGCCATTAAGGCGGGGACAGAGGACACGAAGGAACGGATTGCTTGCGAGAATATTGCAATTACGAACTGCACCATGATTCACGGTCACGGCGGTGTGGTGCTGGGCAGTGAAATGAGCGGCGATATCCGCAATGTCGTCATCAGCAACTGCGTGTTCAAGCAGACGGACCGCGGCATCCGGCTGAAGTCCAGACGCGGGCGCGGGGGTGTGGTCGAAGACATCCGTGTCAGCAACATTGTGATGGAGGACGTAATCTGTCCGTTTATCCTGAACCTCTATTACTTCTGCGGTCCACGCGGCAAGGACAAATATGTCTGGGACAAAAATCCCTATCCGGTGACGGAGGAAACTCCAAACTTCAGACGGATTCATTTTGCCAATATTACTGCGCGGCAGGTTCATGCGGCAGCAGGTTTTCTCTACGGTTTGGCAGAGCAATATATCTCGGAAATTACCTTCTCCGATATCGATATCTCCATGGCGGAGAATGCCGTTCCGGGACGTCCGGCGATGATGTCCGGGATTCAGGAGATGAATAACCGCGGCTTCTATCTCGGCAATGTCAGGGGTATCCGCTTCCGGCAGGTAACGATAGAGAATCATGAAGGGCCGGCGTTTTATATTGAGAACGGGGAAGAGGTGGAAATCAGCGGCTGCCAGTCCAGAAATACGCGCCAAGCGGAGGAACTGGTGCAGCAGGTGACAGTAGCCCCTTCACAGGAAGATCTCAGCGGTCTGGAAGAATGATATTGGAACATGACAAACGGAAGGAGCCAGGGAATGATTTCAGAGCACACGAAGACAGGCATTATACAGAATCCAATACTAAGGGGCTTTAACCCGGATCCTTGCCTGGTACGGGCAGGAGAAATGTATTATATCGCGGTATCCTCGTTTGAATGGCTGCCTGGTGTGCGGGTATACCAGTCCGCAGATCTGGCCGAATGGGAGCATTGTACGGATATTCTGACCCATCAGGTGGATCTGAGGGGAAATCCGAAGAACTGCAGCATCTGGGCGCCGCAGCTCAGCTATCAGGATGGATTGTTTTACCTGATCTATACAGATGTGAAGAGCACGAAACGGCCGTTCAAGGACTGTCATAACTACCTGATCACCGCCCCGGACATCGAAGGGCCCTGGAGTGAGCCGGTGTATCTGAACAGCAGCGGCTTTGATCCGTCGCTGTATCATGATGAGGACGGGCGGAAATGGCTGCTGAATGAACTATGGGATTACCGCATCACCGAAGGTAATAAATCCTCCGGCATTGTCATTCAGGAATACGCTCCGGAGCAGCGCCGGTTAATCGGTGAACCGGTCAAAATCTTCGACTGCACCGACCTCAAGAAGACCGAAGCGCCTCATATTTACAAGCGCGGCGGCTATTACTACCTGATTACCGCAGAGGGCGGGACCGGCTCCGGCCATGCCGTAACTGTGGCACGCTCCACTTCACTGCTTGGACCATACGAAGTAGATCCGCTCAATCCGATGCTGACCTCCCGCAATAATCCTGAGCTGCCGCTGCAATGCGCCGGTCACGGCAGTCTGGTCGAGACGCCGGACGGGGAATGGTATATGGCACATTTATGCACACGTCCGCTGGAGGGTGAATATGCCATTCTCGGGCGTGAAACCGCCCTGCAGCAGGTATATTGGACCGAAGACGGCTGGCTGCGGCTGACCTCCGGGGGCAGCACGCCTCTGCTGGAGGTGCAGGCACCAAAAGGAACGAAGGTCGGGAAGCAGAACCGCGCCTTGGATTTCGAGGATGATTTCAGCGGTCCGGCGCTGAAGAAGAACTGGAATACGCTGCGGATAACGGCAGATGAAAGCTGGTGTTCTCTGGCGGAAAGACCGGGATGGCTGCGGATCAGGGCCGGGGAATCGGTGCAAAGCCTGTTCCGGCACCATATCCTGGCCATCCGCCAGACGGACAGCAGCTTCCGCGCAGAGACAGCGCTTGAAGCCGAGCCAGCCAGCTATCTGCAGATGGCAGGTCTCCTGCTGTACCTCAATGAAGATAATTATCTGTACGCCTATATCAGCCATGAAGAAGGACGCGGTAAAGTGCTGCGGCTGATGCGCTGCGCGGCCGATGAATTTACTGCCGAGCCTGTAATTATTGATCTGAATGCAGGTGAAACTGTGCAGATTGCAGTGGAAGTGAGCGAAGTGAACGCGCAGTTCATGTATCTCGCCGGTGAAGCGGCGGCGTGGAAACCGCTGGGCGGAGAATATAATATAAGCTTCCTGTCTGGAGGCTTCACAGGCAACTTCGTAGGTATTGCTGCGCATGATATGGGGCAGTTCGGCGGCAGCAGCGCCGATTTCTCGTATTTCCGCTATCAAGGGAAGGCATAAAGAAGGCTTCACTTTCGGAGAGTTCCGGCAACTGCCGGAGCTCTCCGCATTCTCATATAACCTAGGAGGTTTTGTATGAAGAAAAAATGGTTGGCGGAGCTGCTGATAGCCGGTCTCCTTGCGACAAGTGTTCCATTCGGCACTGCTGAGGCCGCACTTTTGGAAGCGCTTCCTGCTTTCCCTGGTGCAGAGGGCGGCGGCAAATATGTAACCGGCGGCAGGGCACAGGCTGTGTATGAGGTTACAACGTTGGCTGATTACGGGCGCAACGAAACGCCGATCCCCGGTTCTCTCCGCGATGCGGTAAGCGGGAGCAACCGGACGATCGTATTCCGTGTAGGAGGAACGATCCGTCTGAAGGAGTCGCTGAAGATCACCGGCTCCAATCTGACGATTGCCGGCCAGACCGCACCGGGCGATGGCATAACCGTAGCCGATTATACGACATCCATAGAAGCCGACAATATCATTATGCGTTATATGCGCTTTAGACTCGGAGACCGGGTTGTCAGTGAAGATGATGCCTTCGGCTCGCGTTATCACAAGAACATCATCATTGACCACAGCTCGTTCAGCTGGTCGGTCGATGAAGTGGTCAGCCTGTATGACAATGAGAATACTACGGTGCAATGGTCGATCTCCGCAGAAAGCATGCTGATGACCAGCCATCATAAAGGGCGGCACGGCTACGGCGGCATCTGGGGCGGCAAAAATGCCAGCTATCATCATAACCTCATTGCCCATAGTACCAGCCGCAATCCCCGGCTGCCCACGATAACGAGGCTGGTCGATCTGACGGAAATGACGAACAATGTTATTTACAACTGGGGTTTCGCATCGACCTATGGCGGCGGAGCTGAAGGTTATTTGTACAATATCAGCAACAACTACTATAAAAATGGCCCCAATACTTACAGCAGCGTGAAAAAACAGTTATTCGGGGAAGTAGCGCCGGTTACGAAGCTGTATCTGGCAGGAAATGTGATGGACGGCAGTCCGGAGGTCACAGCGGATAACTGGAAAGGCGTTCAGAGCCACTCGGACAGTTCAAAGCTGGCGGAGCCGGCAGTGATGCCGAACCCTTATGTGGAAGAGCCGGCCAGCGATGCGTATGCGAATGTTCTAGCCGGAGCCGGAGCCACTTTGCCGAGACGGGATGCCTACGATGCGCGTGTGATGAATGATGTAAAGAACCGTACCGGACAGCATATCAATTCTCCATTGGAAATTGGCGGGTATCCCGACTACCCGGAGACTGCCTCCAAGGTGGTCGACCAGGATCATGACGGAATGGACGACGCCTGGGAAACAGCAAGAGGCCTGTTGCCGTCCGATCCTGCCGACCGCAACGGAACGTCGCTGTCAAGTGAAGGCTACACCAATCTTGAAGTTTATCTGAATGATCTGATTGTTCAGGCCACAGCAAGCGGAGAACATACCGACAATCCTGTAACCGCTATCAGTTTTCCAACCAACAATCAGATTCTGGAGGCGGGCAGTGATGTAACCTTAACGGCTTCCGCGAGCGACAAAGACGGGATAGCCAAGGTTGAATTTATCGTAAATGGTGTGAAGCAGGGAGAAGCTGCCACAGCACCTTACCGCTTCGAATGGAAAAATGTGCAGGACGGAACTTATTATCTCGTTGTTCAGGCTACCGACAACAAAGGCCTTAAGATACAGTCGGACAATGTTGCAGTTCATGTCAATGCCTCAGGCAGTACCGGTCCATGGACACCAGCGGATATCGGAAATCCGGGTATTGCCGGACATACCTCGGTTAATGCAGAGACCGGGCAGGTCACCGTCAAATCAGCGGGGCTGGTAGGTGCCGCCTCGGAGAGTGTCAAAACGGAGGATAACTTCCACTTTGCCTATCAGACCCTGGAGGGCAACGGAGAACTGATTGCCAAGATTGATTCTGTAACGGCGACAGATGATGATGCGAAAGTGGGAGTGATGATCCGCGACAGCCTGCAGCCTGATGCCAAGATGGCTATGATGGCGATTCCTTATGTGAAATATGGCAAAAAAGGAGTTCTAATTACCCGCTCCGTAACAGGGGCCAAGGTAGTTAGGACGGAACCTGATAGTTTTATCACCACCCCTTATTGGGTGAAGCTGGTCCGGCTTGGCGACGAAGTGACAGGGCTGGTCTCGCCGGATAAGGTGGCATGGAGCAAGGTGGGCACAGTGAACCTTGGGCTGAAAGAGACGGTTTATATGGGTCTTGCCGCCGATGCTGCCAAGGCGGATAACGAAGTTAACCGCTATAATATCTCCCGCTTCAGCGGTGTGGAACTGAAAACCCTTGACGATAAGTTCCCGGCAACACCCCTTGGACTTATAGCTGCGGGAGGCAGCAAGAAGGTGGAGCTGAAATGGGAGCCGGTCCCTTTTGCCAAGACCTACAGCATTAAACGAAGTGAGGTTTCGGGCGGGCCCTATACGCTGGTAAACAAAGACAACACAGGCAACCTCTATACCGATCTTGATGTAAGTCCGGGAAAAACCTACTATTATACGGTCAGTGCCGTGAACGAATTCGGTGAAAGCTTCGATTCGGACGAGGCGAGTGCCGAGCCTAAGGCTGAAGCGGGCAATATCTATTATGTGGATGAGGATTTCGAGCGGGTGGCTGCGGGCACCACGCCCGAGTATTATGAGGTATCTCCGAATCCACAGACCGATGCGCAAAAAGTGGTTGTTTCTGCCACACCATCCGGAAGCAAGGGAAACACGTCGGCACAAGTGCTGAATGTGTATGATTCCGCGAACGGCAATGTGCAGTTTATCCGCAAGTTCACGCCAATGACAGGTGCGCTGGTGATCGATACCGATTTTATGTTCGCTGCGGAATCGGGCACTTCAGTGTTCCTGCAGGCCCAGAGTGCGGATGGAAGCAAAACCGCGTTCTCCATTGAGAGCCGCAAACCGACGCTTCCGGCCGCAGCGGGCAAATACACACTGACGATGAGCAGGGGGAGCAGCCAATACCATCAGCTGATGAGCGCCTACGCACTGAACCAGTGGTATAACCTGAAGCTGAAGGTGGATGTGCAGGGTGATGAAGTCGAGGTCTATATCGACAACCAGCTTGCAGGCTCTTTTCCGTTTACCACCACAAATTTTGCGGGATATGGTATTGGGCGGATCCTGTCCAAAACACCGGGCGGCGGTTCCGGCAATTATTATCTGGATAATCTGAAGGTTTACGTGGAGCCAGTCGCAACGCCGCTCGGGTTAACCGGTCTTCCCGGCAACGGAGCAGCGCAGCTGAAATGGCCTGCACTTGAAGGGGCGGCCTCCTATAATGTTAAACGGGCACTTACAGCCGGCGGCCCCTATGATACGGCTGCCAGTGCCATTACGGAGACTTCCTATGTGGATAAAGAGCTCACCAATGAAACCACGTATTATTACGTTATTACTGCCGTGGCTCTCTCCGGTGAATCGGGCAACTCCAATGAAATCAGCATAACTCCTTCCGCTTCGGCAGTGAAATTGCCCGCGCCGGAGCAGCTTGCGGCGGTAAGCCGGAATGCCCAGCTAGAGCTGAGCTGGAATGCGGTGAAATATGCGGAAAGCTATACCGTCAAGCAATGGAATGCAGCAGCGGACCGCTATGAACCGGTGGCGGAGGGCCTCACGGATACCGCTTACCGCATCGGGGGGTTAACCAACGGGCAAACTTACCGTTTTGTCATCTCAGCAGTCAATGTTGCCGGGGAGGGTGAGGACTCACTGCCTGTGGAAGCACAGCCGCTCACGGCCTTGGCAACGCCTGAAGTAACCGTCCAGGCCGGTGATAGTGCCGTTAAGGTGAACTGGACGGCCGTCGGGGACGCGGACAGCTATAGAGTAACACGGGCATTGTCGCCGGAAGGCCCATATGAATTGCTCGCTGCGGAGATCAGCGGCACCAGCTATGACGATACCGGACTGGCGAATGGTACGCCATATTATTACAAGGTGGCCGCCGCCGCAGGCACCCGCAGCGGGCTGGCATCGGATGTTGCCGGAACGGTTCCGTTCCAGAACGCCGGCCAGCCCGGTATTCCTCAAGGGGTTACAGCTGAACCTGGCAACGGGGAAGTGAAGCTGAGCTGGACTGCATCTGCAGGCAACAGCAGCTACCGGATTATCCGTTCGGAGACTGGCGGCGACTATAGGGTCGTTGCTGAAGGGATCGGTGAAGCAGCGTATACCGATACCGGACTGGCAAATGGAACCGTTTATGATTATGCGGTAATCGCCGTTGACGGCAGCGGAGGCGCGGCTAGTCTTCCGTCCATGGCAGTCAGTGCGGTTCCGGCCCCGGTCATGGTAGTCGATCAGAGCGGAGCGGGAGATTACAAGACACTCAACGAAGCAATCCTGGCTTCACCTGATAACAGCACGCTCACGACGATCATCAAGGTGAAGAACGGAACGTATCCAGAGAAGGTGCTGGTGCCGGCAGGCAAGAAGAATCTGCGCATCATCGGCGAAAGCCGGGAAGGCACCTTGCTCGTCAACGCAGACTCGGCCAAGACGATAGGGCCGGACGGCAAAGAAATGGGCACCAGCGGCAGTTATACGCTTAAAGTGGCGGCAACAGATTTCACGCTGGTGAATATGACGGTTCAGAACAGTGCTGGCCGGACTGCCGGGCAGGCTGTAGCCCTATATGCCGAAGGGGACCGGGGCGTATACCGCAACGTCAAGCTGCTCGGATATCAGGATACGCTGTTCGCAGATAAAGGAAGAGCTTATTTCGTGGACAGCCATATTGAAGGGACTGTGGATTTTATCTTCGGCAACGCCGCTGCAGTGTTCGAGAACAATGTCATTCAAAGCGCGGGCGCCGGCTATGTAACTGCTCCTTCCACGGAAGCGGGTAAACCGGGATATGTATTCCTGAATAACCGCCTGACTGCCGGTGAAGGGGTGGCCGCTGGAAGCGTGGACTTGGGCAGACCGTGGAGAGACTATGGCAGCTCCACCTTCATCAATACAGATATGGGAGCCCACATCAAGCCAAGCGGCTGGCATGAATGGTATGAAGGCCGTTCCCGGACGGCACGTTTCTCCGAGTATATGAGCTATGGGGAGGGGGCCAACGCAGCCGCACGCTACAGCTGGTCCAAGCAATTAACGGCAGAAGAGGCGCAGGCCATTACCGTTCAGGCTGTGCTGGCCGGCAGCGACGGCTGGAATCCTCAGCCGCCGATGCGCCTCTTGAGCCAATCACAAGTGCCAGGAGAGAAGGTCTCTTCCATTACTGTAAGTGGTGAAGAGGGCAGGAAGACGATCGAAACGGATAAAGGCGTTCTTCAGCTTCAGGCAGTTGTGCTTCCGGAGAATGCGGCCAACCGCAATGTGCACTGGACCGTGACGGAGCCTGACGGAATGACTTCTACCCCTAAGGCCTCCATTGATGAAAACGGGCTACTTGCGGCAAAAGCAAACGGGACCGTTCTAGTGACCGCGGCTGCGCTCGACGGCAGCCGGATCAGCGGCAGTCTGGAGGTGGTAATCAGCGGGCAGGAGGAAGTTGCAGCCGGGTTGCCTTCGGCGACACTGAACGGGCCTGTCACCGTGTCGCCCGGGCAGGAATTTGCCTACCGGGTCGGTATTGCCAATGTTACTGATTCCGTCTACAGGTCGGTATACTCCGCGGACTTTACGCTGGATTATGCTGCGGCCGGGATAGAATTTATCTCCGCCCGGAGTCTCGTTGAGGGGATTACGCTTAGTCCTGTCTCCGCAGATCATCCGGGGCAACTCAGCGTCAGTGCAGCAGCAGCGGAAGGAGTTGCTCTGACCGACGCCAGGGAATTTATCGAAATCAGCTTCCGGGCCAAGGAGACGGCAGCTGAAATTTCAGTGCCGCTGAAATTCGCTGCTTTCAGCGGGTCGAATGGGATCCTGAATTTCCCGATTAAGCATGAAGCGCAGGCTGTTATCCGGGTCATTCCTAAAGTTGCTACCCAAATAAACGTCACTTCTGCAGGCAACGTGAGTGTACTGCAGACCGGGCAAAAGCTGCAAATGCATGCGGCTGTCCTGCCCGTAGGCACCACCGGTACTACGGTTACGTGGTCCGTGTATAATGCCGACGGTTCCTCTACGGTCAGGGCAACCATTACGGAAACGGGTCTGGTCACTGCAATAGCTGCCGGAAAGATCACCGTGAAGGCAGCTTCTGGTGAGAGTCCGGGCGTTGCGGGGACGATGAATCTGGAGATCAAGGATGGTAACCAGCCCCCGCAACCGGGCGGAAATCTGCCGTCTATCGTGACAACCGGCAAACAGCCGCAAATTACAGCGGGTGTCAATGGAATTACAGTCTCCCTGGCAGCAAATGTGAATGGAAAAGTCACGGCAGAGCTATCCGCAATAACGATCACAAAGGCGGTGGAAGCCGTTCAGACGGATACACTCCGGATTGAAGTGCGCTCCCCTGCGGATACCACTGCCGTCCAGCTGACGCTGCCAGCGCAGGTAATGGTTCAAGCCGTCTCCGGGAGAGTCCGGACGGTGGAGATAGACTTGGGACTGTCCAGCTTCCGGCTGGATGCGGAACTTATTCGGCGGGCAGCCGGATCAGCTTCCTCAAGCCTTACATTTACTGTTGCCAAATCAGGCAGTGAACAGATTACGGTTCAGGGTAACCTTGGCAATATCTATGAACTGGGCTTCTCCGTTGACGGGCAGCCGGTGAAGCAATTTGACGGCGGCCTGAAGGTATCGCTGAACTACGACCGTCCGGCTGCAGCTGCAGCCGAGAAAATAGTCATTTATCATATCCTTGATAAGGGTCAGGCGGAGGTCATCAGAAATTCCAAATACAACCTGCTGACCGGTAAAGTGGACTTCAGTCCGGCGCATTTCAGTAAATATGCTGCAGGTTATGCAGAGAGTATCTTTGGCGATATTGCCGGAATGGAATGGGCGAAGGGCAGTATTGAGGCACTTGCCGTCAGGGGAATCCTTGAGGGGACGGATACCCATACTTTCGGGCCCAGCTTGAAGGTAACCCGGGCAGAGTTCCTGAAGATGCTGATGCTGGCGCTAGATTTGGACGATAGCGAAGCGGCAAGCACCTTCACCGATGCTGCACCGGATGACTGGTATTACAGTTCCGTTGCGGCAGCCCAGCAGCTGGGCATCGTACTGGGCAGACCGGACGGAACCTTTGGTGCGGACGCACCCATCACCCGTGAGGAAATGGCGCTGATTGCATTCCGCGCAGCCCGGCAGGCCTATCTGCCGCTTCAGGGCTCGGGCCAAACCGCTGCATACAAGGATGCGTCCAACATTTCCGAATACGCACTGGCGGCAGTTCAAGGCATGAGCGGAGCGGGAATCATTCAAGGCGTAGGCAATAACAGCTATGCGCCTAAAGCGCAGGCTTCCCGGGCGCAGGCGGCAGTTATTGTACAGCATTTGTTCCTGTTAAGACCGTAATTTCTTAAGCAATCCGTTGTCATCCACCAGTCAGCCTGAACCGCAGCTCATAACGAGCAGCCGGTTCAGGCTGATTGTTTTTGGGTGTCCAGAGATAGTCATAATTAAATCTATTGCGCAATCCGTCGCTGAAATGTATATTTATGGGATGAATTGTACCGATCAAGATATACTTTAAGCAATAAGGTAATTTATACTTCGGTCGGACTCAGATTATTATTTACTTCCAAGGGTAATATAACATTAAAAAAGTGCGGGTGAGGCTGATGATGTCTTCGGTAAAAAGATTGCTGATTGGACGTCCGCTTAAGTCGGATCAACTGGGCGACCAAAAACTGAACAAAACCAAAGCGCTGGCTATTTTATCTTCGGATGCTTTATCCTCTGTCGCTTATGGTCCTGAACAAATCCTGCTGGTTCTGATCACCATTAGTGCAGCAGCCTTCTGGTATTCCATCCCGATTGCCATCGGTGTTTTGGTGCTGCTGACGGCCCTGATTTTATCTTACCGGCAAATTATTTATGCTTATCCTCACGGCGGCGGAGCCTACGTCGTTTCCAAGGAAAACCTCGGGAAGTATCCCGGCCTGATCGCCGGCGGCTCGCTATTGGTCGACTATATATTGACGGTTGCGGTGAGTGTATCCGCCGGTACTGACGCGATTACTTCAGCTTTTCCAAGCTTGCATCCGTATAATGTAATTATTGCCGTTGTATTTGTCCTGCTGATTACGACGCTGAATTTGCGGGGGGTTACAGAATCGGCCTCCTTCCTTGCTTATCCGGTCTACTTATTTGTTCTTGCATTGTTTATTATGATCGGACTTGGTCTGTTCAACGTTTTAACAGGTCGAGTGCCTGCTGAACTGCATACCCCCATCGGTACACCGGTAGCCGGGATCAGCCTGTTTCTGCTCCTGAAGGCATTTTCCTCCGGGAGCTCGGCGCTGACGGGAGTGGAGGCCATTTCCAATGCCATTCCTAACTTCAAGGCTCCGGCACCGAACAATGCGGCCAAAACCTTGGCGGCGATGGGGATCTTACTTGCGGTCCTGTTTTCCGGAATTGTGCTCTTGGCTTATTATTACGGGATCATCCCTAGTGAAGAGGTTACGGTGGTCTCGCAAATTGCCGAGCAGGTCTTTGGCCGGAACTTTATGTATTTCTTTGTGCAAGGCACAACGGCCTTGATTCTGGTTCTGGCGGCCAATACCGGATATTCGGCTTTTCCGCTGCTTGCGGTCAATCTGGCCAAGGATAAATTCATTCCGAGAATGTTCACGGTCCGCGGCGACCGGCTGGGGTATTCCAACGGGATTGTCAGTCTTGGCGTATTGTCCATTATTCTGATCATTGCTTTTGAAGGCCGTACTGAACATCTGATTCCGCTGTATGCGGTGGGCGTATTTATTCCCTTCACCCTCTCACAGACCGGCATGATGATCAAATGGATCCGCCAGAAGCCGGAAGGCTGGATCCCTAAGCTGATTATCAACACAACCGGGGCAGTCATCAGCTTCGTCGTCACGATGATGTTTTTCATGACTAAATTTACGCAGGTGTGGCCAGTGCTGATCTTTTTGCCGCTGATTATCCTGCTCTTTTACCGAATCCGTAAGCACTATGAAGCGGTGGCCGATCAGCTGCGGATTACGACCTGCGAACCGCCTCTGGCGATTGAGGGGAATATTATCATCCTTCCGGTTGCCGGAATTACGCATGTGGTGGAGAATTCGCTGCGTTATGCCAAGTCACTGTCCGCCGAACAGATTATTGCCGTCCACGTTCCTTTCGAGCGGGAGGATGATGCGATATTCGAAGAGAAGTGGAAGAAATTCCATCCTGAAGTGAGGCTGGTGACGCTGTATTCGCCTTACCGCAGCATCATTCATCCGCTGACCAAATTTATCGACACCGTGCAGCGCAAGGCGAGTGAATCGAATTACCAGGTGACCGTGATTGTACCGCAGTTTATCCCGAAGAAGGGCTGGCACAACATCCTGCATAATCAGTCCAGCCTGCTGATCCGCGCACATTTGCTTTACCGCAGGAACGTTATCATAACTACAGTGCCTTATCATTTGAAAAAATAGCATTCCGAAAAAAGGGATTTAAAGAAACAAATTCCGGGTATGCCCGTATAATTTTAAAAGGGGCTGATCATATGATTACCGGAATTGTCATCATGATACTCGGACTCACCACTGTAGCGTTCGGGATATATATCCGTAAGAATCCGGCAAGCGGATGGCGGATGAATGTGGGATGGAAAGTGAAAGGGGATTCCGATCCCAGCGACTCCTATCTGGAATCGGTTAAATTTTCCGGAACCATTGCCATAAGTGTGGGTGCGCTTTTTACGATATTAGGAATCTTACCGTTGCTGTAAATACAGTAAACCTTGATTGGCGAAATGCCTTTCAAGGTTTTTTTGTCGTTGTAGGGTCTGCTGCCTGTCTCTTATTTATGCTTCCTAAAGGTTGAGAATTTATAAAAACAGATTCAATATCCTGGTATTAATAGCAGTGGAAGTGCAAGTAAAATAGAAAAGCAGACGCTTGCTTCATAAGTTGAAAATATTGAAATAGGGGAGGAGATCCACAAGATGGAAATTCAACAAAAAGCTAAGATGACTATTGATAAAGCATATACTCTAGCCGAGGCCGATCCCCGGCTATACAGCTCGTTTATCGAGCATTTAGGGAGGGCTGTATATAGGGGAATCTACGAGCCGGGGCATCCGCAGGCTGACGAAAGAGGATTCCGCCAGGATGTGGCCGGTCTGATCCGGGAAATTGGTGTGCCGATGATCCGTTATCCCGGAGGTAATTTTGTATCCGGTTACAATTGGGAGGACGGTGTCGGTCCTGCTGCTTCGCGTCCGCGGAGGCTGGATCTGGCCTGGAGGACAGTGGAGACCAATGAAGTGGGGACCAATGAATTTATCCGCTGGGCAAAAGAATTAAATGCCGAGGTGATGATGGCCGTCAACCTCGGAACCAGAGGTGTCGATGCCGCCCGCAACCTGCTGGAATACTGTAATCATCCTTCCGGCAGCTATTATAGCGATCTGCGCATTTCGCATGGCTATCAGCAGCCCCACGGCATCAAGACCTGGTGCCTCGGCAATGAAATGGACGGCCCGTGGCAGATCGGGCAGAAGACGGCAGAGGAATACGGACGGCTTGCCGCCGAGACAGCCAAAGCGATGCGGCTGGTCGATCCTTCGATTGAACTTGTGGCTTGCGGAAGTTCGTTCCGGTCCATGCCCACCTATGCGCAGTGGGAAGCTGCTGTACTGGATCATACCTATGAGCAGGTAGATTATCTGTCACTGCATACCTATTACGGCAATGCGGAGAATGATACAGCGAACTATCTGGCCAAATCACTGGATATGGACTTGTTCATCAAGGAAATTGTCGCTGTGTGCGACTACATCAAGGCAAAGAAGCGCAGCAGGAAGACGTTGAACCTTTCCTTCGATGAATGGAATGTATGGTTTCATACTCTGGAAACCGACAAGGAAATTACACCTTGGCAGGTGGCTCCGGCACAGCTTGAAGACTGCTACACCTTCGAGGATGCACTGATGGTCGGCAGCATGCTGATTACGCTGCTGAATCATGCTGACCGCGTTAAGATTGCCTGTCTGGCCCAATTGGTCAACGCCATCGCGCCGATCATGACCGAAACCGGGGGCGCAGCCTGGAGGCAGAGTATTTTCTATCCTTACATGCACACTTCCCTGTACGGCAGAGGGACCGTATTACGGCCGGTGATTACTTCTCCGCTGTACGACAGCAAGGATTACACTGATGTGCCGCTGCTAGACTCCGCCGTGGTATGGAATGAGGCGGAAGGGGAACTGGTGATCTTCGCTCTGAACAGAAGTCTGCAGGAGAGTCTGCTGCTGGAATGTGATGTGCGCGGATTCTTGAATTACCGGGTAGAAGAGCATCTCGTGCTTGAGCATGACGATGTGAAAGCAGTCAATACCGTATCTGATCCGTACGCCGTGGCACCGCACAGCCGGGGGGAATCGTCGGTGTCGGAAGGCAGGCTGACAGCTGTTTTGTCCAGGCTGTCGTGGAATGTCATCCGGCTACGTCAAAAGGATTAGCGTTCCCGGATGAACTTTCTGCGGAAGCCGGATGGAGAGAGCCCCTCTTTCTTGGAGAAGCAGGAGGAATAGTGGGAGACATGGTGAAATCCGACCTCTTCGGCGATGCGGGCAACAGACCAGGAAGTTTGCAGCAGTAGACGCTTGGACTGCTCCAGGCGATAGTTCTGCAGATAAGCCATCGGGGTCATTCCATAGACCTTCAGCATGCTTTTGGCCAAGTAGTTGGGATGATAATTCAGTTCCTTCTGCAGCATGGAGTTGGTGATGCCGGACGTGTAATTGTGGCGGATGAACAGCTCAATTTTCTCCGCGAGCTGAATGGCGGTCGCATCGGAGGGAGAGGCCAGATCGCGGTCCAGATGCTGCAGGAACAGCTGGAAGGAAGCCTGGCGCTTCCAGTTGCGCATGGACTGCGGCTCATGCTCCTGCTCAAAGAACATGTCCAGCACCTCCATTGCTTTTCCGGTGATCTTCATCGTCTTGGGAATAAAGATGGAACAGACATCGGCATGATTCAGGTAGGCCTTCTGCTTGTGGCTTTCGATCAGCTCTGCCTGATTGTCCAGACATTCATCCATGCTGAGGCATTCCTTCCAGCTGCCGAAGGTCTGGAAATGAATCCAGATAATCTTGGTGTCACAGGTACAGGGAGCGGAGCCGTAATGATAGCCGTCCGGCCGGAGAATAAGAATTTCTCCTTCCCGCAGTTCCCAGGTTGTGTCGTCTTCGCCAATAGGAAGAAGCCCTTTCAGAACGACGATCAGGTCGAATACGCCGATACAGTTGCGGTTGATGTGAACATCTCCGGCGGTGTAGGTGGCATGTCCGCAGTCCACGAAATAAGGAATGGGCGGCGAGATGAAATGAAGAATGGGTGAATTCATATAAAATTCCTCCAAGCAGGTTGAAATGGTGAAAAATGAGGTTGAATTCGTTTGTTTTTTTTCATAATACAACATGTATTATTATAAATAAAGCGCTTACTTGAAGGTTGGAATTGTATAACAGGCTTATCCCCTTAACTGGGCTAAGTATAAATCATTCAAGGAGGAAGTTGAATGAAAAAAGCATTTTTTTGCACGACGGTATTATTGTTGATTCTGGTCATGGGGCTCAGCGGCTGCGGCGGAGGGAACGGAAATAAAGAGACATCTCCGTCCAATCAACCGGCGCAGGACAACAGCAACAGCAAGAAGAGCGAGGGCAGTCAGAAAGAAAATACCGGAGGGGAAGCGCAAAAGGTGGTGTTCTGGACCTTTGTCGATGCACACCAGAAATTCTATGAGAGCATGGCGGCAAGCTGGAATGAGAGCCATCCGGACAAGGCAATTGAGCTGGAGGCAACGACCATTCCTTATGACGACATGCACACCAAGCTGCTGGTAGCGCTGCAATCAGGTGTAGGCGCACCGGATCTGGTAGATATCGAGCAGAGCAAATTCCCGAACTTTATGAAGGGCACACCGCAGCTCGTATCTCTGAACGATATCGTGGAGCCGGAGCTTGGCAACATTGTGAAATCCAGAGTCGAGATTTACAGCAAGGATAATACGTATTACGGCATTGATTATCATGTAGGTGCGACCGTCATGTATTACAACAAGGAAATGCTTGATAAGGCTGGAGTGAACCCGGATAACATCAAGACCTGGGCCGAGTTCGAGACGGCAGGCAAGCAGGTATTGGAGAAAACCGGCAAACCAATGATCACCTTCGAAGGCAACGGTAACTGGTCCTGGTGGCCTGCCATCAGCCAGCAGGGTTCAGATCAGGTGGACGCTGACGGCAATGTTACTGTGGACACACCAGTCAATGTGAAGACTATGGAATTCTTCCAGAAGCTGGTGAAGGAAGGTGTGGCGGCGGCTGCGCCGGGAGCAGGCCATGATACGGAGGAATACTTCGGCTATATGGATTCGGGCAGCGCGGCGTCGGTCTTTATGCCTTTCTGGTTCATGAACCGTTTCACCGACCATATCCCTGATCTGAAAGGCAAAATCATCATCCGGCCGATGCCGGCCTGGGAGGAAGGCGGCAACCGTTCGGCAGGCATGGGCGGAACGGCCACTTCCATTACCAATCAGGCCAAAAATCCGGACCTGATCAAGGAATTCCTGGCTTACGCCAAACTGTCCAAGGAAGGCAATCTTCAGGTCTGGAAGCAGCTCGGATTCGATCCGATCCGTACGGATGTATGGAGTGATCCGGCCATGAAGGAATCCAATAAGTTCACCGATTATTTCGGCACGGATATCTTTGATACGCTGCTCAGCGTCAAGGATGAAATTGCTCCGGTCCATATCCGCGAGAAGTCGCCGGAGGTGTTCGATGCGGTCCGCAACAAGGCGATGCCGGAAATCTTCATCAACATGAAGGACCCGGCACAAGTGCTCAAGGATGTGCAGGCCAGCTTGAAATAACGGGGAGGCTGATGGAGGGAAGTCCTGGCTGTGACAGGGCAGCAGGGAGTATGCCCCTGCTGCGGCAACAGGCTTGCCGGGACTTCCGCTGTCAGCCCGCCCGTCTTTATATTCCGCTACATTTTGAAATAGAGTGGAGGCATCGTTATGCAGATACAAAGAGAGCTCGGCCATAACGTCAAGCGAGGTTACCGACTGGGCAATTCGCAAAAAATAGCACCCTATGTGTTTGTGCTGCCGTTTCTATTGTCCTTTGCTGTCTTTTTTGCCTATCCTCTAATCAATGCCGGGGTGATGAGCTTTCAGGAGGTTCTCCCGGGGGAGGTATCCTTTGTCGGGCTGGAGAACTACCGCGGCCTGTGGAATGAGGATTTCGGTGCAGCACTCTACAACAGCAGCCGTTATACGATCTGGACGCTGCTGTTGCTGATTCCCGTACCGATGGTGCTCGCCGTATTCCTGAATTCCAAGAAAATGCTGTTCAGCAATTTTTTCAGATCTACTCTGTTCATCCCGGCGCTTACTTCTGTAGTTGTAGCTGGTGTAATCTTCCGTCTGATCTTCGGCGAACTGGACGGCGCATTGATGAATACCGTGCTGCATGCCTTTGGAATCCCCAGCCAGCGCTGGCTGTACAGCTCCAGCCTGGGGATGTTTGCGCTTCTGGTGCTTGCCGGCTGGCGCTGGATCGGGATTAATATTTTGTATTTCCTGTCCGCACTGCAGAGCATTCCCGGAGAATTGTATGAAGCGGCCGAGATTGACGGCGCGGGTACGATGCGCAAATTCATCCGGATCACTGTTCCTTTGCTGAAGCCGATCACGATTTATGTTGTGACGATCACCATCTACGGCGGCTATTCCATGTTCACGGAGAGCTATATGCTGTGGGCAGGCAAACCGTCTCCGCAGAATATTGGCTTAACCATTGTCGGCTATATTTATCAGCAGGGCTTTCAATATTTCAATCTCGGTTTCGGTTCGGCCATTGGCATCACCCTGCTGGCCATTACGCTGCTGGTGAGTCTGGTGCAATTAACGCTGACCGGTATGTTCAGGAAGGAGGATTAATTCATGCGGACCCCATCCAAATTTAAGCTTACCCCCTCCTCTCTGCTGCTGGTGATCCTGTTTGTCATCCTGGCTGCACTAATGCTGTTTCCATTATATGCGTTGTTTCTGGCTTCGCTGAAGCCGGCGACCGAACTTTTCCGCTATGGTCTGAATGTCCGGCTGGACTTTGATCTGATGAGCTTTACCAACTACAAAAGCATTTTTTCGGGGGAAGGAGCCGCCGCCAATTATTTTGGGTGGTACAAGAACAGTTTGCTCATCAGCGTGCTGTTTACGCTGCTGAGCCTGCTGCTCTCCTCGATGGTCGGTTACGGCCTCGGGATGTACCGCTTCAAGGGGCGTAATCTGATTTTTACCCTGGTGCTTGTCGTGATGATGATCCCGGTGGAGATTATTCTGCTGCCGCTCTATAAATTAACGATTTCCCTGAAGCTGATCAATACCATTTGGGGCGTCATTCTGCCGTTTGTTGTCGCGCCGCTGCCGATTTTCTTCTTCCGCCAGTTTGCGCTGGGGCTTCCGAAGGATTTCATGGATGCGGGGAGAATCGACGGATGCTCGGAATACGGGATTTTCTTCAAAATCATGGTGCCGCTGATGGCCCCCGCCTTTGGAGCGATTACCATCCTGCAGGCCATGAACAGCTGGAATAATTTCCTGTGGCCGCTGATTGTGCTCCGCACGACAGAGCAATTCACCTTGCCGATCGGACTGGCCTCCTTCGTCTCCCCGCTTGGGAACAATTATGAAGCTCTGATCGCGGGCGCTGTGCTGGCTATTCTGCCGATTCTGCTGGTGTTCCTGTTCTTCCAGCGCTACTTCATGGAGGGGCTGACCGTCGGCGGAGTCAAAGGATAAGGTGCTATAGGCGGGAATGCCCCGCAGAAAAAGAGAGGAGAGCTCCATCAATGAATCAAACAGAGAGTGCCGCTAAGCGCAACATCCAAATCAACGATCCTTTCTGGTCTGAATATATCCGGCTCGTACGTGAGGTCATGGTTCCTTATCAGTGGGAAGCGCTGAATGACCGCATCGAAGGCGCGGAGCCGAGCCACGCGAT
The DNA here is from genome assembly GCF_000758525.1 of Paenibacillus sp. FSL H7-0357. Lineage (NCBI taxonomy): Bacteria > Bacillati > Bacillota > Bacilli > Caryophanales > Paenibacillaceae > Paenibacillus > Paenibacillus sp. FSL H7-0357. Next base: position 6,420,356 of record NZ_CP009241.1, on the reverse strand, counting down.
CCGCAATTTCAAAATCGCCGCCGGGAGGGAGGAAGGCGAGTTCTACGGCATGGTTTTTCAGGACAGCGATGTGGCCAAATGGCTGGAAGCAGCAGCGTACCTGCTGGAGACGAAACGTGATCCGGCGCTGGAAGAAATTGCGGACGGGGTCATTGAGCTGATTGCCGAGGCTCAGCGGGGTGACGGCTACATCAATACGTATTTCATGCTCAAGGAGCCGGGCAGGGAGTGGAGCGATCTTGCGGAATGCCATGAGCTATACTGTGCAGGACATTTGATCGAAGCCGCGACGGCCTATTTCCGGGCTACGGGCAAAAGAAAGCTGCTGAACGCCGTCAGCCGGTTTGCCGATTATATTGACACGATATTCGGGACGGATCCGGGCAAGCTCCAGGGCTATGACGGGCACCAGGAGATTGAACTGGCGCTGGTAAAGCTGCACCAGGCTACGGGAAATGAGAAATATCTGCGGATGAGCAGCTACTTCCTCGGGCAGCGCGGCCGTAAGCCGCACTACTTTGAGGAGGAGTGGGAGAAGCGTGGAAGAACCCTGCATTTCCCGCAGCTCTCAATGGTGCATGACCACTCCTACAGCCAGTCCCATCTGCCGGTAAGGGAGCAGGACACAGCGGAAGGCCATGCCGTACGGCTGGTGTACATGTGCACCGCTATGGCCGATATCGCTGCCGCCACGCAGGATGCAGGCATGCTTGAGGCCTGCCGGAAGCTGTGGGACAACATCGTCAGCAAGCGGATGTACATCACAGGCGGCATAGGCTCCATGGAGCAAGGGGAGTCTTTCACCGCCGATTATGACCTGCCTGGGGATCTGGCTTATGCTGAGACATGCGCTTCGGTCGGGCTGATCTTTTTTGCCCGCCGCATGCTGCAGCTGCACCGCAGCAGCAGATACGCCGATGTGATCGAGCGTGCGCTCTACAATACGGTTATCAGCGGCATGTCCCTGGACGGGACCCGGTTTTTCTATGTGAATCCGCTGGAGGTCTATCCCGAGGTGCTTGGCCGGAATAAAAACTACAATCATGTCAAAGCCGAACGCCAAGGATGGTTCAGCTGTGCCTGCTGCCCGCCGAATGTTGCCCGCCTGCTTGCTTCGCTCGGTGAATATATCTACTCGGTGCAGGGAGACACCGTCTACACCGAGCTCTATATCGGCGGCCGGGTGGAGACCGTTGTGGCCGGCCAGCCGGTTGTGATCGAGCAGCACTCCCGTTATGCCCCGGAGGGGCGGGTGTGCTTTGAAGTGACGGCGCAGCAGCCCGTTACCTTCACACTGGCTCTGCGTCTGCCGGATTGGTGTGACGCCGTGGAGGTTGCGGCTGGAGGGACGTCCCGGATAATTACATCCGGTGACGACGATGGCTATATCCGCTTAACCCGCGAATGGCAGTCCGGCGATAAGGTGGAACTGGCCTTTACCATGCCGGTCAAACGGATGAAAGGACATCCGCTGATCCGCCAGACCTTCTCGAAGATCGCACTGCAGCGCGGGCCGTTCGTGTACTGCCTAGAGGAAGCCGACAATGGCAAAAGGCTGTATCAGCTCCGTCTGCCCGAGGAGAGTGAATTTACACTTTCGGAGGAAAGCGGATTCCCGGAAGGAGTGAAGACCCTTGCGGCTGACGGTACGCGCCTGACTCCGGCAGGAAGCTGGGACCGCGAGCTGTACCGCAGTGACTCTTCCTGGACGAGAGAGCAGGTCCGGCTGACCTTCATTCCGTATTTCGCCTGGGCCAACCGGGGCGTCGGGGAAATGTCCGTTTGGGTTGGGGAAGAAGCAAAGAAATAAATGCGTATAACAACCATAATTGATGATGTTCATTGATCTGGAATCTGCTCCGGGATGCGGCTGTGCCTGATTCCGCCTTTCCCGGAGAGGAGGTGAAGCCGTCCTTACCTGTATCCGCTGTAAGAAACGGGAATGTCCGTAATCTAAGAAGAAGGGGATGATGAAGAGCATGATATTCACGACTTCAGATAGAGTACAGCCGCGTTTTAGGAATAGAAGGATACTTACGGGGGCGGTCTTTGTGGCGCTGGCGGTAGTATCAGCAGTCCTTTTTCCGTCAAAGGCCGGCGCGTATGAGCTGACAAGTGACAAGCTGCTGGTTGAAACCGGGTCATACGGCGAAATCTCTTCGATTAAAATCAAAGGGGATTCCTTCCCGACCGAATATGTGATGAACAAGAAGGTGTCGCCTGAGCAAGATACAGCTGATCATCAGTGGATGGGTGAGCTGATCTTTACCTATCGCCTGGACGGCGGGGCTTGGATCAAAGCGTCGACTAACCAGTCGGAAGATGTCCGGAACATCATTAAAGAAGGCAATAAAGTCACAGTTACGTATGAGAACTCCGGGAATGCGGAAGGTATACGTAATTTCAAGCTGGTTGAGACCTACACACTGGAAGCGGATGGGCATCTGCAGTGGGATATTCATGTCGTTAACACCAGCGGAAAGCAGCTGGAGATCGGCGACTTCGGACTTCCGCTTCCTTTTAATGAGCAGTGGACCTATGGGGACGCCATTTATGAAACCCGTGTGGTCACCCACTCTTTTGTCGGCAACAACAGCTCCTATATTACAGCGGGCAGACCAAGCGGTATTGGCTCATACCTGATGCTGATGCCGGATTCCGCTACGGGGGCGGGGCTTGAATATCAGGACCGCTGGCGCAATGAGGAGCATCCGGGCAGCAAATGGGCCTGGAACCCCGATAACGAAGGCAAATGGATTGAGGGCCTGAACGTATTCTATATTCATTCCAATGTGATCAAATCTACGAACCGCGGTTATTTGCCGAATACCAGCCTGGTGTTGGCAGCGGGAGAAGCACAGGATTACGGGTTTAAGTGGTTTGCCGTTGCGAATGAGCAGGAGGCAAAGAATACGCTGTATGAGCAGGGACTGATAGATGTAACTGTTGTCCCGGGAATGGTCGTGCCAAGCAACCAGAAAGTGAAATTCGATCTGCGCACCAAGGCGGACATTCATAGTGTGATGCTGGATGACGGCACGGAAATTCCACTGCTTGCCCGCAAGGGCGGGGACCACCATATTTATGAATTCAGCCTGACGAAGCTCGGTCCGCAGCATGTTACCATAAATTATGGAAGCGGTCTCACAACAGTGCTGCAGTTCTACGGCATCGACGCGGTTGACCAGGCTCTGGAGGATCACGCGGCTTTTATGGTGCAAAGCACACAGTGGAATCTTCCGGGCGATCTTCGAGACAAAGTTTTTGACGACTGGATGATGAACACGAAATCGAAACGGAACAGCTTCAGCGGGTATTGGGGCTGGGGCGATGACTGGGGGCTGACACACGGACAGTTTTTGGCGGAAAAAAATGCCCTAACCCCTGTAGCATCGGAAATCACGGCGGTCGACGATTATCTTGAGACGGCAATCTGGACGAATCTGATGAACGGCCACCATGAGGATTACCTGATTCATGACTTCCTGATGGCGGAGCCGAACACAACACCGACTTACCGGGGATACGCCTACCCGCATATCTATAATACGTACTTCAGCATGTATAAAATTGCCGCGAACTATCCTGAGCTGGTCAACTATAAGCATCCCAAGGAGACTTACCTGCTGCGGGCCTATAATATTTTGAAGGCGCTGTACGAAGGGCCCGTATCCTACAACTGGGAAACCGGGCTTATGGGCGAATTGACGACTCCGGATATCATTCAGGCGCTTGAAGACGAGGGTTATATGGATGAGGCCAATGATGTCCGGGCCAAGATGCTGCGCAAATACAACAATTTTAAAAATACCAAATACCCGTACGGCTCGGAGTACAGCTATGACAATACCGGCGAGGAAGCCGTATATACGCTGGCCAAGATGCAGGGCGGCAACGAAACGGAGCAGGCCAAAGCGCTCGAGATGATGGGCAAAATCAACTCCAAGACACGGGCGTCCCGGGGCCAAATGCCGGTGTGGTATTACTATGCCGACCCGGTTACCATCACGGGTGAGAACTGGTGGAATTTCCAGTATAGCGCGTCCCTGGCAGGTTATGCTATGGATGATTGGATTCGCTATCACGCCGGGACGGGCCGGGAAGAAGAGCAGCGGCTGTCCTATGCCGCCAAGCTGGCTAATCTCAGTGCGATCAACTCCGGCCAGATCAGCGATGATCCGGCAAACTTCGGAGCTGCAGCCTGGACCTATCAGGCGGAGAAAGGCAATCAAGGCACGAATGGAACCGGCGGCGGCCGGAATGTTCCGCTGCTGAATGGCTGGAAGGGCATGACCGGTGAAGCCGATCTCGGACTGTTCGGCGCGCTTCAGATTCTCAGCGCGGATATTGCGGTCGATCCGATCTTTGGGGTAACCGGTTACGGGGCGGATGTCTCTGTCACGGATGCCGTCTATTACGATATTACGCCCACGGATGGCCTGTACAAACGGGTCAACCTGATTACCGAGAAGCTCTATATCGAGCTGGACAAAGATCAGTTTACGGCAGCCAAACTGTCCATGAAGAAGGACTATGCCAGTTTCAATCTGCGCAATTTGACGCCGGGCAAGGCGCATGAAACAACGATTGCCTTCAGCGGCTTGAAAAAAGGTGCCTACCTCATCCGTATAGACGGTGAGCCGGCTGGCAAACTGAATGCCTTCGGCGATGAAGTTAAGCTGACCGTTGAAGCGGGTCCGGCTGTTGCCTACACTGTAGAGCTGAGCGGGACGGAGCCTGACGACAATCAAGCTCCGGCTGTTAATGCGGGGGAGGACTTCACATACACCTTGCGGGTGGATGATGCCGTGCTTCGCGGCCAGGCTAAGGACGACGGCTTGCCGGAGGGCAAGCTGACCTCCGAATGGACACTGCTGTCCGGGCCAACCGGCGGCGAGGCAACATTCGGCAACAGCAAAGCGCTGTTCACCTCGCTTGCGGTTACAGAGCTGGGAATCTACGTGTTCAAGCTGACCGTAAGCGATTCGGAGATTGAGCACAGCGATACGGTTAAGGTTGAAGCTGCTGCTGCACCGCCGCTAGTGGAGCTGCTGGCGCATTATACCTTTGACGAAACCGAAGGAACGGCAGTCTCCGATGCCACCGGCGGGGGTTATGACGCCAATGTGCTCGGCTCGGCAGTCTGGACTCCTGGTAAAATCAATCATGCCCTGGATTTGAGCGGGCAGGAAGGTTATGTGAAAATGCCAGAGGGATTGCTGAGCCGTGCCGATGAAGTTACGATTTCCGCCTGGGTGAAGGCGGACACGATCGGCACTTATTCACGGATCTTCGATTTTGGCACCGGAACGGGCACCTATATGTTCCTGTCGCCCAAAGCAGGCTCCATCACCCGGTTTGCCATTACTACCGGCGGCAATGCAGCCGGACGGGAGCAGGTCATTGATGCGCCTGCACTGCCTGCCGGCGAGTGGAAACATGTGGCCGTGACGCTCACGGGTTCTCAGGGTGTCCTGTATATCGACGGTGTGGAGGCAGGTAGAAATGACCACATGACGCTCCGGCCTTCCGACCTTGGCAAGACCAAAAATAATTACATCGGCAAATCACAATTCGCAGATCCGTATTTTGACGGTCTGGTTGACGACTTCCGCATTTACAGCAGAGCCCTTAGTGCTGCCGAAATTGCTGCTCTAATCGCCCCTGCCGGAAACATTGTTTCGGTTGAGGACGCCATCCTGACTACTCCGGCTCAGGAGGCGCCGAAGCTTCCGGCAACGGTCAAGGCGACACTGGAGGACGGCAGTGTGTCCGAGGTTCCGGTACAATGGGAGCCGGTAGATCCCAGTCTGTATGACAAGGAAGGCAGCCTATTCACGGTGAATGGAACTGTTGTGGGCACGGAAACGAAAGTCCGGGCTCATGTAACAGTGACGAAACGGGTTATTGCTCCCTTCCCGGAGCTTGCACTCCGCTATACCTTTGATGAAGGTCAGGGAATTACGGTTCAAGACGTTTCGGGAAGCGGGCGTGATGGAACACTTCACGGCTCGCCCGATTGGAGTGGACAGGGACACAAGAACCAGGCGCTCATCTTCAGCGGAACAAGCGGCAACTTTGTCCATGCGGGCAACGATCCGGAGCTACAGCCGGGCAGCCTGACGTTGTCCTACTGGATCAAGCGCACTGGCACCATGAATGACAAGGAGAATGTGCTGTTATGGTTCAAACCGGAGGGCAGCTTTGCCGGCAACGGATTTTTTGTCACCTACAACGGCAATTCCAGCATTGTATTCGTTGACGGAGCTAACGGCTTCTATGTGAAGCAGTCGCCGGAGGAGTTTCTGCCGCTGAATGAGTGGACGCATATTGTCTTTACCTTTGATGCGGCAACCAAGAGCGGGATGATTTACAGAAACGGAGTGGCCCAGCAGGTCGACCTGGAAGGCTCGCCGCAGTCGATCACGGCAACCAATGATGCCAAGAAGATCGGCGTCTCCGGCTATGGAGACGGCGCGCAGCTGAATGCCGGACTTGATGATTTCCGGATTTACAACGGAGCCATGAACGCATCGCAAGTGAAAGCCATATACGATGACAAGGACATCCAGAGCGTGGGCCGTATCGGTGTAACGACTGCTGCGGGGGTATCCCCTGTCCTGCCGGAAATGATTCCGGTGGTATACGAGAATGGAAGCGAGGGAACCGCAGCAGTGAGCTGGGAGCAGGTGCTGCCGGAAACTTATGCCCAGCCTGGAGAATTTACAGTAGGCGGCAGAGTAGAAGGAACAGCGCTGCCAGCAGTGGCTGAGGTGATCGTAACGGAAGCGGCGGAGCGGAACATTGTGGCGCTGCAGAAGGTGCATATCAGCACACCTGCCGGAGTTGCCCCTTCCCTGCCCACGGTAGTGCAAGCTACTTACTCCGACAATACCAGCGGGGAGACTCCGGCCGTCTGGCAGAAGATAGATCCGGGACAGTATGCAGCACCAGGCACATTCACAGTAAACGGAGCTGCGGAAGGAACGGCACTGCCTGCGTTGGCGGAGGTGTCGGTGCTTGAGGCGGAAGCACCTGGGATTGTCAGTCTTGAGGCTGTGGAGGTAACCACAACGGTAGGCATTGCACCTGCATTGCCTTCGGTGGTGACGGCTGTATACAGCGACAAGTCAATATCAGCAGTGCCAGTCGTCTGGCAGAGGATCGCACCGCAGCAATATGCAAATACCGGCAGCTTTATTGTGAACGGCACGGTGGAGGGGACGGGTGTGGCAGCCAAGGCAACAGTTACCGTAATTGGGGCTGCCCCAACGCCAACACCAGCACCGAACCCGACGCCAGCCCCGACCCTGGTGCCAACTCCGTCAGCCAGTGCGGGGACGGTCGGCATGAAGACACAAACGGTTGGTGAGGACATCTTCACCAAGAATCAGGGAGCCTCCAACGTCGAGGTGACTCTGAATGATGGAAAAACGGAGGCATTACTGCCCGTGAACGCCGGAGTACTGCTTGGCACGAGATCGCTTATCGTTAAGGACGGAGAGGCCTCGCTGGCGATTCCTGCTTCCGTACTGGTTGAACTCAGTGCAAGATTGCCGGAAAACGAACGGAAGGGCGCGGCCCTCGTGGTCACTCTCACTCCGGTTACATCGGGAACAATCCCGTCAGGCAGTGGCAGCGGGATCTACCGGCAGGAAGGTGCAGCCTATGAGTTTGGCCTTCTCCTGCGTAAGGGGGATGGAGCGGAGCTGGTCTTGTCTGCCTTCCCGCAGCCTGTACGCGCGGAGCTTCCATATTCCGCTGCGATATCAAATGATGAACTGTTGGGTGTGTATGTAAAGGAGAAGCCAAGCTCTCTGTGGGGTTATGCAGGAGGAAGTATAGATAGCACCCGCAATAAGGCTGTTATTATGCTGAATCATTTCAGTACCTACGCGGTGTTCTCCTACGATAAGACGTTCACGGATGTCGCATCCAGCCATTGGGTTTACGCTGCGCTGAAGTCGCTTAGCGCAAAGCATGTAGTCACAGGTGTGACGGATAATCTATTTTCTCCAGGAGGAACGGCAACACGGGCTGAATTTACAGCGATGCTGGCCCGGATGCTTAATCTGAAGAGTGCCGGTGGGGAGCTTCCATTCTCTGATATGAACCCGGGCAACTGGTATGCCGAATCCGTAGCAGCCGCTTATCAGGCGGGGCTGGTACAGGGTGTAACGGCAACAGCATTTTCACCTGATGCGGAGATTACCCGTGAGCAAATGGCTGTTCTGCTGGTCAAAGCCTATGAATACAAGCTGGGCCGGGCAGCAGCTTCCGGTGAACCGCTAAGGATGGTTGATGCAGTTCAGGTGTCAGACTGGGCTAAAGCGCAGGTAGCACAGGCGCTGGCATCCGGCATTATGCAAGGGGCTCCGGATGGCCGGTTTGATCCGCAGGGTTCCACTAGCCGCGCACAAACTGTTCAGGCGCTTGCGAATTTACTGAGTGCTATGGGCACGAAGGGAGCTATGTGATTAAGCCCTGCTAAGCCTCTGCTGCGAATGAGTTAAACATGATACTACAGATAGTTTGATTATGGGAAGGCCATTCTTCGGAGTCCGAAAGGACTCTGGGGAATGGCTTTGTTTTAAATATAAGCATTTATATGCTTCACGCTATAAATTATCCTTCTATTTCTCGCTGAAACGGATACCGTCCTTTTGAGGACGGCGAAGCCGTTTCCACTTGGTTGAAGTTACGCCTCCTTCTGAACGCAGGATAAAATGATTAGATTTGAAACCACGCCGCGAATGGTTTAGACTTCTACGAAGCGGACTGCTATCATTAAACTGTTGAAAGACCATAAGAAAGCCACTCTGCCTCTGGAATGAAAGCTTCGCACCGCTATAAATGTATTTCCTGCAACTATATCAGGCCGAATCTGCTTTTTTTGAGAGATAGATGCAGTTTGTGCAATTAAAAAATAGTTTTGTGTGTTTTTAGCTAGATTTGGTTCATATAAGTGTATGGAGTGCAACTAACCTCCCCAAAGCAGCGAAACGGTCGGTTTTAGCTGTACAAAATACAACTATATAGATTGAACTAAAAACTTGAGATATAGGAAAGGAGCAACGGAGGGGGATTTTGGAACTGGTGGAACGGTAGTGTCCGTCTGAAAGCTTTCTGAAGGAAAGCTAGCATCGAAAGCATAAGCAGTCTTCGGATTTCTACCGCTAAATAGCGGTTAAAATCAAGAAATTCTTACGACAACAGTGGCCGGAGGTCCAAATATTCACCGTAGTTGCGACTGATCCTGTACTCTAAAACCACAAGTTCAATCTATATAGTTTGCCCGGTAGAAGAACTATTCTAGCGGATGAATACTGGAAAACTTGCTGATTTGCTGACTTGCCGACTTGTCAGGATAAAGGAAAAAGAGGTGCAACTGAAGGAGAGCTCTTGGTGGGGCGGATATGAGGATTGATTAGAATGAATGCATATCGCATATACAGCATCATAACAAGACGAAAAAGAAGAATGGAGGCGCGGCATTGAACTTAAGACAACAGCAGCAATCGATGCTGCCCTCGTTAGGGCGGCGCAGACGTTACTTTGTGGTTCTGATGATTTCGATGCTTGTTCTGCTTACCGGCTGTGCCAGCGGTACGGCGCATATGACGGTGAAGAAGGATGGGAGTCTGGAGCTTGCGTTCAGCATTTTATTGGATTCCCGTGCGGAGGCGATGGTTGGCGGGAAGCTGGAGGATGTGCTGACCACCAGGCTGGAGGCTGCCGGAATTGAATTGAAGAAAAGCCAGAACGGTAAATCTACAGAATATCAATTCCTCAAAGCCTATGCTTCGCTGCAAGACCTGCAGGCAAACGCTGGCAAGCTGGACATTGTGGACGCGCAGGTTGAACAGGTTAATAATTGGCTGTACACCAAATACGATGTGGTAGCCCAGCCGAAGCTGAATGCCTATTCGGATGAAATCATTGACGGGATCGGAAGTTTGAGCGTGCCGAAATCTCTGGTCCGCATGCTGCTGCAGAACCTTGCGGTCGATTTTAAATTAACGCTTCCTTATGATTTGTATGGGGCCAACAATGCCGCTGAACAGGACGGAAAAACGTTGACTTGGCATATTACAATGGCCGATTCGCAGCCGCTCGAGATGGTCGTTTACGTGCCAAACGTCAAGAATATCGTCATTGCCGGCGGCGGCGTAGTGCTAATCCTGGCAGTTTCCATCATTTGGTTCATAAGAGCAAGAAAAGCGCGCAAGCCCAAGAGTGCCTGAAAGTAACCCAATGGGATCAACAACCCTTTGCTATTATCATCCAAAAGAGCCGTCAGCCTCAGCGTATACTGCTTGGGGTGTTGACGGCTTTTGTCAAAATATAAGAATGTATATGTTTCAAACGATAACTTATCCTTCTATTTCTCGCTGAAACGGTACCGTCCTTAAAAAGGACGGCAAAGCCGTTTCCACTTGTCTAAATCTGGCTGTTTAGGATTCATATCCGGCAGAGGATTCCCCGATGCTTATCCGGTCCCGCCTTGGGCCCTGGAACTAGCGTTGTCACGGTACTGCCCGGGGGTCATCCCTTCCTGCTTCCGGAAGGAGCGGATGAAATTCTGCGAATTGTTGTATCTGAGCCTTGCGGCAATGTCCTTGATCGGCATGTCGGTTTCTTCCAGCCATTTTTTGGCCATTTTGAACCGGTACATCGCCAGGTACTCACTGAAATAATATTGGGTCTCCTTACGGAAAACGCTGCTGAGATAGTTGGCGTTGTAATGAAGGCGTGAAGCGCACTCCTCCAGCGTAAGATCCTTGTCATAATCATGCTGGACAATATCAATGATTTTCTCTGAAATGTTGTGATATTGGGCATTTTGCCGGCTGTGAAAAATCCGGATCATCGGCAGAATAACCATACTCCAGAACCAGTCCTCGATTTCGGCTACAATGTGGAGGTCGGTCAGTTCTTCGAATAAGGAGCCGTTCACATGATAAATCTGGTTCAGGCTAATTCCCGATTCCTGCATCATAATGAGGATATTATTGAGCAGACGGGTCAGCGGAATCTGGTACTCCTGCGGGGACAGTCCCAGCGCAAAAATACATTTGAACAGCTTATGCAGCAGCTCCTTCGCTTTTTCAGTATCGGCCAGCTTGATGGCGTCCATCAGGTCATTTTCGGTATGCGAAGGATAGTTTAGGTTCAGATAATGTTTGCCGGAGTTGATGTTCTCGTATTGGATGATGATGCCTTTGCCGAGCGTAATCCGGTATTTCAGAGCTTCCAGGCCTTCTCTGTAGGCGATGGATATTTTATCAAAGGAATGGAAGGGCAGACTCAGGCCAATACTGACCTGCAGCTTCAGGTAGTTATTGATCTCCTGCTGCAGATTCTCTGTCAGTGAATAGAGCGACCGGTGAAAAGCTTCGGCATTGCCTTCCATGCTGCCAATCAAGGTCACCACGGCATGGTCCATAATGACAGGCGCAAGCCTGCTGTCCGGGGGTACCAGTTCCTCGATCATATTATGCGCGGCAAACAACAGCAGATGGAGATCCTTTTTCTCATAGCTGGTATCCTCAGAGAAGTCGATGCTCAACGTGATTACAGCCATCGTCTTCCATTCTTCCATCTGGGTGTGATAGCCATATTGCTCCAGCTCTTCGAACAGCTCGCGTTTTTTGACATTGCCCTGAAAGGCCTTGGTCAGGAAAAAGGTGCGGACCTGCCGGATATGCTGGCTGACCTCCTTCTCCAGCTGTGATTTGGACTGAAATAAATGATGCACCTGTTCGCCGATAAACTGAAACTCATCCGTATGCCTGGATTTGATTCCGGGTCTGCGCAGCCCCATCTGGTTGAGCAGTCTTTCGATCGGGCTGTACATGCGGCGGGAGCCGAGCCATGCGAACAGGATGGACAGCAGCAGCATCACGGCACATACATACAGGGTATAGGTTCCGATTTTGTTAGATTCCTTCGTCAAACTCTCAATGGAGGTGACCGAGAGATAGATCCAGCCGTTTAATTGGGAACGCAGATAAGTGACGGAATAGTCCTTTTTGTCCATGACGGTTTTGAATTGTCCCGAAGGTTTATTGAGATCGGAGACGAGCGAAAGATCAGCAAATCCGCCCTTTTGAGCAGGCTCTCCGATCATCGAACGGTCCGGGTGAAGCAGTATGGTGCCGGACTCATTCAGCACAATAATGCTGTCGAGCGGATCTACTTCCGAGTTGATGAAGTCCTGCAGGCTGCAGGCCGGAATATTCGCCAGGGCAAGTCCGTATTTTTGCAGTTTGTTGGTCGGCAGCTTTTTAATCAGACTGATGCTGTAGTCGCAGCCCGTCACATTGATGCTCTCCTCACTGTAGAACAGCGAGGAAGGGTTCAGCACCCAGGAGGTGTTGTCGGGCACATTCATCAGATTGGAGAGCTGCTCATAGTTCTTGTATTCGTTCAGGCGGTAGAGGCCGGAGTTTTTGATCATCCAATTTTGCCGTTGATTTAACAGGATCACATCTTCGAGCTTTGTATCAAAGGATTGCATATTGCGGATTTCGTTTCTTAAGTCATTATATAAAATGAAATCGGTTACATTTAACGGGTTATTTAGTGCTTTTTTTAATACCGAAGAATTCACAACCTGGTTTAAGGTTTGGTTGACAGTAGTCAGCTTATGCTCTACATTTGAGTTAATTTGTAAAATAAGTTCCATTTTGCTTTTGTTAACATTTTTTTGAATTTCGCTGGAGGATGTGAGATAGGAGAAAGAGCCAATGAACACCACAGGCAGCGTACTGATGACAAAGGCGAATAAAGTTAATTTACTCAGGAAGCTTAAGTGTTTCACTGGATTTCAGCACCTTTACTTGGGTAGTAGCAACCGCCTCATTTAAGTGTATTCATCAGCTTGGATAATAACAATAATCATCTGGTGCCGCAATAATCATTATCTCTAATTATTACTTTGGATAGAAGATTATTCAATAATTAGCAGTTATATTTCAGAAATGAGCGTAATTATGCTAGGTATATACTAACCAAACTTTTAGGAGGATACAGGGATGTCCAGAGTTTTTGCAGGGAGAACAGTGCGCCGATATTGCTGTTGGGTGTTGCTGCTCTCGTTCATTTTGTTAAGCGCTTGCAGTGACAACGAGTCACCCCGGACCGGTCCCGGAGAGACCGCGCCGTTCATTTCCATCCTGGCACCTCTGCATTTCCCTCAGCAGCCCTCCAAGGATATTATGGCGGAACTTGAGAAGCTGACAGGGGCTAAGCTCGACATTACCTGGGTTCCTGAAGGTGTCTACACAGATAAAATGAATACAGCATTGACGACCAATTCGCTGGGCAAAGTCACCTTTGTGAAGTTCACGGATTATAATCTGCTGAAAAGTGCGATCCGCTCAGAAGCCTTTTGGGAGATCGGGCCTTATCTGCAGGAGTTCCCGAATTTGAAACAGCTGGACCCTGCGATTCTTAACCAGGCTGCTGTAGACGGCAAAATCTATGGATTGTATACCGAGCGCCCTTCCTCCAGGCAAGGAATCATCATCCGCCAAGACTGGCTGGACCATCTTCAGTTAAGCAAGCCGCAAACACTGGATGAACTGTATGAGGTCATGAAGCAGTTTACTTATAATGATCCGGACGGAAACGGCAAACAGGACACCATTGGCCTGGTCGACCGCAACGATCTCGTGTACGGCGTGTTTAAGACACTCAGCTCCTATTTCGGTACTCCGAATAACTGGAAGCTGGAAAATCATCAGTTTATCCCTGAGTTCGTGACTCCTGAATATATGAACACCATGAATTTCATGCGGAAATTATATAATGAGAAAATGATAAATCAGGATTTCGCCTTAACCAGCAAGGAGGTCCAGCGGGATAAGTTTATCCGGGGAACGGCCGGTGTTTTTATTGGCAGCATGACGGATGTGCAGCGGCTCTCCAGTGAGGCTCAGGCGATCAATCCGGCTGCTGAATTTACACTGATTAACCGGATTAAGGGGCCAAACGGATATAAAGTATGGTCCATTCCTAACTACAACGGCCTTTACCTGTTTTCCAAAAAAGCCATTGCCACGGAGCAGGAGCTGAAGCAGGTGCTTGGTTTTTTTGACCGGACGATGGACAGGGATGTCGCCAATCTGATGAAATACGGGTTCGAGGGCCGGCATTATAAGCTGGAAGGCGGGAAGGTAATTCTTCCGGAGGAGACCTCGCAGCTGCGTGTAAATGAAGTGAATCCGCTCTACTCCCTGATGATCGCCGACTTCGGCAACAAGAACATTATGGAAGTGGAGAAAAAAGAGCAGCTGACCGCCCTGGCCGACCAGCTCAGCAAGGATAACGAACAGTTTCTCGTGGATGACCCGACCCTGCGCTTAAGCTCTCCAACCTATGATGAGAAAAATGTGGAGCTGTCGACGATTATCATAGATGCGACCTACAACTACATCATCGGCAATATCACTGTTGAGGAATTCAACGAGCAGGTGGAAAAATGGAGAACAAGCGGCGGCAACCTGATCATCCAGGAATACACCGCGGCAGAGGCCCGGGCAGAGGCGGGCAAGTAGGATAGAGGGGCGGGGGGATTGTAATCAGTCTCCTGGATTGCCCCAGCCAGACTGCAGATTTCTCTCATTAGTAACTGTACATGTTCCCAATAATCTCCCCGCCTGCGCCATGACATTTCAACTAACTGTTCCTTGTACTCCCTATGTTCCAATCTGCCTAACCTAGTACCACTAACAGCTGCTACACATCCTAAGTTCCATCCATCGCAAGTAACTTCTCCCCACCGCAGAAACCAGCGGTGGTTTTCACTCTGCCCCCTTTCCATATAAATGGAAAGGAAAACCCTCGGAGAGGTGACCGTAACGAAGGGGAAGTTTGGAACTGGAGGAGCGATAGCGATCGCCTTTATGTTTGGATTTCTACCGCGGCCAGCGGTTCAAATCAGGAAATCCAAACATAACAGCGACCGGAAGTCCAAACATTCCCCGCAGTTACCCCACCGCTCCCAAATTCCCATCCCGATTAATCCCACTCCCCCAAACCAATGTTTTCCTTTCCATTTATAACCCAATAATCATTTGCTCACACCCCACCCCCAAACGCCCCATTATGAGTAAATGATTGTATTCGAAACCTGGCCGAGGCTGTAGTGTGTTGCTTGTAACCAATACAAGTCAAACGGAGGTCAAAATGGTATGAAGAAAAAATCCTTCACCCTGCTCATGAGTGCACTGTTAACGTTCAGCATGTTGACAGCGTGTTCAGGCAACAACAACAACAATAAGGAAGCAGCGGCGACAAAAGATCCCGGTACAAGCGGGGGGACCAACACCGCGACAACAGAACCGGCACCAGAGCCGGAGAAACCGACAGAAATTAAGATTATGCTTCCACTGAACACGACAGAGACTCCACCGGACACGATCAAAGCGGAAGTGGAGAAATTGACCAATACGAAGCTGACCTATCAATTTTTCCCGGCGGATACCTATGAAGAGAAGCTGAATTCATCGTTTGCCACAGGTTCATTGCCGCAGGTGACCTATTTGAAGAATCAGACGACCTTCCTGCAGATGAAGGAAGCGATCAAGGATGGACAGTTCTGGGAGATCGGCCCTTATCTGACGGAATTCCCGAACCTGAACAAGCTGAAGCCGGAAATCCTCAATAACACCAAAGTAGACGGCAAGCTGTACACCGTGTATATCGGACGGCCGTTGGCGCGTCAAGGGATCATTTACCGCAAGGACTGGGCAGATAAATTGGGGCTGAAGGCACCTGCGAATCTGGATGAGCTGTTCGCCATGGCGAAGGCTTTTACGGAACAGGATCCGGATGGCAACGGTAAAAAAGACACCACAGGGATTGTGGACCGGAATGAGCTGGTATACGGAGCTTTCAAAACCGTCTCCTCCTGGTTCGGAACCCCGAACAACTGGGGCGAGAAGGATGGCCAGCTTGCACCGGAATTTATGTTCCCGCAATATATCGATGCGATGGACTACTTCAAAAAGCTTCGTGATTCCGAGTACATGAACCAGGATTTCGCGGCTACCAGTAAAACAGATGCTGTAAATATGTTCACCAGCGGTAAAGCGGGCCTGTATATCGGCGGATCCATGCCTGATATTGATAACCTCAATAAGGATCTGATCAAGAATGTCCCGGATGCCGTTTTGGATGCGCACAGTATGGTCGCCGGACCGGATGGAAAGATTACCCAATGGATGATTCCGGGCTATAACAACGTAGTCCTCTTCCCGAAAGGCGCAGTCAAGGATGAAGCCGAGCTGAAGAAGATTCTGGCGTTCTTTGACAAGATGATGACTCCTGAGGTTGCCAACCTGATGTACTGGGGGATTGAAGGCACTCACTACACCGTTGAAGACGGCAAAGCGAAACCGGCGGATGATAAAGAGCTGATTGAACGCGAGGTTAAAGGCTATAAGGACAGCGTTATCGGTGAATACGAAACCAACGGGATGTACCAGCCTTTGAACGTGCTGCCAGGCCGGATTCATGCTGATGAACTGGCGCTGGAGAACGTCAAATTCGGAGTGGCTGACCCTACGGCTGCCCTGGATTCGGCGACCTACACCTCCAAGGGCGTTGAGCTTCAACAGATTATTACGGATGCTACCTACAATTATATCTATGGACAGCTGGACAAGGCCGGATTCGAAAAAGAAGTGGAATCCTGGAAGAGCCGGGGCGGCGCAGCCATTATCGAAGAATACAACGCCGCATACAAGAAATAGGATGACAGTCGTGAACGGTTAGGCTAAGGCCCAGTGAAGAAGGCTGCCGAAGCAGCTTCAGCAGCCTTCTGATTCATACGAAACCGGCAGTCAGATGATCAATTTATGAAGCAGAAAGGAAGAGTATTATGCAGGAAGTCACCGCTCAGCCCAGCGCAATTCCTGAGCTGGAGCCCAAAAAATACAAAAGCAGCAGTGAACTCAAAAAGCGGCTGTGGAGAAATAAACTGCTTTACGTCATGCTGATACCGGGAGTGCTGTTTTTTGTTATTTTTAAATACTTTCCAATGTACGGGTTGGTCATTTCCTTTCAGGATTACAAGCCTTATCAGGGGATCCTCGGCAGCAATTGGGTAGGGCTTGAGCATTTCAAGCGGCTGTTCGCGGAGCCGGATTTTCTCAATATCCTGGGGAATACGCTGATTTTATTCGGAATGAATATCATCTTTTATTTTCCGATTCCGATTATCCTTGCCCTGATGCTGAATGAGCTGAGAGGCACATTTTTCAAAAGATTGTTCCAGACACTCGTTTATCTGCCCCACTTTATGTCATGGGTTATCGTCGTCTCGATTACTTTCGTTATGGTCACGATGGACGGAGGAATTATTAACGAGCTATTGGTCTATTTCGGCCTTCCCAAGGTGAATTTCCTGCTGAATCCCGACTGGTTCAGGCCAATGTATATCATTCAGGTCATTTGGAGAGAAGCAGGCTGGGGCACCATCATTTATCTCGCAGCCATTGCGGCTGTGGATCCCGGACTTTACGAAGCTGCGCGCATGGACGGAGCCGGCCGGCTGAGACAGGTCTGGCACATTACCCTTCCGGCGATCCGAAGCGTCATTATTACACTACTGATTCTGAAAATCGGTTCCGTGCTGGATCTTGGATTTGAACACGCCTATCTGCTGCTCAACTCCATGAACCGGGAAGTGGCGGAAATTATTGATACGTACGTGTATACCGCAGGTTTGAGACAAGGACAATTCAGTTACAGTACGGCTATTGGCTTCTTTAAATCGGTGATTGGACTCATTATGGTCATGTCGGTCAACAAATTATCGAAGAAAATGGGAGAAGAAGGCGTTTATTGAGAGAAATGCGGGAGGAATTCAAATGGTAGAAGACAGAACGATCGGCGGCCGGATCTTTGCTGCTGTTAACTTTACGCTGCTGGCCCTCATTGCACTGGTGACGGTGCTTCCATTTATCCACGTGGTGGCAGGCTCCTTCACAACCAGTGCGGAGCTCGCGGCCAACAAATTTGTGCTGATTCCAAAAGTATGGAGCTTTGAGGCGTACAAGTTTATTTTCTCGACGGATACGATTTTTAGAGCGCTGGGAGTTTCGATTGGGGTTACGCTCATCGGTACAGCATTCAGTATGTTTATAACAGCTTTAATGGCCTACGGCCTCTCCAGACGGGATCTGGACGGGCGCAATGTTATTAACTTTCTGGTTGTGTTCACGATGTTGTTTCACGGCGGGATGATTCCTACGTTCCTGGTTGTGAAGGAGCTGGGGCTGATTGATTCCTATGCGGCTCTAATTCTGCCTTCGGCAATCAGTGCGTTTAACATGATTATTCTCAAAAACTTTTTTCAGAATATCCCGGAAGGTCTTGAGGAATCCGCCAAAATTGACGGCTGCAACGACTTCGGCATCCTGTTCCGGATTGTATTGCCGTTATCTTTGCCCTCGATTGCGACAATTTCCCTGTTCTATGCGGTGACGTATTGGAACACCTATATGAGTGCCATTCTGTATCTGGATGACAGCGCCAAATGGCCGATCCAGGTGCTGCTCAGACAAATTGTCGTGCTGGCCAGCGGGATGGATTACAGCTCTTCGCTCGATGCTGCGGTTCCGCCGCCGGATCAGACGATCAAGATGGCCGTTATCGTGGTGGCAACCCTGCCGATTCTGATGGTTTATCCGTTCTTGCAGAAGCATTTTGCCAAAGGGGCTATGCTGGGATCAATGAAGGGTTAACCGCCAAAGGACAGGTATTCTTATGTTGGAAGGGGTAGTAAGATGATAGGCAGTCTGCCGAAAACACCCATGGAATGGGCAAAAAAAGCCTGTGACTCTTTAATGGATACTTATCAAGCGGGAGAGCTTCCTCCTGCACATCGCTGGCACTACCATCAAGGCGTGTTTCTGTGCGGGATGGAGCTGCTCTGGGAAGCTGTCCGGGAGGACCGCTATCTGGAGTACATCGGTCAATATGTGGATGATCTGGTGGATGATCAGGGCAATTTCTATTTTGCCCGCGATGAGCTGGATGCGGTTCAGGCAGGACTGCTGCTGTTCACGCTACATGAACGGACCGGCAAGGGCAAGTACCGGACGGCTGCCGATAAGCTGAGAAATCTGCTGCTGACAGTAAACAGAACCGCCGAAGGCGGATACTGGCACAAGGATAAGTATCCTTATCAAATGTGGCTTGACGGACTCTACATGGCCGGAGTCTTCTCGCTGAAATATGCCAATGCCTACGGGGAAGCCGGCTTGCGGCAAACCGTGTTGCATCAGGAGAAGCTGATGCGCAAATACATGAAGGATGAAGCTACCGGCCTTTTGTATCATGCCTGGGATGAGAGCCGGCGCATGCCTTGGGCCAACCCCGAAACGGGCTGCTCTCCCGAGTTCTGGAGCCGGTCCCTGGGCTGGTACGGTCTGGCATTGTCGCAATTTCTGGACCTGCTGCCGGCAGATGAACCGGGCCGGGCGGAGCTGGCTGCTGCGCTAAGCGAATTCGTGCAGGCCTTGATCCGTTATCAGGATAAGGACAGCGGACTGTGGTACCAGGTCGTGGATAAGGGCGATGAGCCGGATAACTGGCTGGAAACGTCGGGGTCCTGCCTGTTCGTCTACACCATCGCCAAAGCGGTGAAATTGGGTCTGGCTACTGAAGAAGCAGCAGCGGTGACAGCAGCCCAAAAAGGCTATGAAGGCCTGATCTCGGTGCTTCAGCAGGATGATCAGGGCCGCGTGATCCTGCCGGATATCTGCATCGGCACTTCGGCGGGCGACTATGAGAATTATGTCACCCGGCCTAAGGTCAGCAATGATCTGCATGGGGTGGGGGCGCTCGTCATGGCTTGTGTGGAGATGGAGTCTTTGTACAGAAGGTAAAAGGATAAAGCGGGAAGCTCTGCAGCGGTTGGAGCGCTGCTCGAGAGGAAGGGGGACCCATGTATAACATTGCGGATTACGGAGCGCTGCGGGATAGTCCAGTGCCGGCAACGGGAGCTATTGCGGATGCCATTGCGGCAGCGAGCAGAGACGGCGGCGGAACGGTGGTTATCCCGGCGGGGACATTCAGAACAGGGGCGGTGCTGCTGCGCAGCAACATAGAGCTGCACTTAAGCCCTGGGGCGGTTCTGTCATTCAGCACCGAGCCCGGGGACTTTCCGGCTGTGGAATCCAGATGGGAAGGCGTGAAACGGCAAGTGCATGCGTCCTGCATTTACGGAGAGGATCTAGTGAATGTATCCATTACCGGAAGCGGAATCCTGGAGGGCAACGGCGCCCCCTGGTGGAACAAGCACCGGAATCACCCGGAGGCGCTGGAGTATCCCCGTCCAACGCTGATCGGATTTAACAACTGCAGCCGGGTTACGATCAAGGATGTAACGCTGCTGAACTCACCGAGCTGGACGGTGAATCCGATCTGCTGCAGCAATGTGACGATCGACAATATCTCGATCCTGAACCCGCCGGATTCACCGAATACGGACGGCATTAATCCGGAATCCTGCTCGGGTGTGCGCATCAGCAACTGCAATATTGATGTAGGCGATGACTGCATCGCGATCAAAGCGGGAACCGAGGATACGAAAGAGCGGATTCCCTGCGAGAATATAACCATCACCAACTGTACGATGATTCATGGCCATGGGGCGGTAGTGCTGGGCAGTGAAATGAGCGGCGATATCCGCAATGTGACGATCAGCAACTGCGTGTTCAAGCAGACCGACCGCGGCATTCGCATGAAGTCCAGACGGGGCCGCGGAGGGACGATTGAGGATATTCGCGTCAGCAACATTGTGATGGAGGACGTGATTTGCCCCTTTACACTTAACCTGTATTATTTCTGCGGACCCCGCGGCAAAGAGAAATATGTCTGGGACAAAAATCCGTATCCCGTTACGGCGGAAACGCCAACGTTTAGACGGATTCATTTTGAGAGTATTACCGCACGGGGCGTCCATGCGGCTGCAGGTTTCCTGTATGGGCTGGCGGAGCAGTATGTTTCGGAGATTACCTTTTCGAATGTCGATATTTCAATGGCCAAGAATGCCGTTCCCGGCCAGCCCGACATGATGACAGGCATTGAGGATATGAACAACCGCGGATTTTTTCTGGGGAATGTACGGGATGTCCGGTTTCAGCAGGTGACGGTTGAGAATCATGAAGGCCCGGCCTTTTATATCGAGAATGGTGAAGAGGTTGAAATCATTAACTGCCGTTCAAGAAATACCGCCCAGCCGGAAAAGCTGGTGGAGCAGGTGGAAGTAGAACCGGCAAGCATATAGTTGCACGATGCTAAGAGCATACACCGGAATGTTACGGTGCTGTACCTAAGCTATGCTGCCGCTTACCCGTTTATCTTTTGTTCAATATGTTTACTAGGAACTGTGGCCTGTGTAGGCCATAGTTCTTTTTTTGATCTTCGGCGAGTCCAGGGAAATATTCACTTTACGGCTTTTTCCTTTGCAATATTAGCAGGTATCGCATATAATTAGTACCAAGTACTAAGACCAGATACTATTAAAGAGGTGATTTCATTGACGGGTGCGAAAATTACAGCGATTGGATCTTATGTGCCAGTCCGGAGGCTGACCAATAGCGATTTGGAACAGATGGTAGAGACGAACGATGAGTGGATTGTCCAGCGAACCGGAATCCGCGAGCGGAGAATCAGCCGTGAAGATGAATATACCAGCGATTTATGTGTTTCCGCCGCGCAGGATCTGCTGAAGCGTTATGGCAAATCTGCCGGGGACGTGGATATGGTTATTGTGGCTACCAGCACGCCTGACTTTTCTTTTCCTTCTGTAGCATCCATAATTCAGCACCGTCTGGGAATTCCGCTTACCGCCGGAGCTGTCGATATGAGCGCCGCCTGTGCAGGCTTTGTCTATGCCTTGCATACGGCCCACGCTTATGTCGCATCAGGATTGCACCGCAAGGTTCTGGTTCTTGGGGCAGATGCGCTGTCCAAAATTACGGACTATACCGACCGCAGCACCTGTATTCTTTTTGGGGATGGGGCCGGGGCGGTTCTTGTGGAGAGCGATGAGCAGGAGGACAACTTCCTCGGCTTCCATCTGGGCAGTGACGGCGGCGGAGCACATCATGTGTACCGCACGGGCCTGTCGCATAAGGTGAACGGGATTGAACTGATGAATCCAGGCAAGCTGGTGCAAAATGGCCGGGAGGTTTTCCGCTGGGCGGTAAGAACCGTACCCCAAGGCATCCAGCAGGTGCTTAAAAATGCGGGGGCAGAGCTTGCACAAGTGGACTGGCTGATTCCGCACAGCGCCAACCTGCGGATGATCGAGCCCATTTGTGAGCGCTTGGATTATCCTCTTGAGCAGGCTCTGTACAGCCTTGAATATTTCGGCAATACGTCGGCCGCAAGCATACCGCTCGCCCTGGACCTGGGTGTCCGCGAGGGCAAAGTGTTGAATGGCCAGCAGATTCTATTGTACGGATTCGGCGCGGGTCTGGCCCATGCCGGTCAACTCCTAAAGCTGGCGCTGGACCCGCAGGTCGAGCTTCCGGCGCAGCTTTAACCGGAACCAGCCGTCTTCCCCGGAAGCGGCTGGTTTTTTTATGGCCTAAATGATGTATTTGTGTTCAGATCTCCACTTGCCCCTTATAGCCTTGACAAGGACAGACTACTCGCTGCATACTAATTAAACAGGGTTTATTAAGTGACTTTATTATATGTTGGAGGATGCTTATGGAGAAGGCTAACGGTTACTTAATCAAAGATATTAATCTCAACCTTGTGCGGCAGGCCATGAAGCAGATTGGAACGGGATCTAAGTCACAGCTGGCCGCATTGACCAAGCTAAGCGTGGTTACTATTAATTCACTGGTCAAGGAATTGGTTCAGCTCGGTGAATTGTCGGAAGACGAAACGGTCCCATCCAATGGGGGCAGACCTGCGCTTACTTACCGGTACAATTACGGATTTAGCCTGGCGCTGGTCATTCATATGAATGAGAAGCAGGGTGAGGATGTAGTTGTTGTGACGGTAATTAATTTAGGGGATGAGATTATAGAGCGGGAAGAATACGGCATACCGCTGTTCAATCTTGAACGGTTTTATGAATTGATTGAGCAATATCTGTCGAAACACCCTACCATCAAGGTGATTGGGATCGGTATTCCCGGCCAGTCAGTCAATGGGGAAATCAAAGTAAGCAGTCATGACCAGCTGAAAGGCGTAAGATTGAGCGAAGTTATACAGGAGCAATTTGGATTGCCGGTTATGTTGGAAAACGATGTGAATGCTGCGATCAGCGGGTACTGTTCCCGAACCGAGAAAGATGATAATCAATGTGTGCTTGGTGTATATTTTCCAAGGTCCTATCCTCCCGGCATGGGGATTTATTTGAACGGGAGTGTAGTGAAGGGCAAGGACGGCATGGCCGGTGAAATTAAATTTCTTCCGGTGGAGGTGGACTGGAACAATCCGGTCAAAACTGAGATGTTTATAGAGGCAGCCTGCACGATTATTCATACGGTGAATGTTGTGCTTGCTCCGGATGAAATTGTTATTTACCAGAGCCTGATGGATGAGGAAACCTGGGGCAGCGCTTGGGAATTGTACAGATCTCAACATGCAATGCCTTCCATGCCGAGCATCATTCTGCTCGATTCATTTCATGAAGACTTTGAGGCAGGCATGCGCTGGCTGACCTTAAAGCAGCTGGAGCCTGATATTTGGGGCAATTGATGCCCAGTTATCCGGGAAATCACAGAGAGGAAGAAACATAACTATGGCAACTTGGTTTCTAATCATTATCTATCTTTCATTTATCAGCTTGGGCATTCCCGATTCGTTGCTGGGGTCCGCCTGGCCGGTGCTGCATCTGGAAATCGGCGCTCCCTTTGGATCGGCGGGTCTCATCTCTATGATCATTGCCGGAGGGACCATCGTCTCAAGTCTGGTAAGCGGCAGCATCATTAAAAAGCTGGGCACAGGGACGATTACCCTGATCAGCTGCTGTATGACCGCTGGTGCGCTGCTGGGCTTTTCCTTCGCGCCTTCACTGGTTTGGTTGGCGGTTCTGGCTATTCCCCTGGGACTTGGAGGCGGAGCGGTAGATGCTGCGCTCAACCATTATGTAGCCGATAATTACAAAGCCCATCACATGAGCTGGCTGCATTGTTTTTGGGGTGTCGGTGCAACGGCGGGGCCGATGATCATGTCCTTTTATATTGCGAACCACAATTCATGGAGAGAAGGCTATTCGGCCGTTTCGATCATCCAGTTCGGTCTGGTAATCGTTTTGCTTGTCACCCTTCCGTTATGGAAGCGGGTAGCGAAACTGCATCATGCTGCAGAGGTTGGGAATTCGAACGAAACCCAGCCTGACGGGCTCGAGGGGAGTAACACCGGCATCAGTTCCCCGCCTGCCAAAGTGAAGGTTCATCCCACTCGTCTCAAAGGCGTTAAATTCTCGCTTCTCGCATTCTTGTTTTATTGCGGTGTCGAATCCACGGTCGGGTTATGGGGGGCCAGCTATTTAGTAGGGGCAAGAGAGGTGTCAGCCGAATTGGCTGCCGGCTGGATTTCTATGTACTATGGCGGAATCACAATCGGCAGATTGATTACCGGATTTGTGACCCTAAGGATCAGTAACCGGGTGCTGATTCTGGCGGGTCAGCTTATAGCTGCCTTGGGTGGATTGCTGTTACTTCTTCCACTGCCTGACGTAATGACCCTCGTTGGACTCATCCTGATCGGGCTGGGGCTTGCGCCGATATATCCCGGGCTGCTTCATGAAACACCGGCCCGTTTCGGCAAAGAGAACTCCGCGCAATTAATGGGGTACCAGATGGCAGTCGCCTATACAGGAACAACCTTGCTGCCCCCATTGTTTGGTCTAATCGCTTCCGGAATTAGCATCAGCCTGTTTCCGGCCATCGTATTGGCGTTTTTGCTATTGATGATGCTGAGTTCAGAGCAGGTGAACCGGGTCCTGAAACGAAGCCGGTCAGAAGCGTAGACCATCAGAAGCGTAGACCGGGTGCAAGAGAGCAGCCGGTATGAATATTCTTATAGGCAAAAGCTGTTCAAGCTTTTAATCTATAAGACAAAGGAGGCACGACTATTGCTAGTGATCGAAATCTTGTTTGGTATCGTATTTCTTATAGTTTTATATTGGATCGTCCGTAAAATTGTCAATTCTCCTTCGGTGCAGAAACATGCGGCAGAGAGGGACAAAAAGTTTAAGGACGATTTCGAACGCGGGGCTTATAAAGAGGATTGGTGAGGCTTAGCATTCAACCGGCTGCCGCAGGATTCGCGGACGATTAGCGCCGGTTCAACGACAAACGAACCGCCTTCTGATTGATTGTTAATTAGATCGAACAGCATATGAGCCGCAAGTACGCCAAGCCGTTCTTTGTTCTGGCGGATCGTAGTCAGCGTAGGGCTGGTGTATTTGCAGGCCTCAATATCGTCACAGCCGATGATGGCGATATCTTCAGGGATGCGCAGTCCGTGCTCCTTCAAGGCGCGGATGGCCCCAAGTGCCAGCAAATCGGAAGCGGCAAAGATCGCTTGCGGCAGGCTGCCTTTCTCGATGAGAGTCTGCATGGCCGCATAACCGCTGGCTTCAAAGAAATCCTCTCCATGCACGAACCACGTGGGATTCATCGCCAGACCAAAATCTTCGATTGCCTTGATATACCCTGCTTCCCGCCGGTTGGAAATATCCGAATCCGCCGTACTGCCGATAAAGCCAAGCTCTCTGTAGCCAAGCAGATAGAAATGCTCTACGACCTTGGAGGAGATTTGATAGTTGTCCGACATCACATACCCGGATTTTTTACCCTTAAGCTCCATATCTACGCCGATGCAGGGAATGCTGCTCATATCGAGGTCGCGGATTGCGGGCTCCATCTTCTGCCCGGAGATGATCACGCAGCCATCCACATGAAAATGCTGGCAGCGCGCGAAATAATCACCGCTGCTGATAAATTTCTCGTTGGAGAAAAAAATTAGATCGTACCCCAGCACACCCATCTGTTTCTTGAAGGAATTCAGCACCTCAATGAAAAAAGGATGGGTAAATTCGACATTAAATTCACCGGCAAAAATGACCCCGATCAGACTCGATTTTTTGGTGGCCAGTGTTTTCGCGGAATTAGAGGGGGAATATCCGGTTTGTTCGATAATCTCCAGCACCCGCTGTTTCGTTTTTTCCGAAACATCGCTGTAATTATTCATGATTTTCGAAACCGTTGAGACGGAGACACCTGCCATTTCGGCAATCTTTTTAATATTCATTTGCATGGTAAAGCCACCCTCCGACTGATCATGAATTCCGGGAAAAAGACTGATATACTGCGGTTTTGGTCCATCGCTTACACTTTATCCATTGCAAAAATCAGTTATTCCTAGTCTATTAAACTTGTTGATACAAGTCAATCCGCAGCCGTTATTTCCGAAACCGATTTCGGCCTGGATTTTCATTTATAAATCCGCAGCAAATAGTAAATAATAAACGGCCATAGCCCCTTTGCGGGGCCATGGCCGTATTTATTATGCGGTGCAGCAGGGAGCTCACGCTCCTTGTTTACTTTTCTTTGGGAATGAAGTCGAATATCTTGCCGGTTTCCAGGGCTTCAATCAGCTTCAGCAGCCAGCGGTAGTACTTAATGGCTTCTTCAATTTTTGCTTCATCTCTATTCAGGAGCTTCTCAATATCCGGATTGTCAGCATACTCGGATTTTATTTGTTTGATTTCAGCAAGCGATTTAGCCAGTGCGGACATATTTCCCTCTACGGCTTTTCTCCATTTAATTGAGAAATAGTCACTGAAATTCTGATGCCAGTCGGGAACGACCTCGAACAGATCTTTTCGGGTTCCTTTTCCCCACACCTTGTCGATCATCTTCAGGTCAAGCAAGGTGCGCACTCCTGTACTCATGGATGTTTTGCTCATTCCCATCGTACGGCTTAGCTCGTCCAGCGTTACGGGGCCTTGATTAAAGTACATGTAACCGTATAAATGCCCAATGGATAGGGTGATTCCGTACAAATCCATGTTTTTGCCAATGGAATCAATGACCCGTTCGCGGACCTTGCTGATTTTCTCTATTTGCTCGGGCGGAAGCCCTTCTAAATCGTTCATGATGTCCCTCCTGAGGATTAGGCTAATAAACTGCAAACCTCTCCAATGTATTGTAATCAAATCTGCTGCAATAAGTAAAGAATTCATGCAGAACGGAATATGGCGTAAAACAGAGTATTCTATACGTAAAGTACGTAAAGTTAAAACTGTACACTAATTTTTTAGCGAATATGCACTTTGCGTCGCTTTTCACAACTCCGTTACACTTGTTGAGAAGCACAAACGTGAAATATAAGGGGAAGAAGGAGGTCACCATGGCAATTATAGAGGTAAAAGAACTTACCAAAGTATTCGGTCATGATGCGGGACGGGCACTTCCATTACTAGCACAAGGTTGGTCTAAAGAGAAGATTGCCCGTGAAGCCAAGCTGACGGTTGGTGTCAACAAGGCTGAATTCAGCATCGAAGAAGGAGAAATATTTGTCATCATGGGTTTGTCAGGTAGTGGCAAATCCACGCTAGTCCGTTTATTGAACCGTCTGATTGAGCCCACAGGGGGCCAGGTCTTTTTTAAAGGCAATGATGTGGTCAAAATGAATCCCGAAGAGCTGCGCCGGTTCCGGCGTAAAAATATCGGCATGGTCTTCCAGAAGTTTGCATTGTTTCCGCACCGCACGGTGCTGGCTAATGCTGAATATGGTCTTGAAGTACAGGGCGTGGAGAAAAAAGAGAGAACCCGGCTTGCCATGGAGGCACTGGAGCTTGTAGGCCTTAAAGGCTGGGAGAACCACCGCCCTGATCAATTGAGCGGAGGCATGCAGCAGCGTGTGGGTCTTGCGCGCGGTCTTGCCAATGACCCGGATATCCTGCTGATGGATGAAGCCTTCAGTGCGCTTGATCCGCTGATCCGCAAGGATATGCAGCAGGAGCTGCTGGAACTGCAGGCAAGAGTGAAGAAGACGATCGTGTTCATTACGCATGACCTGGATGAGGCCCTGCGGATCGGTGACCGGATCGCTTTGATGAAGGATGGTGTGATCGTCCAGATCGGCACTCCGGAAGAGATCCTTATTCAGCCTGCGAACAAATATGTGGAGCGGTTTGTGGAGGATGTAGACTTGTCGAAAGTCCTGACAGCTGCGCATGTGATGCGCCAGCCGGAAATGATCCGGCCGGAACGCGGTCCGCGTGTTGCGCTTCAGCTGATGCGGGACAGCGGCGTATCCAGTCTCTATGTGGCGAGCAATGAAATGAAGCTGCAAGGCGTACTTACTGCAGAGAAAGCGCTGGAGGCACTCAAGGAGAATAAAAGCATTCTTGAAGTGATGGTCCGTGAAATTCCCCGTGTACGTCCGGACACGCTGCTGAACGACCTGTTCGAGCTGATGTCCGAGACACATCTGCCGGTTGCGGTAGTGGATGAAGAAGATAAGCTAAAGGGCATTGTGATTAAAGGGGCAGTACTTTCCGCCCTTGCAGGCAATGCGGTACCGGAAGGAGGCATCGGTTCATGAATTTACCTAAATTACCTATAGGCAAGGGGATTGAATGGCTGGAGGACTGGCTTACTACGTATTTCGGGCCGTTCTTTGATCTTATTCATGCGGTTATTGGAGGCATGGTGGACGGAATCGATGCGGCTTTAACCTTCCTTCCGGCTATCGTCCTCACGGTGATTATCGCCGCCTTGGCTTACTGGATCGGCAAATGGCGGATGGCTCTATTCGCAGTGATCGGGCTGCTGCTGATCGACAATCTGGGTCTATGGGATCCTTCTATGCAGTCCCTGGCGCTTGTGCTTACTGCATCACTGCTTGCTGTGCTGATTGGTGTTCCGGTTGGCGTGTTTTGCGCGCAGAGTAAGACTGTTCAAAATATTGTGACTCCGATACTGGACTTTATGCAGACGATGCCTGCATTTGTGTATCTGCTGCCGGCGGTATCCTTTTTCTCGCTTGGCGTAGTTCCCGGAGTCATTGCTTCTATTATATTTGCTATTCCACCTACGATCCGTCTGACGAACCTGGGGATACGCCAGGTGTCGCCGGAACTCGTAGAGGCTGCGGATGCGTTCGGTTCGACGGCGGGCCAGAAGCTGTTTAAGCTGCAGCTTCCGATTGCCATGCCTACGATTATGGCCGGCATTAATCAGACGATTATGCTGTCGCTGTCGATGGTCGTCATTTCGTCGATGATCGGCGCACAAGGGGTAGGGGCCTATGTATACCGGGCGGTATCACAGGCTAAGACTGGCGCAGGCTTCGAAGCAGGGATTGCCATTGTAATTATAGCGATCCTGCTTGACCGTTTGACGCAGAAGCTGGTTAAACCTAAACAATAATGACGGGAGTGTTTTATTTAGATGAAGAAAAAAGGATTCGGATTGCTGTTGACGGCGTTGCTGGTATTTGCAATTGCCGGCTGTTCATCAAGTGAAGGAAAATCTGTGAAGCTGGCATATGTGGCCTGGGATTCGGAAATTGCCAGCACGTATGTAGTCAAAGAGGTTCTGGAGTCCAAGCTGGATGCGAAGGTGGAAATGCTTCAGGTTGATGCTGGACCGATGTGGGCCGGCGTTGCGGACGGAAGTGCGGATGGAATGGTAGCTGCCTGGCTGCCGAGCACCCATGCTTCCTATCTGGAGCAGTATGGAAAAGATATAGAGGATCTCGGGGCCAACCTGAAAGGAACCAAGACAGGTCTTGTTGTTCCCACTTATATGGACATCAACTCCATTGAGGATTTGAACAATCCGGAAATGGCAGCAGCGCTGAACAACCGGGTTGTCGGGATTGAACCCGGAGCAGGAATTATGATGGCCACCGAAAAGGCGCTCACTGACTATAAACTGAGTGATTATAAGCTGCTGGAAAGCTCGTCGGCCGCTATGGTTCAAGAATTGGGGAAGGCATACACCAATAATGAGCCGATTGTAGTAACGGGCTGGACGCCGCACTGGATGTTCGCCAATATGGATCTGAAGTATCTGGAAGATCCCAAAAACGTATATGGCGGAGCAGAGCAGATTCACACTATGGTACGCAAAGGTTTGAAAGAAGATATGCCGGAGGTGTACAACTTCCTCGATAAATTCACATGGACACCTGAGGAAATGGCTCAGGTCATGGTGGAGATTCAAGCCGGGAAATCGCCTGAGGATGCTGCTAAGAGCTGGGTAGAAGCGAATGAGGATAAAGTGAATACTTGGATTGCTGCAGAATAATAATAACTGTGCCGGTACTGCAGAGTCATTTTGCAGCGGGTTAAGATGTGTGCTATGATTAGGTCAACATAAGGCTACAATTTTGTAACCTGTAGCCGGACATTGTTCCCGCCATAACACATTCTTTAGCAGGATCATCAACAAACACCCCGTAAGGGGTGTTTTTCTTGAAGAATTAGTGATTTATAAAGACTCAGCGGAGCTGATGCTGAAAGGAGTCACGAAAGGGGACGGCTCCATGACGGAGGTCATAAACGGCTGGATTGATTGGCTGCTGCAAAGTCTTGGGCTGAACGGACCGTATATTCTGTTAGCAACGATTCCGCTCACGATTCTGCAGAGTTTGTTCGGATTTTTCCCGCTGGCGATATTGATTGTTCTGCATGTCTCCGAATTCCATGTGATCGGCGGTATGCTGGTCAGCTGGCTGGCTTGTAATTTAGGCGCCATACTCGTGTATTTTCTCTTCCGGCGGTACCTCTATGGCTGGTTCGACGAGAAATGGAGATCCAAGCTGAAGCGCTATGACAAGTGGCAGCGTTATTTGGACCGCTACGGCATCTGGACGCTGGTGCTGCTTCGCACCATTCCGATTGTTCCCAGCAACGTAATCAATTTCATGGCGGCGGTCTCGCCGATCAAAGCCTCGGCTTATATTTGGGGTACGGTGCTCGGCAATCTGTCCTTCATCTGGCTGTTCGGAACGATCGGCTCTTCACTGGTTGTCCCCAGGGAGGAATGGAACGGATTTCTTGCCTGGTATGCGGTTTTTATTATTATTTTGCTGGGCATTTTTATCCGGCGGCATTGGGCCCATCTGCAGGAGGATAAGCGGAGCCGGATGGAGTAATAACTTTAGAAATTATGGACATGAACGTTTCTCACGGTACTTCGCACCGTGAGAGGCGTTCTTCTTTTTTGTCCTCTTCCCGAATAGCCTATAGTAAGGGGCGGCGGCTTGACCGCAGGAATGCAGGGGGGACTTAGACTCATGGGCAGAATAAAAAAATGGGGAAGCCGCAGGGCGGTTATGCCAAGCCTGCGCCTGCGGGTGCGGCTGCCGAAATTCAGCTTGGGCAGCATGCCAAGACCGGCCGGGCGAAGCCCGGCGTTTAAGGCGAAACCGGCCAAGCCGGGAATCAGAGCCGCTGGACAAGGAGCGCGGTTCTCGCCAAAAAGACGGGGGAGCGGGTTCAGCTTCTCCGGCGGAGGCGAGCGGAAGAAGGCGGTTTCCGTATCCGTCCAGAAGACGCAAAAGCCGCGCAGACGGGGCCGCTTCTGGATCATCCTGAGCCTGCTGCTGATATTGGCGGTGCTTCAAGGCCTGCGTTATGTCGAGCAGCATTTGAAGCCGCCGATTATTCATCTGGCGCAAATCCGGGTGAAGCAAATTGCCACGGAGTCGATCAATAAGGCGATTACCTCACAGGTGGCCGATGCAGGAGATGCCGAAGCGCTGATTGACTGGAAGACGGATAAGGAAGGCAAAATATCGGGCTTTATGCTCAATTATAGAGAGCATATGCGGATTACCTCGCAGGCGGCGGAGGTCATTCAGTCCACGCTGCAGGAGCTGCATAATCAGACGGAGCGTATCCCGCTCGGTCAGGCGCTGGGCAGTCCGCTCATCGCTTCCTTCGGGCCGGATGTGCCGATCAAGATCGAACCTCAGGGCGCAGTTAAAGTAGAGCTGAACACCCGCCAAAAAAATGCCGGAATTAATATGATTCTGGTTGAGGTCTTCATTCATGTTGTCACTGAGGTTGCGGTTGTCATTCCGTTCGACATGGAGCCGCAGGTAGTGGATACAGAAATTCCTGTATCTTATCTGATGGTTGTCGGCGATGTTCCGATGTACTACTACGACAATCAAGGCCAGCCAGTCGGTGAGAATGGAAACAACGCACCGGGCATTGCCATTCCGGCTCCGCAGGCAAGCGGGGAGAAGAGCGGAACTGGCGAGGGCGGTTCGGATACTGATGAAAGCGGCGAGAGCAAAGATCCGCAGAGCGGCAGCACGAATGATCCGCCCGCGAGCAGCAATACTTCCGGCAATGCCGGAAACGCAGGTAACGGCGGAGCGGCGATTGAGGGTGGCGGCGAATAGTATAGGTGAATTGGATTTAATTTGGGAGAATCCGGAAAAATCCGCCAATGGAACAGGGATATCACCGCGTAGCGTTCATACACTATAGGTAGCACAGTTTTAACTAATGGAGTGTGAGCCTGATGCCGTATGATTCTATGGATTCTGACCGCTTGGAGCGTCTGGCCGGAAGATACAGCTATCTGGAGCGTGAAGGATTACTGCCGCTTCCGGTAATAGACGGAATAACAATTGTGGTTGAACTGCGCTGCGCCGCATGGAGTGCAGAATGCTTGCGGCTCCTGCTGCTGCATTCCGGCCCTGGCGTCCGTGTGATTGGCGTTCCGCTGGAAGAGGATTTTGCTTTGCAGCCCCTCTCGGAGCAGTTCTCTGGAGAACATGCCGTGTCTTTTCTCCCCTACAGGAACGGGGAATTTAGGGTGAATGAGGCCTTGGCATATGCCGAGACCTCATTTGTCGTATTGCTTCAGGATTCCGTCATGGTCACTGCAGGCTGGCTCGCCGATCTGCTCTGGCCGGCCATTGATGATCCGGTTGTCGGGGTAGTTGCCCCGCGTTCCTCTACGGAAGAAGCGGAAGGCAGGGAACTGCAGTGGTTTGACGATTTCTCAAAACTGTCCGCATACGTAAACCATACCCGGCTTCGGCGGCAAGGCGAATGGCGTAATGTGGAAGTGCTAAGTGGTGCCTGCCTGCTCTTCACCAGGGAACTGCTGCTCAGGGTGGGCGGTTTCGATGCATCGCTCCGCCAGCGGCGTCTGATGGTGGCCGATTGGTGCCTGCGGGCCCGGCAGCTGGGAAGAAGGCTCGCGCTCAGTGATGCTTTGTATGTTCACACGCTTCATCCGCTTGAGGACGGAAGTTGTTCTTTGAATGGCATGGACCAAGGAGCTGAGGAGGAAGGCGGACGGGCGTACTGCGCCAAATGGAATTTGCCCGGCGTCTCTGGGGGTGGAGGAAGTCTCCTGGTACCTGCGGAGCTTTCCGTCTCTCCGCAGCAGCCCGCGATACCGCTCGGCAAATCTTCCGTGACCGTTCCACTGGTGACAGCAGTTGTTTATTTTGAAGAGAAGTGGAACACAGAAATATCGCTTAAGCGGCGTCAGCTGCTGCAAGAACAGCAGAGTTATGACAATATCCGCTGGGTATGGATCAGAGACAGCGCAAACGATATTGCTTCCGAATTTCCGGTTCAGGAGAGGGATGCGGTGATTACGGTACAGGGAGAAAAACCTTGGCTGCATGCGCTGGAGAATGTCTCCGCACTCTACGAAAGTGCAGCAGTAGTGTATTTGTCCGCTTCTGCAGAATATGACACCCGTTATGTGGAGAGAATTGTGCAGGCTGTGCGGCAGGGTTCAACCGATATTGTGGTGAGCCAGAAAGATGGGCTGCAGGGGCCATTGACCGGGGGGCTTCCGCTGTTTCTTCCGCTTGAACGTACGGCCCACCGGGGCGGAATTATGCCTGGCCGAATTGGGCGGCGGGAGGAGCCGACCCGCCGCAGCCTGCAGCTCGTTCCCGCAGAAACACTGACTATAGGGTACATTGCCGGGCTTCGCGGCGGAGAATCATCGCCATCTCCCAGTGAGGGAGGGGGACGGCGATGAACTATCTTATCCTCAGTTCTGTTCCCTGGGAGGCCTATGAATACAAGAGACTGCTCAACCTCCTGCCGGACCGCAGGGAAGTTTTGTTTGCGGGGGGATTGACACCGGGCCAGCAGGAGGAATATGACATCCAGTCCTTGTGCCTGGCAGAGATTTACAAGCTGAATGCCAAGGAATACACGGTGCTCGTCTCCTCCCCGTATTGGCTGCCGGATGTAATGACACTGGAGCCAGCCTATACCGTGGCACTGCTGGAAGCTTGTCCCGAAGGCGAAGACAGCGGACTGTGGGACAAATACAGCGCGCTGCTCGCTGCCAGAGCCGATCTGGTGGCCACCGCTTCAGAACGGCTATATCTGGAGCAGAATCTGCGCAGAGACGGGGTCGTCTATCTCAGCGGGGACAGTCCCTTATCGTACGGAATCATCCGCCGGGGAGACCGGCTGTTCTTTCTCTCCGGCTATGAAGCGATATGGACGAGAGCGCTGGGAGAACTGTGGCAGCCATCCGCAGGATCGCCTGTGTCTTGGCTTGATATCCAGCGGCGGCACCGTGCGGAGTTTTATCTGTCCATGTGCGAGAAGCTGCCCGATCAGCCGACCGTGCATTATCTGGCAGCCTCCTATTTATATTTGCTTGGGGACGAGGCAGCCTCCCGGTATTTGACGCAATCCTTCGAGCTGATGCTGCTGCATGATTATACGGACTGCCTTCATTCCCATTACCGGTTTTTCTCGGCTATTGAAGCTAAGCAGGGCCAGCTGGAGCTTGCTGCCGCGCAGTATGCCATTACAGCCTTTACGGACGAAGAAAGAGCGAGGGCAGCGGAGATGCAGAACTGGCTGGATCACGGTCAAAAAGAGCTGCTTCAGGCGGAAATCTGCCGTGTGAACGAGGATTCGGCGGCGGCGATCATGATTTTGTCCGGTTCATCCTATATGGAGGCGAAACCGCTGCTGCTGCTGAACTACATTGAAACCTATCAATGGGAAAAAGCACTGCAGCTCCAGCGTGAAATGGAAGCCAGCAGCGATGCGGGGGTGGGTACTGCTGCGGGAACTTCACCTCCAGCAAGAGGCGGAGCGGCAGCAGCTGCAAGCCAGCAGCTGCCGGTGATCGAAGGTACCCTGCATCTGCTGCATGGCAGGCGGCATGCCGCCATCCGCAGCTTTCTCCGGGCGGCCGGAGCAGACCACCAAGCCCGGCCGCTGTTTGCCGAAATGGCCGATCTGGAAGAGGCAGTCGGGCGACTGAGGGGGAGAGTAGATGAGTAATCGTGAGCCTCTGCGCAAATCCTCCGGCAACCGGCTGACCGCGATGATGCAGGTACGCAATGAGAGCGGGCGTCATCTGGAGCGGGTGCTGGAGGAACTGAGCGATTTTGTGGACGATATCGTCATTGTTGATGACGGAAGTACGGATGGTACGGCGCGGCTGTGCAATTCTTTCGCCAAGGTGTCAAAGCTGGTGACGCTGGAAAGCTCGCTGTTCAGCCGGGAATGGGTGCTCCGGCAAACGCTCTGGGATCTGGCGGTGTCCACCGGACCAGACTGGCTATTATCTGTCGATGCCGATGAATTCTACGAGGAAGAGGCGAAGCGGGAGATGCGTCGCCTCATTGATCAGGATGTTTACGACTGGGTAGCCTTCCGTCTGTATGATTTTTGGGGCGGAACTACCCATTACCGTGAGGATGAACACTGGAATATACACATGAAGCATACCCGCACGCTGGTCCGCTATCTGCCGCATTTTCATTATTTTACGCCCCGGATGGATCATCATGTTCCCCGGCTCCCGCTTTCCTACGCCATCCTGCCGGGATTTCTAGCCGAACTGCGTGTGAAGCATTACGGCTGGGCTGTGCCGCCGGAAGAGCTCTGGCAGAAATACGAGCGTTATCTGGAGCTTGATCCTGAGGGCAGATGGGGGAGCCTGGAGCAATATCATTCCATTCTGGATGAGAATCCCCGCTTAGTAGAGTGGAAAGAAAAGCGCGGCATGTAAACAGCGGTGTATGGGTAATGGTTGCCTGCACAGCTATAAACCGGTTTTGAGAGTATGCAATGAAAATAGTATGCTGCTCAGAGCAAATAACCCCCGTTCCGGCTGGCAAAGGAACGGGGGTTATCCAGGTTTGCTGCACTGGACTGTGAAGCCCTTGGTTAAAGCTTCTCCCGGAGGGCTGCTCTTACAAGCAGCAGCCAAGGGATGCTGCCGGAAGCAGCGCCTTGCGGATGGACGGCTGCTGCGAGCAGCAGCTTATGGTAGCTCAGGCCCACCGCAGCTGCCTTGCTCCCCGATTGCTGCAACGCGCGTTCAGCTGCGGGCTCCAGCAGGGGAGTCAGCCCGCATGAGCTGGCTACCGCTGCGTACAGCAGCCACTCCGCCAAGCCGGCAGGAGTATGGCAATGCTGCTCTTGTGCGGTGTAGACCGAGCACCATTGCTTCTTTATCGCTGCGGGGGCCTGCAGCAGCCCGCACCACAGCGGTTCGGGCAGCCTTGACCACTGCAAGAGTGCGGCATCCGCATGCTTGTATAACGCCAGCAGGCTGCTCCAGGCTCCTGTCTGGAGCAGCAGCTGCGCGGCGTAAGAGAGATCGGCGAAGCTTGGTGACTGACATCCGGCTGAATCAGCCGGAGGGTTCACCAGCAGCTGCCGGACAGCGGTTAAACCTGGCCTGTAAGCGGCCAGGCGTTCCAGCCATTGTCCTGCGGCAGCTTCATCGCCGATGCGGCAGGAGCAGGCCCACAAATAGCCATGGATAAATGGCTGTTCGGAATCTTCCTCCAGCAGCTGTGCCAGCAGCTGGGCAGCTTGCGGTGAGGAGTGCTGCTGCGGGAGGAGCTGCAGCAGCACTTGAATGAGCCGCCGGACGTGAAGGGGCAGCTGCCCCGCCTCGCCCAGCACCTCCAGCCAGCCGAATGCGCGGGCATTCAACGCAGCAGGCACAAGCCTGCCAAGCAAAGCTGAAGATAAGGACGGGGCATGGAGCCGGGTTAGGGAAGACAGTATTTCTTCTTCCCCTGACAACAGGCACAGCGGCACGAGTTCATCCCATGCGGCACTATAGTCCGCTTCATAACCTATAGCTTGCGTGTAATGCTTGTGCGCTTCCTTGTACAGGAACAGCCGCTCGCACACTTGGCCGGCAAACAGCTGGGTGCGGCTGGTACCGCTGCCGGAAGAGGAGGGGTATTTATGCGCAGTGTTTCCGCTCTCCAGCGCCTGCTGCAGCAGAAGACGGGATACCTGCAGCTCCCCTTCTTCGAGCAGCAGCCCGGCGTAACTCTCCAGGAGATCTGTGAAATCGGGAAATAGGGAGCGGCCGTTTGCAAAAACCGTTTTGGCGTCGCTGCTCCGTCCGCCTGCTTGCAGAGCATAGGCTGTTTTGAGATAGATGTCCGCAGCATAGCCGGAGCCGGCGGGGATTTCAGGGAGCAGCGGAAACAGGATATTGGCGGCTGCAGTGTACTGTCCTTGCTGATAATGTTCGGTTCCCAGTGCATATCGCAGGGATATACTCTTCGGATCAAGCTCCAGGGCGGTGAGGATAAGGCTCAGATTGCGGCTGGATTTATCCTTGCGCTGCAATTCATCATCCAGGTAGCCATAATGATCAATGGGCAGCTCCGCATAATCGACATGTCCTTCCGGCAGTGCCCAGATGCTTCCGGCGGCCTCCTCATGAATACTCCCCTCAAAAACAATACGTGCGTCATTTCTGAACAGCCTGCATACATTATCCGTCACATATTCCCGCCCGGAGGTATTGCCTACATAGTGGATAAAAGGCAGAAAGTAACCTTGCACCTTCTCCGCCTCCAGCAAGGGCTGCAATACTTCTTCCCGCCAACCGGCAATGGCCTCATCCGCATCCAAGACCAAAATCCATGAACATGAAGCCGCCCGGAGGGTTAGATTCCGGGCCTTGGCAAAATCATTCTCCCACGGAATTTCGATCACCTGCGCACCGAAGCTGCTTGCAATGCCGATGCTGCCGTCACTGGAGCCTGTGTCGCCGATAATAATCTCCGATACCCAGCCCTGAACTGAAGCCAGGCACCGCTCCAGGTGGCGTTCCTCATTCCTGATAATCATGCATAGCGAAAGATCGGGAGTGGCCATATGAAATCCCCCCTTCCTAATCTGTAACTCTGGGAAGCGGCAGCGCCATCTGCGCTCTTCGGACTGCCGGACCATAGACGGGCGCAGCGGGAGCTGAGGCCAGCACCCGGTCGGCCAGCAAAATCCAGGAACGGCTAAGCTGCAGGGCAGGTGCGGCTGCAAATGCGGGAGAAGCCTGGTTACAAATAGAGGGATGGTTCAGCAGGGACAGTACATCCCCTTGGCTCAGCTGTTCTGCTGGAATGGTCCGCACCCCGTGTATTAGTTCTAATAAGGAGTTGCCGGGAGCTGCGGCAATATCCGGCTCTGGTGCATGCTCAGGCGTTGCCGCAGCCCGCTCCGCTCCACGCTCAGCGGCTGCCGGAGCTGGACTAGCCAGCCTATTGGTCGCCGTCGCTTTATCCGTCGCGGCTGTTCCTCCCGTCGTTGCCTCCAGCACGGCTGAGCTCTCTGCGCTGCCCAGCACGGCCGTATCAACTCCCGCTGTTACCCCGGCCGATGCGGCTTCCACTTCGGCCAGCAGCACTGCTGCCGTGGTATAACAGCCTTCCCTCAGCAGCAGTGCCGGAAGGCTGCCGTGCAGCGCGGCCCATGCATCGGGCAAATGGGCCTTCAACCAGCCGGATATCTCCTGCTCACGGCCGCTGTACTTGAAGATCCGCAGGAGGCGGGCAATAAGCGGGCCGGGCTCCGGATGAAGCTGAGCCGCCCGTGTGCAGCAGGCGATGGCCTCGCCATCTTCGCCCGTTTCCTGGCATAGCTGCCCTAATGCAGTATAGGTCAAATAGGTCCCGAATCCGGATTCCGTGTGGTAGCCCGGAGGAGAGACGCCGATGTCCAGTGCGCGGCGCAGCGCCGCTTTGGCCTCAGCAAAAGCTCCCGCCTGCAGCAGCAGGACTCCCTTGAGATGATGGAGATCAGGGTAATCGGGGAACAAAGTTATGCCCCGTTCACACGTTTCCAGCGCACCCTTCAGTTCTCTTTTGGCGGCCCGGCAGCGGATTTCGTATTTATACAGCAGATGGACGTAACTTGTATCCGGCTCGACCTCCTCCAGCGAACGCTGGATATGGTGAAGAGCAGGGTCATATTCCCCTAAACGCATATATTCCACAGCCATGTTGAAATGGTGAAAAGCATCGCCGGGGTTCAGCCTCAGCTGCTCCTTCAACAGCTCAACGTTGCGGCTGATCTTGTCTTTCTTCGCTACAACACCATCGGCATAGCCGTAATGATGAATAACCACAGTGCTCAGATGCATTGCGGCAGCGGGAGTGGCCTCCACGATAACACCAGCAATCTGCTCGTGGATAATTCCGTTGAACCGGTACTGAGGACGGTTGCGGAACATCCGCAGGATCGGATTCACCGTGATGGTCTGCGAAGCGCGGGAGGTTCCCTTATGATTATGAATCCGCAGGAAAAACGCCTCATACTCCGTATGCTCCGCACACAGCAACAGTTCTTCTTTGCTTCCTGCATCGAGCTCTTCATCAGCGTCCAGTATGAGGATCCACGTTCCTTTTGCCATCTTCAGGCCTGCATTGCGGGCTGCGGCAAAGTCTCCGTTCCAGGGGAAAGAGACGACAGCGGCGCCGAAGGAACGGGCAATTTGCACAGTGCTGTCAGTAGATCCGGTATCGACAACGACCAGCTCATCAGCTACCCCGTGTACACTTTTTAGGCATTGGGCCAGACTGTCGGCTTCATTTTTAACGATCATGCATAACGAAATCAGCGGCTTGCGGCGCGGCTTGGTCATGGTGTTGTTCCTCCCTGGCGCTGACGGTAGCTCCACTGCGTATGCCAAGGTGTGCGGTTCAGTATGGCCATGGAATTTCTTATCGCGGCAATGTCCTCCAGGAGTGGACTATGGGGATCATCCTCTTTAATGCTTTCCACAACCTCTTCCAGCCCAAGCCTCGCCAGTTGAAGATAACAGAGCGATAAGCCGATTCGCGCAGCTTCATTCCCGGGTGATTCTTCCAGCAGCTGTTGAAACCACCCGGCAGCCTCTGAATAATGGCCCTTGTCAAAGAGCATTTCCCCGATATAAAAGAGAACTTTTCCCTCTGCCCGTTTGTCGCAGGCCAGGTCTATAAACAGCTCCCCGGCTTCCTTTAATCTGCCTTCCTCATACAATGCTGCAGCCAGATCCGCCGTATGTGCGGGAGATAGCTCTGCCAAAGAAGCAGCCAGCCCGTAACGCTGCAGTTTCACAGACAGCTCAATAAGTGTGGTTATGAGCGGAGCAAAGCCAGGTTCAGCTGTGAGTTTAGACGGATAGGCCCTTTTGTACGATAAAAGTTGGTCTATATCATATATTTTTTTGCAAAAGGGTTCGGATACATCAAGCAGCCGCTTTCCCATTTCCCAATGGCATATCGCCTCAAGCTTCCACAACTGCTGTAATAATTCTTGATCCACATTTTCGCCGCTTAGAGATGTCTTATGCTCCTTAAGGGCATTCTCAGCCTCCTGAACCTTCCCGGCAATGATCCAGGCGGAAAGGATAGACACAAGTGTATCCCGCTCCAAAGGAAAACTCTCCTGTGACAATCCGGCTATAGCCTCGTAAGCGCCAATCGCAAACAGGGTGGTGATGACTGCCGTTCTTGCGGCTGCCTGCTCCAGCGGGACAAGCTGGACAAGCAGTGCAGCAATGTCATTATCCGGTACTGCAAGGCGCTGGAAGGCAGCGGCGATTCCCTGCAGTGCCGGGGCATATAGGGAGTAATGCTGAAGCGAGCGGTGGAAATACCTTGCCGCCTCTTCGAGCTGGCCAAGCTCCTGAGAGAGCACACCCATGCGGTGCAGCGGACGGAAGGTGCACATGCCTTGTTCGCGGACGTATTTTCCGCTTCGTGTTGAACTGTCACAGAGTGCTGCTGCCTGCTGATAGGACTGGAAGGCGCGTTCCGGCAGACCTTGACTCTCCCAGGACTGGCCCTGAATAAAATGCAAATCAGGATAATCCCCGTAACGTTGCAGTTCTCTTGCCAGCAAAGCATCGATCTCGCTCATTTTTCCCAGAGCGAGATAGATTTTGCATAAATCACGGATCATGGCCGGACGATAGGAGACTTTAAGCGGAGCGCGGCTGACGGTCTGGCGCAGTAGTTGCTCCGCCTCCTCCGGATTGCCGTTCTGACAGCAGGTCACTGCCAGATTATAGCTGTAGAAGTCATCCTCCGGCTGTTGTGCAAGAGCGAGGCGCAGCAGATGTTCATTGCGGCTGATTTTATTTTTGCGGGCCATCATCTCTGGTAAATATCCAAAATGGACAACCCCGATGTCACTGTCCTGGATTGCGTAAACACCCTGTTTGCTGATAATTGCGGCGTCTACGCCTTCATGGATTTTCCCGCTGTAGCGGTATTCCTGTCGATTGCGGAACAAACGCACCAGCCTGTGGTTTAAACGCTCTTCGGGCCTGCTCCCAAACCAGTTTTCTATGTCTACTGTGAATGCTTCGGCTTTAGTCTCACGAAGTAATTCGATAATTTTCTGCAGAGGGGTCTTCAGGATCTCATCGGCATCCATCACCAGAAGCCAATCGGTCCCGGCAGCGGATAACCCGGCATTGCGCGCCTCCGAGAAATCATCGGCCCATTCCCTGAGGAGCACTTTGGCTCCGTAGGTCCGGGCGATTGCAACAGAATCATCTGTCGAGCCAGTATCCACGATGACAATCTCGTCAGCTCCAGCCAGACTTTCCAGACAGCGGGGCAGGAGTTCTGCTTCATTTTTGACGATCAGATGAACGCCAAGGGTAGGGGTATTCACGGTTTTTCCTCCTTTGGAAGGCGATTTCTTCAGTTCTGTGTTGAGGGAGGTGATGATTGTCCGGCATATGTAGCTGCAGAGTCTGGTTATGACAAAATAACCCTCAAAGTGCGGATTCGGTTCATAGCATGATCCAAGTACTTTGCAGGGCTTCAAAACCAAAGAAAGAGTACATGGACAACCATGCACTCTTTGTCTCTACAGGATATGACGGACCTTTTGCTTACGTTCCCTGAGCGTCAAAAATGACATTAATGGTAGAAGCTGCACCCGGGGTCGCTGATTGATAAGAAAGACGGGTATATTTCAGGAATCTTGCCGGAACGATGACATCAACAGAACCAGCAGGCAAAGGATTGTCACCGGTCGTATCGACAAAATAATTGGTTCCATCCGCACTGATCTCAACCTGCGTATTCACAGGGTTGGCTCCAGTGTTCAAGATGAAATAGGAGTAGGTACCCAGCACGCTCGTTGTATTGGCCGGCAGCGGCGTGAAGACATCGGAGGTTGGAATTCCGAGTGTAGCCTGCTCAATAAAGCTGCGCTGCGAGATGGAGGTCACACTGCTGAGTGTACCGGCAGTAATGGTAGCCCCCAGTACACTGGTGATTGTACCGTCAAGCAGGTTGGTAATTGTACCAGCGGACGACAACGTACCGGCAGTAATGGTAGCCCCCAGCACACTGGTAATCGTACCGTTAAGCAGGTTAGTGACTGTACCGGCCGACGATAATGTACCGGCAGTAATGGTAGCCCCCAGTACACTGGTAATCGTACCGTCAAGCAGGTTAGTGACTGTACCGGCCGACGATAATGTACCGGCAGTAATCGTGGCCCCCAGCACACTGGTAATCGTACCGTTAAGCAGGTTAGTGACTGTACCGGCCGACGATAATGTACCGGCGGTGATGGTAGCGCCAAGTACGCTGGTAATTGTACCGTCAAGCAGGTTGGTGACTGTACCAGCGGACGACAACGTACCGGCAGTAATGGTAGCACCGAGCACGCTGGTAATTGTACCGTCAAGCAGGTTGGTAACTGTACCAGCGGACGATAACGTACCTGCAGTAATGGTAGCCCCCAATACGCTGGTAATTGTACCGTCAAGCAGGTTGGTAACTGTACCAGCGGACGATAACGTACCTGCAGTAATGGTAGCCCCCAATACGCTGGTAATCGTACCGTTGAGCAGGTTGGTGACTGTACCAGCCGATGACAACGTACCGGCAGTAATGGTAGCGCCGAGTACGCTGGTAATCGTACCGTCAAGCAGATTAGTGACTGTACCAGCGGACGACAACGTACCGGCAGTAATGGTAGCACCGAGTACGCTGGTAATCGTACCGTCAAGCAGGTTAGTGACTGTACCAGCGGACGATAAAGTACCGGCAGTAATGGTAGCACCGAGTACGCTGGTAATCGTACCGTCAAGCAGATTAGTGACTGTACCAGCTGAAGATAATGTACCGGCAGTAATGGTAGCGCCGAGTACGCTGGTAATCGTACCGTCAAGTAGGTTGGTGACTGTACCAGCCGACGATAATGTACCGGCGGTAATGGTAGCCCCCAGTACGCTGGTAATCGTACCGTTGAGCAGGTTGGTGACTGTACCAGCCGATGACAACGTACCGGCGGTAATAGTAGCGCCGAGTACGCTGGTGATTGTACCGTTGAGCAGGTTGGTGACTGTACCAGCCGACGATAATGTACCGGCGGTAATGGTAGCCCCCAATACGCTGGTAATCGTACCATTCAGGATGACTGTGGTCAGGTTACCGCTGGGATCTGTAGTAAGGGGAAGATCATTAAGTGAGACGGGGTCCCGCCCGAAAATAAGCGTGCGCAAATTATCCGGATTGGACTGGAATGAACTAAAGTTCGGCAAAGTTATTCATCCTTTCTTTATAGAATAGAAGCTGCAAGCTTACTCGTAAAAAGACCCAAACCGTCGTCTGGGTCTTAAACATTATTGCTTCCGTCATTGCTAGAACACAGCCTGTACGGATAAAAATAAACCATTCGAATGGTGTGATATTAATATATGGAGGATTGAAGAGGATGACTGGGTTCGCATAGCAAAATACGCAGATTCCCAAACAAGCCGGATAAAACCGCATAATATGAGAATATGCTAGAACGATGGGAGGATAGAGTTATGCCGAATGATGCGGTATTCAACCCGAGCAGCCAGCCGCTGTATACCGAACAGGTCAACACCTATGTTACCCCAGGGGTCGCCTCCTTTCCTGAGGCAGACGCAGCCCTGTCTGGTTTGTTCTTTGCCATCCCTTTTGCCTCTACAGTTACCACAGCTGCTCCTCTTGTGCTTCAGGTATTTAATCCGGCCGGCAGCGGGCGTACAGCATACATCTCCAGGGTCACAGCCAGCACGGCGACATCCCCGGTGACATTGACACTGTTAAGGAATGCGACAGTCGGTGGGGCGGCGATTACACCGGTCAATTTCAACTTTGGAAGTGCGGTTGCCAGTGTAATGACTGCCCGTACGG
The DNA here is from genome assembly GCF_000758525.1 of Paenibacillus sp. FSL H7-0357. Taxonomy (NCBI): domain Bacteria; kingdom Bacillati; phylum Bacillota; class Bacilli; order Caryophanales; family Paenibacillaceae; genus Paenibacillus; species Paenibacillus sp. FSL H7-0357. The sequence continues at coordinate 6,375,899 of NZ_CP009241.1, read as the reverse complement.
CTACTGCGGCTCCTTCAGGCAGTCCGGCTACTTTGACGTCTTTATTGTTGGCAGCAGGTCCGGTCATTGTAGAACTTAACGGAAGAATTATTGTGCCTCCGGGTAATTCCCTGACTATCACGCTAACCATTTCTACAGGGAGTTCAGCGGCTACAGGGGGGATTAGCTGGTGGGAATATTAGAACGGGGAGGGGAGAAAAGTGCCTAATCGTTATGTGTTTAATGAGAATGACCAGCCGGTTTATGTGGAAATGACAAACACCTTCCGCTCACCGGACATTTCGGCACCGCCTGAGATGAATGCGGCGGAGAATGCGGCATTATTTTCGTCGAATGCTTCCGCTTCTGCGACGGTGATACTCAGCTTGAGCTCTGCTATTATCTCTGTCCGGATTAACAATCCGGCACTCAGCGGCAGGACTGTGTTCATTTCACACATCAGCGGCAGCATTGGCGGATCATCATTACTATCTGCCATGTCAGGCACCTTCACCATAGTTAGAGGAGGAACATTAACCACGCCGGGAACCTTGACTCCGGTGAACAATAATTTGGCCAGCACCGCAGCCAGCAGCATGACGGTGCAGTCCTCTACAGCGGCAATCAGCGGGGGGACGACCCTATCCACCTATCAATTAACCCCAGGCGTATTCACGCAGGTATTTACCGGCAGCATTGTAGTTCCTCCAGGCAGCGCAATCAGCGCCAATGTAACTTCCTCAAGCTCTTCCGTGGGGCTTACCATTACCTCGGCACTGGGCTTGATGTGGTGGGAGCGGTAACCGGCATTTAATGACATAATGATGAAGTGAACCTTAACGATTGGACGTTGAGGTTTATTTTTCGTGAACTACACACCACCTAAGAGGTGGGTGCTTCTTGGTCAATAGAGCTACTGCTCCAAGTTTACCCAAGCTTATAGGCTAGTTCCTAGCCCAATCGTTGCAATATTATATTGCTAATTTCAGTAGGTTTTTAGCTGCGTTTACATCTCTGTCGTGTTGTGCACTACATTCTGGACAAGTCCATTCACGTACAGCAAGGTTTTTCACTTCTGCGTTTTTGTAGCCACAGCAGGAACATAATTGGCTACTTGCAAAGTTTTTTGGTGCAATAATCAATTGTCTGCCGTACCAGTTAGCCTTATATTCGAGCATCGAACGAAACATGCTCCAAGATACTTCTGATATGGCTTTAGCTAATTTGTGATTCTGCAGCAAGTTCTTTACACGCAAGTCTTCCATAACGATTACTTGGTTATCGCGTATCATTTGGGTTGACGTTTTGTGCAAGAAATCTTTACGCTGATTCGATATTTTTTCATGAAGTTTGGCAACCTGGAGCCTTGCTTTATATCGGTTTTTGCTCCCTTTCTTCTTTCTCGACAACTCTTTTTGCACCTTGGCTAATCGTTTTTCAGATTTACGAAGATGTCTAGGATTGGCGTACACCTCACCACCCGAAGTAATCGCAAATTCTTTCAGTCCTAGATCCACGCCAATCTTCTTTTCAGCTTTCGGCAAAGCCGTTAGTTCTGTTTCAACCAAAACGGAAGCAAAGTATGTACCCGATGGAGTCTTGGAGATGGTGCAGGATTTGATGAGTCCAGTGAATGGACGGTGCAACTTGATTTTTATCTTAGTCTTTAGCTTAGGAATCTTGATATGTCCATCACGGATAGAGATCGTTCCATTCTGATTGTTCGTTGTGAAGCTATGCCTATTCGTTTTTTTACTTTTGAACTTAGGAAATCCCATGTTCTTTTCCCGAAAGAAATTTTTATAGGCTTTATCCAAGTGCAGCCCAGCGTTCGCTAGTGCCAGGCTATCCACTTCTTTTAGCCATACGAATTCTTTCTTATATTGAGCAGGAGTGTTCACAAGCATCTTTTCTGTTTGTTTATAATATTCGATTTTATCCGCAAGCATTTTGTTGTAGACGAAGCGAACACAACCAAACACCCTAGCCAAATACTGTTGTTGTTCATGATTGGGATAGATTCGATATTTATAAGCAATTAACACCGGTTCACCTCATTTCTCACCTTGAGTTTCAATATACTTTCGGATGACATCCATAGGCGCTCCACCAGTCGTTATAAGGCAATAGCTTCTCGACCAGAAATATTCCTTCCACAGTTGTTTACGAATAATAGGGTATTCTTTCTTGATCAGTCGAGAGGAAGCACTTTTATAAGCGTTGAGGAATTTGGGAATTTCGCTATTGGGATGAGCCTTCATAAGAACGTGAACATGATCCTTGCCATGATTCCATTCTTGCAGCCTGATATTGTAATTGGGCTGAATAGACTAGAATAAGATGATAATGAAGTGAAAACACTGAATGGTTATTGAATCTAACTCCATTGATAACACAACCTTTTATATGATACGACTGAATACTTCTATTCTGGCCATTTAGGTTGGATTAGTCAATGAAAGAAGACCGTTGACATTCCTCCCACCACTTTAGAAGTGGGGGAATTTTGATAATTATAAGTTAAAATGGTTAAAATGGTTAAAATAAGGTAGATACATATAAACCTATATAGATTGAACTTGAGAATTACATGTAGGGAAAAGTGGTGGAGGGGAATCTTGGAACTGTAGGAGCGACAGCGTCCGCCTTTAGGTTTGGATTTCTACCGCGATTCGCGGTTAAATTCAGGAAATCGAAACCTAACAGCGGCCGGAAGTCCAAACATTCTCTGGAGTCACGGCCAATCCCAAAATATAAGAATTATAAGTTCAATCTATATAGCTTTAAAAAAATCTATACGAAAAGAGGAATGGTTATGGATAGCTGTTTGTTTATTCATGGCTTCACCGGGGGAGAACACGAAATCTCTCCGTTGTCACGGTTTATGGAGCAGCATAATTACCATTCCAGGACCTTCACGCTTAAAGGGCACGGCGGCAGCAGAAAAGATCTGCTTCACTCGGACAGGCATGATTGGCGGCAAAGTGCCGAAGATGAATTAAAGAGTTTGCTGAACCAGACGGAGAGCGTTCATCTTATTGGTTTTTCTACCGGAGCGTTGATCGCTTCCCATCTTTCGGTACAATACCAAGCCCGGATTAAGTCGCTTACGCTGCTGTCGGCGCCTGTGTTTCCGCTGAACGTGCTTGAGATTCTCAGAACGTTGGGCAGCCCAGCCATGCTCAGGAATTATTTCAGCAAATTCGGCTCGACGCCGGCGAAGGCCACCCGGGAATTTCAGCGGCTGGTCCGCGAAAGCTTTGAGGTCTATCCGCGCATCGAGATTCCGACCTTGATCGTGCAGGGCAGAAGAGATCACCTGGTGAAGACCAAAAGCGCCGGTTACCTGCAGCAGACCATTCCTTCCGGCTGCAAACAGGTGCTGATGGTGGAGAACAGCGGTCATATGGTTTGCCATTGCGATGACAGTGAGCGGATCATGAACGAAGTACTGCAGTTTATCGAGCGCTCAGGGGCTTCCTGAATAGTATGTGAAAATAATATATCAAGCGCCGCTTGCAGAGCCTCTTTCACCGATGAGTGTGAAGCAGGCTCTTTCTTATTTATAGAGTTGATTTGCATTGACAACGTATACAGCACATGGTAATTTTTATGAAGGAAACCGGTTTCCCTAACGGGTTGAGTTTGTCCGGGAAATTCCGGGACTGATAATAAAAAGGAGATTAAAAAATATGTCAAACCACTGGTTTTTGTACCATACGTCAGAAGATCCTTTTGCCTTTCCCGCTGGACCGGGAGCCCTGAAATTGCGGCTGTTTGTGCCTGCCGGACAGCATTTAAGCTGTACTGTGGTTCACTCCGACCGCTATGATTCCCCGGGCAGTGAACAGCCGCAGTCTATGGAGAAAATCGGTTCAGCCGGCGCCTATGAGATTCATGAGGCGGTAATCCGGACGGAAACCGGCAAATGCAGATATTTGTTCTATGTAAAAAATCCTGCGGGTGATTATACATGGTACGGGGAGCGGGGAGAGTCCCAAAACCGCGAACGTGCCGGGTCTTTTCAATACGCTTATCTGCATGCCGACCAGGCGCTGGAGCTGCCTTCATGGACGAGCGGAGCCATTGTCTATCAGATATATCCCAGCAGCTATAACCGTGGAACACTGCAGGGAATTACAGAAAAAATACCCTATCTGCAGGAACTCGGCGTAACCGCCATCTACATGACACCTATCTTTGAATCTCCTTCAGAGCATAAATATGATACATCGGACTATTACAAGATTGATCCTGATTTTGGTACAGCAGAGGAGCTTAAGGAGCTCGTCGCTGAGGCACACCGCCACGGGATCAAGGTGCTGCTGGATGCTGTGTTCAACCATTCCGGCGATACTTTTTTTGCTTTCAGAGATGTGCTTGAACATGGGGAGAATTCGCGGTATAAGGATTGGTTCTTTATCCATTCCTATCCGGTTGAGCAGTCTCCGGTTCCAACCTATGAGACCTTCGCAAAGGCCGAAGCCCAAATGCCCAAGCTGAATATGAATCATCCTGAGGTTGCTGATTATATGCTCGGTGTGGCTAAGCATTGGATACGTGAAGCGGGAATTGACGGCTGGCGTCTGGATGTGGCCAATGAGGTCCATCCGCTGTTCTGGTCGCGGTTCCGCCGCGAACTGAAGGATGAATTTCCTGAACTGTTGCTGATTGGGGAAATCATGCATGCTTCAGGCCCGTGGTTAAGGGGTGACCAGTTTGATGGCGGGATGAATTATGTGCTGCGCGATGCGGTGCTGGAATTTTTTGCGGAACAATCCACGGGCCCGCAGCGGTTCATGGAGCAGCTGCTCCATATCGAAGCACTCTGCAATGATCAGGCTAACTCGGCAATGTTCCAGCTGCTTGGCAGCCATGATACCCAGCGGTTTCTGACAGCCTGCAAGGAAGGCGGCCGCGGCTGGAACCGGGCGGGTACAGCCCTTCAGCGGATGAGGCTGGCTATATTTTTTCAGATGACCTATATTGGCCTGCCAATGATTTATTACGGAGATGAAGTCGGAATGGAAGGGGCCACCGATCCGCACTGCAGAAAACCGATGCTTTGGCACAGGCAGGAGCAGAATGAGGAACTGCGCAATTGGTATAAGGAGCTGATTGCCCTGCGGAAAGCACATAACGTCCTGCAAAAAGGCGCATTCCGCCCCTGGTTCACTGATGAGGCGCGTAATGTCCTCGGCTTTGTGCGGCGGGGTGATCAGGACCCAATAGGGCTGATTCTCAACAACTCCCCAAATCATTATCAGCTTGAGCTGAGCAGTTTCCGCCCTGACCCAAATGAACTGACTGACTTGTTGAGTGGAAGGACCATCCGGAATGCCAAACGGATTCTTGTGGAGATTGAACCGTTCGGCTGCCTGATGTTGAACTAGCCGAACGGTGCGGATGAAATCATACGGCCGGGCTCAGGTTCATGATTTGTTTTTCTTATTTTTCCTAAGTGTCCGGTACTCCTGATTCTCCCATTGCTTGAGCAAAGGATAAGGATCGAAGGCCCACTCTGTAATTCCCCGGTCGCGGTAGATGCCGTAATGCAGATGGGGAGGGAATTTGCCCTGAGTTCCGGGTTTGCCATACCCCGAGCTGCCGACCCAGCCAAGAGTCTGCCCGGGTGTGACGATATCTCCGCGGGAGATGGATTTCTCATACCCGGCCAAATGGGCGTAATAATGATATCGGTTCTCGATATCGCGAATGCCTATTCTCCAGCCGCCAAAGCGGTTCCACCCCTTGGTCTCCACTACTCCAAAGCAGGTGCTGCGCACAGTCATTCCGTGCGGGGTGAACAGATCCGTTCCCTCGTGAATGCGCGCACCTCCCCAGCTTCTGCCGGTGCCCCAGGTACTGCGGTAAGCATACATCGTTCCGACAGGCAGCGGAAAAGCGCTGCCTGACAGGTCGAGCCGTCCGAAATGCTCATACAGCTTAGAGAACTGCGCCACCCGCTGGGCCGCGCGGCCATTATGATAATACTCCCAAATTGCAATGTTGAAGTCATTCGCAGAGTTTCCATAATTCAGAAGGTGGCGTGCCATGCTGTAGAGCACATCGGCATCATTTGCGGGATCGGCAAGATCGTCCCCGGACCCGTCCTGCCCGAAACCGCCGAAGAAGCTGATGGAATCAGGCGATTTATCGGCCTGATCCGGATTCAGCGGACCGGACCATACCGGTGCAGGAATGGCGATGCTGGTAAGACGGGAAGAAGCGGATACTTCCGTGCCTCCCTTTTTCTTAGCGATCGTCCGCTCATACTGGTCAATGGCAGCGAATCTGAACCAGGGAATGCCGGTAGCAGCACTCATTTGCTCATAAAGCTCCTTGCGTGCAGCCTCATCATTCACCTTGCTGCCGGCAGGAACGCCGCTGGATTTGACGGCCGGGAGGTTATGCCCCCGGGTGGCTGCAACAGCCGCTTCCCCGCCGCCCGACAGCAATAGGGCAGCCGACAAGCAGGATACGGTGATCACTTTTTTATAATTTCTGAATGGGGCCAGCATGATAATAACCTCCTAAGTTCCGCCGTGGAATTGTACAATACATCGGGCAGGTATTGACAGATGCACTTCTTTTTCTTTTAATTTGAAGCAAAAGGGATGTTTTTATCCGTACTTGTCTAAAGCTACCAAGTATGAACAAATACCCTGCAGAAAGAGCTGATGTCTATCTGAAGTACAGGGCAATCAAGTTTGCAAGTTGAATTTCACAAAAACAGGCAATTGCTAATGGCACATGATATAATATGAGGCAGCAACTTTTTAACCATGGAACTTATATTCAGGCGAAAGCGGGGTTCACCACTTTGACTAATAGAACAGCCAAACAACCCAAGCCGGACTGGATTAAAATCAAGTTAACAACCGGTGATAATTATCAGGATATTAAAGGCATGATGCGATCCAAAACTTTACATACCGTATGTGAGGAAGCACGTTGTCCCAATATTTATGAATGCTGGGCGAACCGTACGGCTACATTTATGATCCTGGGAGACATTTGTACACGGGCCTGCCGTTTCTGCGCCGTGAATACAGGTCTGCCCACGGAGCTGGACCTGCTGGAGCCGGAGCGTGTTGCTGAAGCTGCAGAAGGCATGAAGCTTAACCATTGTGTGGTGACAAGCGTGGCCCGCGATGACTTGAAGGATGGCGGTGCGGCGATTTTTGCCGAGACTGTTGCTGCTATTCGAAGACGTCTTCCGCTATGCAGTGTGGAAGTACTGATCCCGGATTTTCTCGGAGACCGGGACAGCCTGGAAATTGTAATGAACAGCCGCCCGGACATCCTAAACCATAATATAGAGACGGTAGAGCGGATGTCGGACCGTGTGCGGGCCAGAGCCAAGTACCGCCGCTCTCTGGAGCTGCTGCGCCGGGCGAAGGAGATCAAACCAGATATTCCTACCAAATCCAGCATCATGCTAGGCGTTGGAGAGGAATGGGACGAAATACTTCAGGCGATGGATGATCTGCGGGCGGCAGATTGTGATATATTGACATTAGGGCAATACCTGCAGCCTTCCCCTAAGCATTTAAATGTGGAGAAATATTATCCGCCGGAGCAATTTGCTTTGCTGAAGGAAGAAGGACTGAAACGGGGCTTCAGTCATGTGGAAGCGGGTCCGCTCGTCCGCAGCTCTTATCGTGCGCATGAGCAGGTCAAGTCCGCTGCAAAAGCCCGTGAGGAGCGTTCAGTTTCACAGTAATAATTAAAATTTAGGGAAACAAAATTGCCTTCGTGACGGAGTCACAGGGTTTATCTTTAGTCTTTAGTCTTTAAGGTTTTAGGTTTTAGAGGGAAAAGGGCCGATTGTGAGCCGTAGGCGATCAGAGGCCCTTGGGTTAATGTTGTAGGTCCACCCCATCACGCGTTGATGGAGCCGTGGAGCTGAATTTCGAAATTGGAGGAGCGCCAGCGTTCGCCTTTGTTGTCCGATTTCAACCGCATGGCGGTTAAGATGAAGAAATCGGACAACTACAGCGGCCGGAAATTCGAAATTCCGCGGAACGGCGGCTTATCAACGCCCCCGCTCCCATTATGCAAAAGAAAGGCAGGCGACACACGCTTGATCGTTATAGGTGGAAAAGGCTACGAGCTCATGTTGGATCATAAGGACGGCTGGAATCCGGAGGCGTTTCGCGGGAGATACAGCGAGGTGCTGGACCGTTACGATTATATTATCGGTGACTGGGGATACAGCCAATTACGTCTGAAAGGCTTTTACCGGGACAACCATCCGAAGGTGAACCGGGATACAGCTATTTCAGGTATGGTGGATTACATTAATGAATACTGCAATTTCGGCTGTGCCTATTTTGTTCTGCATAAATTGAAAGAGCAGCCGAAGGAAGGCACATTCAAGGATATCTTGATTAAAGAAATACCGGAGCCGGCGCTGGAGGAAGACCTTGAACAAGAGCCGGCTGAACCGGATGCTGTAATTAAAGAGCAGCGGGAATCGAAATCTTCTTACTCTAACCCGGCCCGGGACAAGGGTACTGGCGGAAACGGCAGGGATCATTCGTCTAAGGATAGACCTGTGCGGGAACATCAAAGCCGGAACCACCGGAATAAAGACAAAAAAGGCAATAAAGATTTTCAGGGCAGACAGCAGCAGAACCAGCAAAGCCCGCAGAACCCGCAGAATCCACAGAACCCGCCCCAGAATTCTTCAAACTAAGCAAAGGCGGCAACTGTCGTCTGTTCTGGGATTGGTATAAAACAAGAATGCCCCGCAGCCATACATACATGGCTGGCGGGGCATTCTTTTGTTTCTGCTGTGCGATATAATCCGCTATTTAACGGATAATTTCAACTGTTTGAGTGCGGCGTCGTAGCTCCAGGTTAGCGCAGGGAATTTCTTCTTGAATGCATTGAGTTCAATGTAGGTCTCATCATTCTGGGAAAGGGCTTCTTTGGAGGCTAAGGCGAAGCTGGAGATGCTGCCGGCTCCGTTCGTGACGAGCACTTTCTTGTTCTTGGCATCCCAAGTAACATCGCTCTCGACAAGGGTGGCCAGCACGCGTGCCGAAGCATAAACCTTGTCTCCTTGCTTCAAGAGACCGACATTTCCGGCAAAAGGACTTCCATTGATGTTCAGAATATGGTTATCTCCGGACGCAGTAATGTTGGTCATTCCGGCAATTTGCAGGGCGGTAATCAGCTGCGCGGTTTTGCTTTGGACTTCAATATCCGGCTTCAGGCCGATCTGGTTAAAGTCCTCCTTGTTCGGGGTCAGGTACTTTAAAGTCGTGAGCTTTAGTTCTCCGCCGTTGGATACGGGCACAAGGTTTTGAATTCTGGCTTTGCCGTATGTGCGGGTACCGACGATAGTCGCGATCTTATTATCGCGCAGAGCGCCGGTCAAGGCTTCGGAGGCACTGGCGGAGTTTTCATTCGTCAGGACGACGACAGGCACGCCGATTTTACTGCCACCCTTTATAATTTCCGGAGTCAGAGCGCCACTTTGGTCGGAGGTGTACATCATAATGCCCGACTCCATAAACTTGGCGGTAATGTTCTTGGCAACATCAATATAGCCGCCTCCGTTATTGCGCAGATCCAACACGAGCGATTTCATCCCAGCTGCCCGCATCTTATCCAGCATAGCGGAGAATTCCTTGTCGGCATTTTGCGTGAAGCCGCTTAATGCGATGTAGGCGATTTTCTGGCCGACAATTTTGCCGGTGACAGAGGTTGTTACCATACTTTTCAGGGTTACGTTAACGGATTTGGCCGCTCCGCTTCGGTTGACTGTTAGGGTCAGCTTGCTGCCCGGCGCTGCGCTAAAGGGATCGGCCTCAAGATCATCGATGGCCGTACCGTTGATCTTCAGAAGAACGTCACCACGTTTCAGACCCGCTTGTTCGGCGGGAGAACGGGGGGTGATTTCTTCAATGTACACTTCATTCCCATTTCTCGCCAGCGAAAAACCGATACCGACATATTCAAGCTCAAGCTGATGTTGAAATTCAGCGGCTTCGTCACTGTCGAGGTACATGCTGTAAGGATCATTGAGCGTATAGATCATTCCGTCAATTGCACCACGGATCAGGGTATCCTTGTCTACCCCTTCCACGTTGTAGGATTCAATATAGTCCATAATTTCGTTAATAATTTCCGTGTTTGAATCGGTCTGTGCGCTCTCTGCCGCTGAAGCAGCAGGTGCTAAGAGGAGGGAGAACGCAAGACAGCCGCTAAGAACGGCCGACATGATTTTACCGGATTTCATAAGTGCATACGCCCTTTTTTATTATATTTGATGATGCATTACAGCTGTCTGTCTTAAGATTATGATTGATCACCATCAAAGCTAAGGTTATAGGTTTCGTCAACCGTCCACGCACCTTCTTCTGACTTCACAAAGAGGAAGATGAGTGACTGCTTGTAGCTCTCCCCGCTATCGGCATCCTTAATGGTGGTTTCCGCATACACAGCGGCTTCTTCGTTAGAATAATAGAAGATATTCGAGTTATCCAGTGTATAGCGGTGATCATAGGTATCAAAATAGTCCTGCATATCCGACTTTGTTGCCGCATCGTACTCCTCCCCGTATGAGGTCATCAGGGCGGAGATAGCATCCGTATTCTCAGCGCTCATATATTGATAATACTTGCTGAGTTTATCTTTGATGGTTGTTGCTGTAGCTTGCGGCAGCACTGCTGCTGTCATTCCCTGTTCACGGGTCAGGAGCACCGTTCTGTCTTGCACCTCCATCGAGGCGATCTTCCATTTCCCGTCCTTACGGACGAGCTCATACAAATATTCAATGTTCTCGTCAGGAATATAAACGCCGCCGGTTCGAACAGCTTTCTCAACCGTGACGGCAGTCGCTTCATTTCCCTGGATTTGCAGCACCTTGAGGCTTTCTATTGTATTCTTGACATCATACAGCTCAAAGGATGAATCCATATCGGCTACCATTCCCGTAACGTCCTCACCTGCATCCACAAGCGAATAAAAGCGACTGGCTTGTTCAGTATTATAATATTGATTGGCCAAATGAATTAAGGCCGTAATATCCTTCTCGTCGGTGACAGTGGACACAGCGGCTTTGATCTTGACGCTTCTGCTGCCAGAGTCCCAGACGGCTGTGCCGCCGGTAGCTTCAGCAATGAAACGCAAAGGAATATAAGTAGTGCCGCCGATGGAGAGGGGCGCTGTACTCATTTTTTTGACGGTTCCGTTCAGGGTAGCCCGGTTGCTGCCGATTTTGAGGCTGAGCTTAAGCGAGGAGCTGGTGCCGTTGATGGTTCCCGTCTGGGCATTATAGAGCACCTGAAGTCCAAGCTTTTCGAAGATGACACGGAAAGGAACGAGTACAGTATTATTCTTAAGGTAAGGAGTACCCGCAGTGAATGAAACATTGCTGCCGTTAATATAGACCTTAATCGGTTGTTCTGCAGCAAAAGCGGGGACTGCCAGCACAAGTGCCAACAGGCTGGTGCCTAATAAAGATATTAATTTTTTCAACGGTTATTCTCTCCTTTAAAATAAACATAACTATGTAAAATAGGTTCATTATACCAATGGAAATTCTCCCTGTCTATCAACTTGTGTTAGCTGTAATAGAGGAGTTTGTTAAACGCCCCCAAGCATAAAAGAGCCGGGAATGTCGTTGCATTCCCGGCTTTCCCACCTCTGAAGTTAGGACCAGCTCCCTAGACCAGAAAGGCTTCACGGACACGGTTCCAGAAAGGAAACGGGCGGTATCTGGCAAAGCTGATTTTTTTGTCGGATACCTGGCAACGGACGGAGACCAGGTCATCCACTGGAATATTGTTATGGTCAATCGTCAGCAGCAGGCGCTGGTCTTTGCGGGAAAAGATGTCGCAGTGATGATGCTTGGGCAGCAGCAACGGCGAACCCATCGTACGGAACACACGATTGTTGATCGATGCAATTTCGGCAATTTGCAGCGCTTCAATCGACGGATGTACCATAGCACCTCCAAGACTTTTGTTGTAGGCGGTGCTGCCTGATGGCGTGGAGAGGCATAAGCCATCGCCGCGGAACATCTCGAAGGTAACGTCATTAATGTCAACCTGGATGACCACCGTTCCGTCAACACCTTTAAGGGTGAACTCATTCAGGGCAATATGCGAGGTGGAACCTGATTTTTTATGAATTTCCAGTTCTAGCAGCGGATACTGCACGATACGCGGTTTATGTGGCATGGAGTCACCCACTCCGCACATATAGTCGATCAGTGTCGGAAGCTCTTCCGCTTGCCAATCCGCATAGAAGCCCAAATGTCCGGTATGCACACCTACAAAAGCCAAATTGGGAATCTGATCGATAAAAGTATGAAAAGCGTGCAGCATAGTTCCGTCACCGCCAATGGAAATGACGATTTCAGGAGATTCGGCATCCAGCTCCAGGTTCCGCTCCGCCGCCAGCTTGTGAAATTGCTCCGCAAGTTTAATGGACAATTCGTCTCCGCGGTCCAGAACATAATATCTCAAGATGTACAGGCTCCTTTGTATGATTCAGTCATACACCGATCATAATCAATCTTGACCCGGAACACAATATTAGAGCGATGAAAAGACTGTCCTTCTTGCGTATATTGTTCAGTATCCTTTCAGGATTAATGCCGCCGCCATGTGCGCGCTGCTATGCCGGATAGCATTATAAGCAGCGACAGCAGCAAAGCCCCACCCAGCAGCAGGCCAAGCAGGCTTAGACTGGAGACGAAAGCAGAGGCGGGAGCAGCAAGCCCGGAAGCGGCAGGCAGTGAATTCCAATGCTCTGACAACCCGGAGCTTATGACGGGCTTCCAGAGCAGCAGCAGCAAGCCCGCTGACAGAAAGGCGTGAACCAGTCTGGCAAGCATGAAGGGGAGATAACGCAGTCCTGTGCCATTCAGGATGCTTGCGACCTGGGCATGTACGGATAATCCGCCCCAGGAGAGAATAAAAGCAGCTGCAGCTGCTTTGAAATGCAGCGGAATTGAAGCCGTCGCCTCACCGGCTGAACGGGCGCCCAGGGTAACCTCGAACAGGCCGCTGACCAGAGCCGCCGACAATTCAGGCGGGAACCCTGCCAGAGAGAGAATACGGTCTGTCAGTCCGAACAGTGTCGACATGATTCCGGCGCGGGCCAGCAGCTCCATCAGCACGGTGAAGAATACAACCAGCCCTCCTACGACAATAATAAGCAGCAGTGAGGATTGCACAGCACCCATAAGCAGCTCGCCGAAGCTCCGCCCGTCCCTGCGCCGGGCTTCGGCCATGGAGCTCAGTGCCATGCGCAGCCGCCTGGAGTTTTGTCCACTAGGGGGAGTCTGATTTTTAGCGGACAATGTATGTTCTTTCCGTCCATGGAAGGACATCAGCAGGCCTACGATCAAGCCCCCTCCGTAATGGGCAAGCGCCAGGACTAGTCCTAAAGAAGCATCATGAAAAAAACCGACCGATACGGCACCCAGCAGAAAAATAGGATCGGAGGAGGTGGTGAACGCAACGAGGCGCTCCCCTTCCACCCGGTTGACCAGGCCCTGTTCCCGCAGCTTTGCGGTTAATTTGGCACCAACTGGATATCCTGATACATATCCCATGGCCGCCACAAATCCGCCGCTGCCGGGAATATTGAACATCGGACGCATCAAAGGGTCCAGCAGCGCACCGAAGAGATGAACTATGCCGAGGCCGAGCATGATTTCGGAAATGACAAAGAACGGAAACAAAGAGGGGAACAGCACGTCCCACCAGATGGCCAGCCCGCGCAACGCTGCAGCCAGAGCGCTTGCCGGATGAGCCAGCATCAGCAGGATGCAGCCGGCAAAGATGAGACCTAGCAGGGGGCCGGAAATCTTCTTCAAGAGCATAGTCAACGCCTCCAAGTTCTATGGTTAGATGTATGCCAAAAGGAGGACAAACAGCACAAAAAAATGCGGAAAGCGGTTACAAGACGCGATGCATTTTTGCTTGAATTATGATATTATTAAATTAATCAATGCACACCTTTTAGAGTAATAATTAGGGATGGAGTGATGGTGATGAGCGTAGTTGCCGGAGTTCTCGTTTGTGCTTTTGTATATGTTATCCGGATCTCTCTCGTCCCTCCTGGTGATGAGGAATTTCGGACCTATTAAATATGATGTGACGCTAAACACCGGGTTTAGCGTCTTTTTTTTGCGTTCTACAGGATGACATAAGCCTAAAGTCATTGTTTAACGGTGCAATGCTTTTTTTGGTATAATAAAACAGACGCTTCAATTAAAATGAAAGAAAGCTGGTAACCTCCAATGAATCCAAATGACAGCTTATTCGACAATCTGGGGGGCGCAGAGGGGCTTCACCGTCTGGTTGAAGTATTCTATGCAAAGGTGCAGCTTCATCCGCAGCTGAGCCCGTTATTCCCTGCTGATATTACTCCTGTCCTGGAGAAGCAATATCAATTCCTCAGTCAGTTTTTCGGCGGACCGGCGCTATATTCCGAGCTCCATGGCCATCCGATGATGAGAGCAAGGCATATGCATATTCCTATCACGCCGGCACATGCCGAGCAGTGGCTTAGGTGTATGAAGGAAGCACTGGAGGATACCGGTGTTCAGGAACCGCTGCGTTCATTTGTGCTCAGCCGGCTTGCAGGACCTGCACACCATTTTGTTAACATGCCCCAGGAGTAAGGAGCAGTTGATCGCGAAAGGATGAGGGCATTTGCCAGAATTAATACCTTTGTACTCGATTAAAGTTATATGCTGCAACTGTGAAGAGGAATTCTCAACCTCACGGGTACGTCCGAGCCTCAAAAGAGCAATACGCCGGGATGCGGATTTCTGCTCCTATTACAAGGAGGAAAATCCGGATTATTATGTTGTGCGTGTCTGTCCGAAATGCGGCTTTGCCTCTACAGAGAACTCTGCCGACAAGCTGGTCGACTGGCAGCGCAAAGCTTTTAATGAGCAGGTGGGGACCCGCTGGAAGACCCGGGATTTCGGGGAGAAGCGCAGCTGGGAGCTCGCACTTGAATCGTACAAGCTTGCATTGATTTGCGCTCAAAGCATCAAGGATAAAGACCGGATTATCGCTAGCCTCCTGCATCATATTGCCTGGATGTACCGCTACCAGGGGGATTCTGCGCAGGAGCAGCGCTTTTTGCGTTATTCGCTGGATGAATATGTAAAGGTGTTTGAGAATGACGGGATGGGTGGAAATGACGCCCGGCTGATGTATCTGATCGGCGAGCTGAACCGCCGTATTGGGGAGTTCCACAGTGCGGTGAAATGGTTCTCACGTCTGATCAACGACCAGAGAATCACCGATGCCGCGATGATCCGGGCTGCGCGCGAGCAGTGGGCCCTGCTGCGCGAACAAATGCGTGGAGAAGATATTGACCCGGACACATTGTCTGCAGGAATCTGATGCTTTTGCGCAGCTCCATGAACGGCAAAAAGCGCAAAAGCGACAAACTCGCTTTTGCGCTATGCAGGTGTGCCTGATTGTGGGAATTGGAGACCATAGGCGGTCAGCGGACCGCACGGTCAAACAGCAGATAGTCCCCATCGTTGTCGATGACTGTCGGGCTAGTGCTGCAGCATGGAAAGACAAGCAGTTTCTTTTTGCCGTCGCGCACGATTTGCAGTTCCTTAGGTTTCATGGGGAGAAGCACGTTCTCCGAGTTGCAGAACGGGCAGTACTGCACGTACAGATCTCCAAGAATAATGTCATAAGGCCAGGTATGGCTGAAAGGGATCATTGCTCTTCCTTCTCAGCTGGCGGCGTCTCTGCAGCTTTACCATCGGTCTCAGCGCTTTGCTGCTTCGATAATTCAGCGATCTTTTGCAGCAGGATATGTTGAGGCATATGCATCAAGTGTTCCAGGGGAACGCCGAGCTGTTTGGATAAAGTGATAGCCGTTTCCGGTGAAATTTGCAGTGGCTTCATGTTGATGCCCTCCTAAAAGTTTAATGAGCATAGCTGCTTAGAGTCATTTCGTACAAAGCTGCCTCAGAAGCATATGGCGGTACCCATTAGAATAAATATGATTATTTGGCCTCGAAAGCAGAGGCTTGGGGTTATCGTAATTCACTTTACCATGGCTTCAAGCCAAATACAAAGAAAACCAATTCAGAGCAAAGGAATGGTGGGAAGACATGAAACAACCATTATCACTGACATGGGAGCTGGAGTCTATTTTTCCGGGCGGTTCATCCTCTCCCCAGTTTGAAGAATTCTTGAAGCAGCTTGAAGCGGATATTGAGACCTTGCGGCAGCAGGTTGCCGCTTCCGTCTCCCCGGCTGATTCCGAATCCACCAAATCCCTGGATTCTGTGATCGAATTGCTGCAGAGCTGCTCCGGACGTCTGATCCAGGCGTCGGAATTTGCCGGCTGCCTGGGTGCCCAGAATCAGCAGGACAAGGGTGCTGTCCGGTTATCCTCCAAAGTGACCGGTTTGCGCGCCGGCTTCGAAGGCATCAGTTCGCAATTTGACAATGTGCTGCGTCAAACGTCGGATGCGGTATGGACGGAGTGGATGGCCCGGCCGGAAATTGCTCCGCTTGCTTTCGTACTAAGCGAAAGCCGTGACTTAGCCCGCGAGAAGATGAGCCCGGAGCTGGAAAGTCTGGCGCTTGAGCTCGCCGTTGACGGATATCATGGCTGGAGCGAGCATTACGAAACGATTGTCGGCTCCATTCAAATCCCGTATGAGGATGAGGAAGGAACCAAACAGTTGTCTGCCGGACAGGCCTTCAATAAGCTGGATGATGAAGATCCGAAAGTACGGAAGGCCATGTTCCGCAAATGGGAGGAAGCCTGGGGCGGAGCCGCGGATTATTGCGCGGATACCCTAAATCATCTGGCAGGATTCCGGCTGAAGTTGTACAAAGGCCGGGGCTGGGAGGATGTGCTGAAGGAGCCGCTTGACATCAACCGCATGTCGCACACAACATTGGACGTGATGTGGGACGTCATTACCAAGAGCAAACCGGCGCTTGTCTCCTACCTCCAGCGCAAAGCCAAACTGCTGGGTATGGACGCACTCGCCTGGGTGGATGTAGAAGCGCCTGTCGGTAAATCCTCCGGCAAAATCCCTTATGATCAGGCAGCAAAAGACATTGTTACGCAATTCCGCAAATTTAGTCCGAAGCTGGCGGATTTCGCTGAGCATGCCTTCGACAATAACTGGATCGAGGTCGAAGATCGTCCGGCCAAACGTCCCGGCGGATTCTGCGTCTCCTTCCCGGAGAGCAAGGAATCCCGCATATTTATGACATACAGCGGCACGCCTTCCAATGTGTCGACATTGGCGCATGAGCTTGGACACGCCTACCACTCTTTCCTGCTGGATGACCAGCCGCTGTTCAACCAGAATTACGCGATGAATGTAGCAGAGACCGCCTCTACCTTCGCAGAAGTCATTGTATCCGATGCACAGGTGAAGGCAGCTGCTGATCCGGAGGAGAAGCTGGCGCTGCTTGAGGCGAAAATTCAGAATAGCGTTGCCTTTTTTATGAACATCCACGCCCGCTTCTTGTTCGAAACCCGCTTTTACGAAAAACGCAAGGAAGGTCTTGTGAACGCGGAAGAGTTGTCGGCACTGATGGAGGAAGCTCAGAAGGAAGCCTTCTGCGGTGTGTTGTCAGAGTATCACCCGCATTTCTGGGCCTCTAAGCTGCATTTCTACATTACAGATGTGCCGTTCTACAATTTCCCTTACACCGTAGGATATATGTTCAGCACGGGATTGTACCGGCTTGCGCTGGAGCAAGGGGCTTCATTCGCTGACAAATATGATAATTTGCTGCGGGATACAGGGGTAATGACACTGGAGGATCTGGTCTCCAAACATCTTGGAGTAGACCTTGCAGAGCCGGATTTCTGGCAGGGAGCCGTAGATCTGATTGTAGCGGATATCAACGAATTTCTTGCAATGACAAACTAATCGACCGAGAATATGACAGAACTAAGACGAGAATTTTTTGTCGAATGGAAATCGATTCGCTCAGAATTGGTGTGAATACGCAAAAGCCCCTTTATCGGGGCTTTTTTTTGCGCTGTACAGTGTCGAAAGCGATCGGTTTATAGTGGAATTTATTGGATTTTTAATAAATATTGCGCACATATAGGGATTTTAACCCAATTATGTTGAATAATGTTGTACCTTGTAAAGTACTGCCCTATAATGAGCCTAAAGCCTTATATAAGGCCTGCTAGGAAAGAAATACGAAGGCAGTTTGTACGAAGAATATTCAAGAAGCAGTGCTCTCACAAAACGAAGCGGAAGCTTACGAAGCAAGTTTTGTACGAAGAATAGAACTTCAAGAAGCAATGCTCACTAAACTTTTAGGAGGTACAATATGCTCAGGACAGAAGAGCTATCGCTGGCAAGACAGATGGATTTGGTATTCAAGGAACTGCAAGAGGAATTGTCTGGACTGTCTTCCGGCACGGTTTTTGTGCAAATCAGAAATAATGTCATCGGTAAGTTTGGGATCCGCCATAATCCGCTGTCTGGACGAAGTGGTGTATTTAAGGAAGAGCAGGAGGGGCTGAACTCAGGCCAGTTATCCTCCTTCCGGCTTATGGCGCTGGAGAGTCTGAAATACAAACGGCGCTGGACGCATGGTGAGATCAGCTATGAGTTCGCCGTCCGCCAGGGAATGGTGGTTGTAGATGCGATCCTGGAGTCCAATTACAATATGGCCAACCTGATGATCCGCTATCCCCGTAATTCTGCTGATAATTCAGATCAAAATTACGGCTGAAATTATACATAGCTACACAAGCTAAAAGCCCGCCTGCGCTTCGACGAGAAGCGCAGGCGGGCTGAGAAGCTACTCCGTTTCAGGCGTTAGCCCTACCGGATAAATCACTTAATAATAAGGCGACTACGAACGACCGGACAGTTGTTGCTCTGCCAGTTGTACCAGACGTTTGGTGATGTATCCTCCCAAAGAACCGGTTTCGCGGGAAGTGTAGTTACCATAATAACCGTCTTGTGGAATCGTTACTCCAAGCTCTTGTGCTGCTTCATATTTCAACTGCTGCAGCGCTGCATTCGCTTGAGGCACGACCAGGTTATTACTACGGCTGCTACGACCTTGTTGACCTGCTTGACCCATGTGTGTCACCTCCTTCGCCCGTTGTGAAGATAGTATGAGCGCGAGGAGATGAATTCATGCACGATTTCGAAAGAATTTAAGGATGGTAATTATATGAAATTAAGAAGTTAAGGATAGAGTATTTCGAGCATGCTGGAAAGCGCAAGTGTCTGGCCGGGCTGCAAGGTAATGAGTCCTGTAAAGGAAGGGTTCTTTGGAATATTCGGAGCATCCGGCAGCCATGTGTAGGGTTCGATGCACAGAAACTGCTCTGCAGGCCCTTTCGTATATACCACCCAATGACGGAAGTAATCTTTGTCTGCAGTATAGCGAAGCCCATATCCGTCATCGCGGAGCAGCAAGGCTTCTGCGGGCTGCTCTTTTCCGATCCTTAGCACAGTATCCAAATTAGTACCTTGAAGATTCATACCTTGGTTCAAGGATTCCAAATCACCAAGTGGCAGCAGGCTGCCGCTGGGCAGGAGCTCGTTGTTCAGTTCATAAATGCTTTCTACGGGTAAATTCAGTTTCCAGCGGCCGGGTTCACTGTCAATCATGAACCATGTGTGATAGCCAATCCCGAATGGAATGACTGTGTCTCCTAAGTGAGTGACCTTGAGCGTTTGCTGAACGCGGGCATCCTGAAGCCGGAACGTCATTTCGAATCTCAGAGGAACAGGAAATTGCCTCATCCAGTTAGCGTCGTCGCCGGTATTGAATTCCGTCGTCACCGCACAGCCTTCTTCGTCCTCTTCAATATCGCTGACACACCAGCTCTGCGTCCGGTGCAGTCCATGAATATGATTGTCCCCGGCCGTATTCTGATCAAACTGGTAGCTTGTGCCCTCAAATTGAAATTGACCCTTGCGGATTCGTCCGGGTGGAACTAAGAGCGGAATACCGAAATGGTAAGGCTTCTGCAGATAAAAAGATATGTCGCTTTCATCAGGCCGGCGCAGGATTTCCCGATTCTCCTTACGGTCCCACAAGGAGATAATGTTGTTTCCCAGTCGCGGCAAAAGCGTGAGTTCAAGTTCGCAGCTATGCAAAATATAGGTATCATAGCCGCCCCACTGCCCTTTGGTCACCTGTTTCATGAGAGATATGCTCCTTTAACTTAATCTGAAAGAATGCGAATAACCTTATCATAACAGATTTATGTTTTTGTGGTTAACGGATTTGACATCTTCTCAGTATCGCTCTATGATGAATGCATTAATGAACGATGACAATGCGATGACAGGGACAAGTAGGCGGGAACTGCACCTTCAGAAAGCCGGTGGCTGATGTGAACCGGCGGGACACTTCCGTATGAATGGACCCTTGAGCGCCGCGCTTGAACGGGCTGGAGAGCCTCAGTAGACCGGCCGGCACTTCCCCGTTACCGGAAGCAAAGGCTGTTTGCTGATGTCCTCTATGGAACCCTCGAGCAGCGAATAAGGGTGGTACCACGGTCTCACGTCCCTTGCGGATGTGGGGCCTTTTTGTGTTCTTCGAAAGTGGAAATTACATTTTATGGAGGGAAATTCGATGGCTAAAAAAGTATTGTCGGGCATTCAGCCCAGTGGTTCACTGACACTCGGGAACTATATCGGAGCGATCAAAAATTTCGTAAAACTGCAAAAAGAATATGAATGCTTTTTCATGGTAGTGGATCTTCATGCCATTACTGTTACTCAGGATCCTGCCGCACTGCGGGAAAATTCAGAATCGGTAGCGGCACTTTATCTTGCTGCAGGCATTGATCCGGCAATCTCAAATGTCTATATGCAGTCCCATGTACCACAGCATGCCGAGCTGGGCTGGATCATGACTACGCTGACTGCAATGGGTGAGCTGGAGCGGATGACCCAGTTCAAGGATAAGTCTTCCGGGAAGGATTCTGTAGGCTCAGGCCTGTTCGTCTATCCATCGCTGATGGCTGCCGATATCCTCATTTACAATGCCGACCTCGTACCTGTTGGTGAGGATCAGAAGCAGCATTTGGAATTGACGAGAGATCTGGCCGGACGTTTCAATCACCGGTTTGGGGAATTCTTCACGGTTCCGGAGCCGTATATTCCTGAAGTGGGCGCACGCATTATGTCGCTGGACGACGCCAGCAAAAAAATGAGCAAAAGCAATCCAAACGCGGGCAGCTATATCGCACTGCTTGATCCGCCGGATGTGATCCGCAAAAAAATCAGCCGTGCTACGACGGACTCCGGCCGTGAAGTGGTGTATGATCCCGCAAACAAGCCTGAAATCAGCAATCTGATGAGCATTTATGCCGAGTGCTCGGGAATGAGCCTGCAGCAGATTGCCGACCGTTATGAAGGCCAAATGTATGGAGGGTTCAAAAAGGATCTTGGTGAAGTGCTGGTGGCTGCGCTAGAGCCGCTTCAGCAGAAATATTATGAAATCCGCAGCTCCGGCACGCTTGGTGATATTCTTGCCGAAGGTGCGGAACGCGCCCGCATCGTGGCGGCGCAGAACCTTGCCGCCGTTAAGGAACGGATGGGCTTCCTCCCGTTACGTTAAGAGGCCTGCCTTGCCTCCGCTTTGCGTCTCAGTCTGGCTTTGAGAATAAACCCCCAGCCGATGTTCAGGACACAGAGAACGCCAAGCAGGAGCGCAAGCCAGATATTAAAGCTGATGGAGATAGAAGCAGCTGTTAGCATTAGAATCGAAGAACATGCGAACCAAAGCGACAGACCTTTACCCATAATTGCCAGCCTTCCTTTCTAATAATAGTAAGTGAATGATCCCGCAGCGCTTATGTGCTGCGGAGTTTTTTTGTAATATAAGGAACTATATAATATGCAGTAATAAATGATGCTTAATAAACATCTAAAATTCATTGAAAACGCTTTATGGTGATTGTGCCTTATGTTGCGACAGGCGTCAAGAGCGGTAATTCATGGCAGAGCAAAGAAGGCGTCCGGAAACCGGACGCCTTCTGCTATTGACTACAGCTTTACGGAGCCCGGATCAATGGCGAACCGTTCATCCAGTTTCTCGCTGCTGAGCCAGCCTACATAAGTGTTGAGCGGATGATATTGGTTATCCATTACAAGCACCGCTACGAAAGGGAATTGCTTGCGGTGTAAATAACGCACATCGCCCCAGCGTACAATATAACCGGAGGGCAATTCCTCGACCTCGGCTACAGCATATGAGGTGAAATAAAGAAATGCCTGAATGTCCGGATGGGATTTGGAATGTTCTACAGCGGGGTGGGTGGAGCACACCGCATGTTTGAACCATTCCAGCCGCCCGCCGCTCAGCAATCCGACGTTATAGCTGCCGTCCGGTTTGGCTTTGACCACATTCCAGCGTGATGGCGAGATCGTGGGGATGACATAATAACGGTCGCCGGCATTATGATGCATATCTTTGTTCTTGATATTGCGCGTAATCCGGGCATGCACGAGGGTCCGCCAAATATAATAAATCACGATACTGGCATACAGGGTGATAAATAAAGGTGCCGGTGGAATCATCCCGCTGATCCAGAGAATAATTGCCGCTACATGGCTGCCGAATATAAACGGATCAAAGATGTGGATAATATTCCAGGCAATCCATTTCTCTGTGAAGGGACGCGCGGCCTGTGTCCCATACGTGTTGAACAAATCGGAGAATACATGAACGGCTACGCCGATGAAGCTCCACAGAGCAATATGGCTAAGAGAAGGTACATCGGTAAATCCGAATAGCGGTCCGATCACCAGTGTGATCAAAGCCGGCCACAGCAGCAGGAATGGCAGGGAATGGGTGATTCCCCGGTGATTGCGGATATAAAGCGCATTGTCCTTGAGACGCAACGCAGTATCGGCATCCGGTGCTTGCGAGGCCAGTACAGTGGCTACCATGACAGCCCCGGCCAGTGTTCCATGGGAGGCGACGGCGGGATCAACGAAGGAAAGGCCGGCCAGTCCCAGGCCCATAACAAAATGTGTAGCAGTATCCATTGGTCAGATCTCCTTTGTACGGAAGTTCTCTATTAATAACTACCCAATTTTGCGTCCAGTTATTTAGGGAGGAGGAAATAAATATTTTCACGTAATTGTCAAATTGATGAACATCTTGGTCAATGATTGTCAAAGTCTTTCCCGGTTTGATATGATAAAGTTAACAGCGGAGTGGTAAAAATTCTTAATTAAGAACGATAAAACGGTTCTTGACTCCGGCGGAACGTTAGAAGTCCCTTAGAAGGAGGAACACCAAACGTGGACAATCAATTGAGATATCAAGCTTCTTCCGATTCCGCAGCCATGTCTGCCAAATCACCCAAGGAAGGTGCAAGCTGGCGTGACTTTATTACAGTGACGAAACCCGGCATTATCCGCTCCAATCTTATCGCTGCTTTTGCAGGATACTGGGTGGCTTCGGGCTGGGACGTGCAATACGGCCGATTAATTCTGACCTTGCTCGGTACAATGCTAGTCATGGCTTCGGCCTGTGTATTTAATAATTATTTTGACCGCGACCTGGATATGAAGATGGAACGAACCCGTGAACGCGGACTGCCTACGGGCCGACTCAAGCCGAATACGGTTCTGCTCTATGCCATCGGGCTTGGCATTGCCGGTCTTGCTGTGCTGTTTGCATTCTCCGGTGTGCTCAGCGGGCTGTTCGGCATACTCGGCATGTTCGTTTACGTAGTAGTTTACACCCTTTGGCTGAAAAGAACATCTACTTGGAGTACATCTGTAGGTGCAATCTCCGGAGCCATGCCTCCGGTTATCGGATATGTTGCAGTTACAGGTAATGTGGATCTCGGTGCCTGGCTGCTGTTCGCAATGCTGTTTCTGTGGCAGCCGCCCCATTTCTGGGCTCTGGGCATCCGCCGGAAGGAAGAGTACAGAGCTGCGGGATTTCCGCTGCTTCCAGTCGTTAAGGGAACACGCCGCACCAAATTCCAGATGATTCCCTATGTGGCATTGCTGCTGCCGATTCCGGTTCTGATGTACGTTTATGATTATGCAGGGATATTCTACCTTGTTATTTCTGCCGCGTTGTCCGTTGCCTGGCTGTACTTGACATTGACGGGCTTCAAAGCAAAGGATGACGATGCCTGGGCGAAGAAGAACTTCTTCTTCTCCATTAATTACCTGACTGTCAGTCTGATCGTGCTTGTGCTGAATACGACTCACGTTTAAGAGGGGGAGAGTACACCTGTGCATACCTTGAAACGTTACAAATGGACCTGGCTGCTGTTGGCCCTGGCTTTGGGAATGGCCCTTTACTTAGTGATTCAATCCTTGGATTTAGGGGAAAAGCAGCTGCCGGTCATCGGGGAGGTACAGGACTTCTCTCTTGAAAATGTGGATGGCAAGCAAGTAACACTTGCGGATACGCAAGGGAAAGCACGGTTGGTTTATTTCTTCTTTACGGAATGTCCGGATGTATGCCCCATCACTACCTATATGCTGTCACAGACCCAGGATTTGCTGGTCAAGGACGGCAGCTTCGGCAAGGATGTGGAATTTGTCTCCATCTCATTTGATCCCAAGAATGATACACGCGAGGCCATCAAGACGTTCGCAGACCGTTTCCACGCCGATTATAACGGTTGGTATTTTCTGCGCGGAGATCAGGAGCAGGTGCGGCAGTTGGCTGCCGATTCGTTTAAAGTGCTTATTTATGGAAATGACAAGGATAACTTTGCCCACGCTAATCTTATAGGTCTTGTAGACCCGGAGAACCGGTTGCGCGGACTATATGATGCGGGAGATACAGAAAATGTGACACCTGAATTCCTTGCCGGTGCTTTGAAGAAGCTGGCACCCAATTAAAATGCATTGAACTTAAAAACGCCTTGCTTCATCCTCCGGTTACATGCGAAGGGTGAACAAGGCGTTTTTTTGCTGCCGCTATGGTTCCAGAAACGGGAATGGCAGCGGCTGCGGATAGATGATGTACTCCTCCAACCCCGCTTTTTCAAGCTGGGTGAGATTGTATTCATCGGGAGTTCCTTCTACCCCTGCATAGCCTTTCCGGGTATAAATATGGACCGCGTCTGGAAAAGCATCGCGCAGAATTCCGCGGATTTTCTTACCCGAGCTGTCGTTGTCCATATATAGATAAACTTCTCCGTCTCCGATTTTACGCCGCAGCGATTCCAGCTTGAGTGTATTCAACGTACCGAAGGTGCATAGGATGTCGACCTCCGGCGCCAGCAGTCGCCGCAATCTGCTGCGGTCGTTTTTGCCTTCGACAATGATGGTAATGGACATAATCTGTCGCCCCCCGGATAATAAGTGGTAATGACGGAATTTGTGATCTTAAGCATGTTAATGAACACGGTCATATGCTTATTAAGTATATTACCTAAGCTTCGTCATTTTTAACAGCTGAGGGACAAAATGTGTTCATTCCCCGGGAAATGTCGTAAAAAGCAACAATCACCCGGCTCAAGGAGAGGCCGGGTGACTGCGGGGTTGACTGGCAGATTTAATTCTGCGGACTGATCATTATCTTCAATAGATAAATGCGGGGAATTGCAGCTCCTTTGTTGCCGGCTCAAGCGGCATGGCTGTTCAAGTCCGCACGGTAGGCCGCGCTTTTTCCGGTATCTCTTGGAGGTAACAGCAGAAGTGCGGTCATGAGCAAGACAAATGCAATGAAATAAGGAGAAACGAAGTCCCTTAACTGTCCTGCAGCCACCGGTCCGGCAAAAGCGCCGAGAGACATCGCAATGGATTGCAGCGAGAAGGTGCGGCCCAGATGGCCGCCTGCCCCGAGACTGATGAACAGCGAAGCCATCGCCGGAAACAGTACACCTTTAGCTGCTCCCAGCAGGAAGAGGACGACACCTGCGGGAATGCTGGTGAATGCTGCAAGTACGAAGAAACACAGCGCCATCCCGAGCAGTGCCACAGCAATTCTAGCAACCGGAGAGAGCCGGTTCAGGAAAAACAGGCTGAGCGTCAAGAGTGCCCCCAGGCTGAGAAGCGAAAGCAGAATCCCGGTGGATACGATCCCGTTGCTCCCCTGTGACAAAGGAAGCTCAAAGAACAGTACCCCCTGCGAGCAGGAGACGAAAAAGGGCAGCAGATAATATCGCTTGGTAACGGATGAATGCGGTTTTTCGGATGCAACCTGGTGCTCTTGCAGCGGCTGTGATGGTTTGGCAGCTGCCATACTGCCGGAGAACTTAGGTACACTGAAGAAGGCCATCACACCAGTGGCAATCAGCAGCCAGCCCAAGGTGCTGAAGGTGCCGGAATACCCGGCCTGGTGGACGATAAAGGCTCCGGCAGCTGGCGATACGACCGAGGCCAGCGTATGGATGATGCCATGGCCGGACATATACTTGCCCTGCGTGATGGGATCTGACGAGAGGGAAGCCAGCAGGGTCATGCAGGCCGGGGACAGAAATGCCAGGGCGAAGCCGCTGGCCGCCCGAAGCAGCAGCAGATGCCAGGGAAGCTGAGCGTGGGCCTGGAGCAGCAGGATGGCGCCTGCAACCGTCAGGCTGAAGACGATGTAGCGGCGGCTGCCGTTGCGGTCAACCAGTACCCCGGCCAGAAGGTTGCCGGGAAGATGGGTCAGGGAATACATGCCCATCATCCAGCCGATGAAGGCTGGTCCCGCCCCCAGTGAGATAGCAAAGGGGGTAAGAATGGGGTACTGGGCATGCAGATCAAAGAATGCCAGGAAAAGAAATAAATACAGCCACAGTGCGGTTTTCACGGAATACACCTCCGAAAGGGCCGTTTCTGCGCTGGCGCAGGGTGGCGCTTTTTAATGGGGAATGGTTAAGCCTACTTGTACTTTACGTGAGTCGAGGGGGGCTTATACCATTTTATTGGGGGATTCCACCTGAACGGGTGGGTAATCATGAATTATAAGAGGCATTCATGTATAATAATTAGTATTAATGGGGACTCGCTCCCTGGTGTAACGAAATTTTTGATAGGGGTGTTGGGAAATTGATGGATCCGGAAGTATGGTCACAGTTTATCAGAGAAAATTGGCTAGTTATCGTTATTGCGCTTGTACTGCTGTTTGCCGTTGTTAATCTGGTCAAGACGGTTCTGAAATGGGCGATTGTTATTGTTATCGTTGCGGGTCTGTTCATTTACAGCGGGGTTACAATGGATCAGATTGGAGACGCTGTGAATAAGGTGGCGGATGGAACGGTCAGCACCCTGAAGAGCGAAGCGCAGGAAGTTATGCTGAAAGAAGCGAAAGAAGCAAAATATACTTCAGGCGGTGACGGTACGTTTACGATCACAACACCCAATCTTGAAGTGAAGGGTGCAGCCGGTGAGGATAAAGTGGAAGTGACCTTCCGCGGAGTCAGTCTTGGGAAGTGGAGTGTTAACGATACTACCAAAAGCTTTATTGATGAAGCCCGGAAGAATGGGGCCGGGAATTAAAATACAAGCTGATGCGAAAGAAAGGGAGGGGAGGTTATGCTGAACAGCTGGATGGACAGTATTAGTGATGCCAATATCATCACTATCCTCCTTCTGCTGATAGTGCTCTTCTCGCTGCTGCAGGGCTGGAGCCGGGGGTTTGGCCGCTCAGCGGGAGGGCTGTTTGGGCTGCTCGGAACCGGGCTGCTTGCCATAGCTGCGTTGGCCCTGGCCATTCCGGCTGCCTTTTACCTCTCGCCCCGTGTACAGACCTGGGCAGGTGGAATTGAGCTTCCGAATATCCAATTAAGCCAGTGGCAGCAGCTATACTATACGGCGGTGTCCGTTCTGGCGGGTTCGCCGCTTGTGCGTTTTTTGCTGCTGCTGCTCTTGTCCTACAGTCTCATCCGCCTGCTGCTGGGACTGCTGTTTATGCTGCTTCCGATTTCCCTTCCGCGCCTTTCGGGCAGGTCCGGAAACAGGAAGATTACGCAGGTGAGCCGTCTCAGCGGAGCTGTCATCGGTCTGGCTACCGGCCTTGTGCGCGCCCTGTTGCTTGTTTTTGCCTTGTACATCGGCGTAGGCTTGAATCCGGACAGCACGTTCAGCCGTTATGTGGAATCATCCCCGATCTACCGGCAAAGCGCATCTGCGGTCTTCGAACCCCTTACCGGTGAGAATGTGCGCAGTAAGTTGCCGGTTCTGACCAAGGCGGTTGCCGCCGAGATGACGGATATCCTCCGGCGGAAATACGAAGTGCTCGACCATGAGATTTCACCCGACATCGTGGGTGCTGCCTCTGATATAGCGGGACAAGCCGGCGACGATGAGAAGAAGGCCAGACTGCTGTATGATTGGGTCGGCTCCAGGATCTCTTATGATTATGCCAAAGCCGAGAATTATGAGCAGAACCGGATTTGGAAGGAGCAGACTCCGCAGGATACCTTTGATACCCGGATCGGTGTATGTATTGATTATGCACGTCTTTATGCAGTGATGGCCCGCTCCCAGGGGCTTCAAGTGCGCGTAGTGACCGGTCAGGGCTACGACGGCCAAGGGGGATCCGGGCCCCATGCCTGGAATGAAGTGTACATCACAGACCGGCAGGCCTGGATTCCACTCGATTCCACCTGGGCAGTCAGCGGGGATTGGTTTAATCCCAAGGATTTCGATAAAACCCATGTCAAAGAAAGTATGCTCTGAGCAAGGAAGCGGAATGCCTTGATTCTATGATACAATACAGCATGTGAAACGATGTTGAAGAATAATATGAACACTCTCGTGCGCACACTGGCCGCACGTGCAATTTTTGATGCCTGTGACCGGGAATCGTGACTGGACTAAGCGCCTGTAAGGAACTTTCGGCCTTACATGGAGTCAGCACAGGTACAAAGGTTTATTTTAGATGTAGAGGAGTGAAAAACTGTGAGTTTTTTCCGTAAGCAGGCCTCACCCCCAGAGGAAAGCAACAGCAAAAGTTCGCTTGGCCTACGGATCAATGTATTCTTTTTTAGCACATTTGTTATCTTTTGTGTAATCATTGTCCGTCTTGCCGTTTTACAGTTCGTCGAAGGGCCAACTCTGACTGAGGTGGAGACAAGCCGTGATACCAAAAATGTGCCGCTCGCCGCAATAAGAGGGAACATTCGTGCAGCGGGAGGGGAGCCCATCGCTTACTCGACTTCTGTGCAGTCGCTTTATATTACACTTACTAAAGAATATACAGCCAAGGTTACGGATAAGGTGACGGGAGAAACCGTGCTTACGCCGGAGGCGCAGGCCCAATCAGATGCCCTTGCGGCCAAGCTGGTTAAGGACTTTAGCGCCTATGGTGATCCGAATGCTGAGAAGCTGACTGAAAAAGATATTATTGATTCCCTGGATTTGTATTTCCGGAAATATTCGGGTTTTATGGCGCGGCGCATCAAGGCTGGTCTTACTTCGCAGGAAGTGGCCTACTTTATGGAGCACAAGAGCGAATATCCCGGACTTGAGATTGTGGAGGAAAGCAACCGGCATTATGACAAGGAATCTGTAGCCGCACAGACTGTCGGATATATCAAACCCTTTAAGTCGTCCAACAGCTTGAATATTTATAAGAATATTCAGAATGCGATGAAACAGTTGGATGCGGACCCCGGCCTTACTTATAAAGACGATGAATTTGTCGGATTCGATGGCCTGGAACTGCAGTATCAGCGGGAGCTGCGCGGCAAGAACGGATATCAGGTGATCTCGGTGAGTCCGCAGAATATGGCTGAGAAGGTGGAGGCGGTCGTGCCCCCTGTCAAGGGTAACGATGTCTGGATGACGATCAACAAGAACATTCAGCTCAAGACCGAGCAGGCCATTACAGAGCAAATCAGATGGCTGCACTCGAATTCGGTACAAGGCAAGACACACCCGAATGCATTGACCGGCTATGCCGTAGCTATGGAAGTCGATACCGGCAATATTGTTGCGATGGCCAGCATGCCTGATTATGACACCAATGTGTGGACTGCCGAGAAAATGGACACCGAGGTATGGAAGAAAATAATGGGCAACTACCAGAACGGAACCATTACACCGTATTCCTCCGGGATGTCGGGTCATGAGTTCGGCTCCACGGTGCTGCTCGGTTCAACCATCAAGCCTCTGAGTGTGCTTGTAGGACTGAATGAAGGCTTCTTTACTACTTCGACTATCTATACAGACAGAGGGATTGCCCACTTCGGGAAAAATGACAAATCCTCCGTGCGAAATTCTTCCGGCCACGTGTATGGCCCTATGGACCCGTCCAGAGCGATTGAGAAATCCTCCAATGCGTTCATGGTGGACATGGTTGGCAAGAAATTGTGGGAGAAATATCATAGTGAAGGTATAAATATCTGGGATAAATATATGAAGGAATTCGGCCTCGGTGTATCTACAAAAAGCGGACTGCCCAATGAGTATCTCGGACAGATCAACTATACCGATACCAAGGCTGCCGGCAGTGCCCAGGCTGCGCTGGTCTATGCTTCATTCGGACAGCAAGGACGCTATACGGTCCTGCAGCTCGCCCAATACGTAACGACACTGGCGAATGAAGGAGTACGGATCAAGCCGCAGCTGGTCAGCAAAATCACCGATGCCAAGGGTAACGTGGTTAAACAGTTCAAACGCGAGGTACTTGATGAAGTTACAACCTTTGATAAATCCTACTGGAACGAAATCAAAAAGGGCATGAACAGTGATGTTACTGCGTTTAATGACTTCCCTTATGACTTTGCCCGCAAAACGGGAACCTCACAGCAGCTGGGTAAAGGGGAATTGCGCGATAACGGGGTATTTATTGCCTATGCCCCGCGCGAGAATCCCAAGCTTGCTGTAGCGGTTGTTATTCCGGAGGGCGGGTTCGGCTCCAGCAGTGCCGCTCCGGTTGCACGAAAAATATTTGACGCGTACGACTATGAGTATGGATTGGATGGAGTGCCGAAGAAAAGTCTGAAAACCGATGCCAATGCAGAGGGCTCAGACTCGGCAAGCGGCACAGACGGAACGACGAACAACTGACGCGGCTATGCTGCCGGGTCGAGTGACCAAATAATAGCTCTTGAAATGAGCATACAAATTGGAGGGGTGGCAATGACTGCCAAATACCGCCTGTTAGCACTGGATATGGATGGAACCTTACTGAATGATGAACAAATCATTACCCCAAAAACGGTAGAATGGATTCAAAAGGCAGTTGATGCAGGCGTTCACGTCTGTCTCTCCACAGGCCGCGCCTCCAAAAGCGCCATGCCTTATGCTGAACAGCTTGGACTTAAGACTCCGATGATTATGGTGAATGGTAGTGAAGTATGGCGGGCTCCGTATGAGCTGTACCGCCGCTCGCTGATGGACCCGGTGCTGGTGCAGCAGATGTATGACATTGCCCAGGAATACGATATCTGGTTCTGGGCGTATTCGGTGGATGAAGTGTACAACCGGAACAACTGGGATGGGGAGATTCTGAGCAGGGAATGGCTCAAGTTTGGTTATTCCACAGAGGATGATGAGATCCGCCATAAGCTGCTGATGCGGCTTCAGGATATGGGCGGTCTCGAAATTACCAATTCATCGCCGCATAATCTGGAGATCAATCCGCTTGGTGTCAATAAGGCATCCGGTATACGCGAGGTTTGCCAGCTGCTGGGTCTCGAAATGTCACAGGTTGTTGCCGTTGGCGATAGTCTGAACGATCTGGCTGCCATCCAGCAGGCCGGATTTGGGGTTGCTATGGGCAACGCCCAGGAGACCGTCAAGCAGGAGGCGGATGCTGTGGTAGCGTCCAATAATGACGATGGAATTGCTGAAGTGATTCAAAAGTATATCCTGTAGTAAGTGCGACCAAAACCTTTAAGGAGATGAGCCAATGGCCATTCTGGGTTGGATTCTGATTATTGCTTTAATCGCGGTCGGACTGGCCGGGGCTGTATACCCGATTCTACCTGGTGCGCTGGCGATTTATCTGGCCTTCTTTGTATACGGGTGGTTCTTCAGCTTCGAACCTTTCGGAGTCTGGTTTTGGTTGTTCCAGACGCTGATTGTAATTATCTTGTTTGTGGCTGATTACGTTGTCGGGGCTTGGGGAGTCAAGAAATTTGGTGGCTCGCGCGCCTCAGTCATCGGCAGCACCATCGGTCTGATTCTGGGGCCGATTCTGACGCCTATCGGTCTGATCCTCGGTCCGTTTATCGGGGCCTTTGTAGGTGAACTGATGGCTGGCTCAAATCCCGGCAAAGCGGTCAAGGTCAGCTTCGGTGCATTGCTTGGCTTATTCAGCAGTACGGTAGTCAAAATCATACTGCAAATTGCCATGGTGGTCCTTTTCTTTATCTGGATCGTAATAAATTAACAGCGAAGAAGGCGAAACAGTTTGTCCAAGAAAGAATCTTTTGTCAAAGGCACGCTTATTCTAGCCGCTGCCGCGCTCGTGGCCCGGGTGCTCGGGCTTGTCCAGCGGGTGCCGCTGGAGCATTTATTCGATGATATCGGGAACGCTTCGTTCACGCAGGCGAACAACGTCTACCTGCTGCTGCTGCCGCTGGCCACAGCCGGAATCCCCAGCACACTAAGTAAAATGGTATCCGAGCGTTATGCCCTGAACCGGCCGCATGAAGCGCAGCAGGTGTACCGGGCCGCACTTATATTCGCCGCTATTGTAGGTGTGCTGATGAGTACAATCTTGTACATAGCTGCTCCTTATTATGCGGAACATACCAAGGTTCCAGAGAGCACCCTGGCCATTCGGGCGATTGCACCGGCACTGCTGCTGTTCCCCTGCATCGCGATGATGCGCGGTTATTTCCAGGGACGCAACAATATGATGGCTGGAGGAATCTCGCAAATTGTCGAGCAGATTGCCCGGGTATCCACGGCCGTGCTGCTCGCTTTTATTTTGCTCCGCCAGGGATACAGCAATACATGGATGGCAGCCGGCGCGTCATTCGGCAGTGTGCTCGGCAGTATCGGCGCATTTGGCGTCATGTTGTATTATGCAATAAAGCTGCGCCGCAGTGAGGAGCAAGTGGCCCTCTATAAAACCAATGAAGCCAAATTGCCGCTGCTGGGTATTTACAAGGATATTTTTAAGCTTTCTATACCCATTGTGTTATCTTCAATTACGGTTCCGGTAGTGAACTTTATCGATACTTCCTTCATTGTGCCATTGCTTAGTGGGCAAATCGGTATGGCAGAAGCGACCCAGGCTTTGGCGATTTTTGGCAGCCGGGCGCAGAGTATCGCGGGAATACCTCCTGTGTTGTCCATTGCGCTAAGCACCTCGCTGATTCCGATTATCTCAGCGGCCTACGCCCGGCGTGATGAAGAGCACTTGAAACGCCAGGTGACGCTCGCGATGCGCATTTCGATATTAACGGGAACACCAATTGTACTTGCTCTCGTTGTATCAGCCTATTCTGTGAACGGACTGATCTTCAGCAGTCTTGACGGCAGCGGGATTGTTGCGATGCTGACGCTTGGTACGATTTTTCAGATTACAATGATGACGACCAACTCCATTCTGCTGGGAATGGGGAAATCACGAATTTCCATGTATTATGTGATGGCAGGTCTTCTCGTGAAGTTAGGTTCAAACTTCCTGCTGAGCCGCGCCTTCGGGATATACGGCATTATTGCAGCAACGGCGCTTTGCTTCTTCATCATTACTTATCTTAATCTGCGCATGCTCAAAACCATTGTTCCTTTTGAGATTATGGGTAAACGCTGGGGCGGATTCACCGTTGCGGTTCTCGCTTCCGGCGGAATTGGCTACGGCCTGAACGAAGCGGGAGTGATGCTGACCCATCTGATGCCTGCACGGCTTGCTTTCCTGATTACCTGTCTGGTTGTAGGTGCAGCTGTTGTTGTAATTTATCTTGTACTCCTGATTGTGCTGGGTGTGCTAAGCCGCCAGGAGGTTGCCAGTTATCCGCGTGCTTTGCAGAAGCTGCTCAAACCACTGATGAAGCTTCAGCCTGAACGTGTTCGTACTAACGAATAATGCTATGATTAATGTCTTATTTCGTCTATTTTATTTGACTTCCTGAGCACATTTTGCTTCACTTAAAGGGTAACCGACTCAATGATGAAGAAAGGATTGGATAATCCATGGATAAAATTTCTTCCCCTGCGGAATTTCAGGTAGCGATTCAATCACCGCGCTTGAGCGTAGCTGTATTCAAGGCGGATTGGTGCTCCGATTGCAAGTTTATTGATCCTTTTATGCCTGAAGTAGAGCAGAAATACGATGGACGTCTTACGCTTGTCGAAGTAGATGTCGATGCGGTAGGCGATGTCAGCCAGGAACAGAACATTCTTGGAATTCCCAGCTTTGTCGCTTACACCGACGGCCGTGAGCTAGTAAGATTCGTTAATAAGCTGCGCAAATCCCGTGAGGAAATTGAGAATTTTCTGAATACGGCGCTTGAGGTTTATCTGAGTATTCACAAGTAATGAAGTTTGCACACCGCTTTCGCCTTGATAGAGCAGAAGCGGTGTTTTTTTAATCTTTCTTCCCTTATATTATCCAGTTCATTCCTATGAAAATTGCGGGTGATCCTATTGACGACAAATCAATTGAAAACGCTTAGCTATATCACTTGCCTCACAATGTTTTTCGCCTTGCTTGGAGGCGCTGTGGTCACGAAGACGGGATCGGGACTGGAGTGCGGACATGATTGGCCGCTCTGCCACGGAAAGCTGATTCCAGCCTATACCGTGGGATCAATGATCGAGTACACCCACCGCTTGTTCAGTGGGTTGGCGGGTTTGGTGTCGTTAATATCGATGTTTGCTTTTTGGCGTTATGCCCGCAGACAGAAGGAACTGCTTGTTTATGCTGGGCTGACACTTTTTTTTGTAGTGGTACAGGGTGGAATGGGAGCGCTTGCGGTCATGCAAGCGCAGTCAGCTGCGGTGATGGCGCTGCATATGGGCTTCTCTTTAATAGCTTTCGCCAGCTCACTCATGCTCGCGCTGGGTACGAAGCGCGAGCATGAATCTAGAGCCGTAGAGGAGGCTTACGGGCAAGGGGTAAGCCGGGGGTTCCGCAACTTAACGTGGTTTACGGCGTTATATTCATATATTGTCGTTTATATCGGAGCTTATGTTAGCCACACGGATTCACAGGGAGGCTGCTCCGGCTGGCCGCTCTGCAATGGGGAATGGATTCCCGAGCTGTCTGGTGGTGTAGGCATAGTATTTGTACACCGGGTTGCGGCGGCACTGCTGTTTGTTCTAATCGCACTGCTTGGACATTTAGCCTATTGGAAACACAGAGCATGGCCTGAGCTGAGGGCTCTGGGCGTTGCCGCGGTTGTGCTCTGTCTGCTGCAGGTACTCAGCGGTGCGGCTGTGGTGCATACGCTGTATAACGAACAATTGTACATATTTGCTGCGCTGGCCCATATTTTGCTGATTGCTGGACTGTTCGGAGTCTTGTGCTACATGAGTGTGCGTGTATGGCAGCTGAGCAGAAAGAATAAATCAAACTAAATGCAGGGGAAATGTTCGTCTGTCCTGTATCGTTAGTTCTCAGTAAGACTGCCAATCAGACTTTGGGCACTCAGCCAGGTTTGAGGAGGAACAATAAAGTGGGATACGATAATTTGCGTCAATGGATCGAGCAGTTGAGAAAGGATAAGGATCTCGCTGTGATTGATACTCCGGTGGACCCTTATCTTGAACTGGCGGAGATTCATCGGCGTGTGGTACGGGAAGAAGGGCCGGCATTGCTCTTTACCCATGTAAAAGGAACCCCTTTTCCGGTCGCGACAAATTTATTCGGGACGGTCCGCAGGGTAAACCAGGCATTTGGGACCCGGCCCGAGCAGCTGATGAAGTCGCTGACGGGGGCGGTGGAAACTTTGCTGCCGCCCACCCCCTCGGCGATATGGAAAGAAAAAGGCCTGCTGTATGATCTGCTCAAGGTAGGCGTCAAAGATGTGCCCCAGGGTGAAGCGCCTGTGCTGGGCATATGCCGCAGTACCGACCCGCTGCAGGAATTGCCCAGAATCACAAGCTGGCACGAGGATGGCGGGCCGCTGATCACCCTCCCGTTAGTATATACCGAGAGTATTACCAATCCGTTGAACCGTAACCTTGGAATGTACCGTGTGCAAATTTATGATGACAATACAACAGGTGTCCATTGGCAAATCCATAAAGGCGGCGGTTTTCATCACCGTGAGGCTGAACTGCTCGGCGAGGCTCTGCCAGTCTCCGTATTTCTCGGCGGCCCGCCGGCGCTGATTGCCGCAGCCATTGCTCCCCTGCCGGAGCGGCTGCCTGAACTGCTGCTGGCTTCGCTAATGCTGGGCCGTCGGCTGCCCATGGTTAAGGATCCCATGGGCGGACACCGGATTCCCGCTGAATCCGAATTCGCCATCCGCGGTCTTGTAACGCCGCTGGAACGTCGCCCGGAGGGACCTTTCGGAGATCCCTATGGATATTATTCCCGGCAGCATGATTTCCCTGTCCTGCATGTTCAGCGGATGTGGCACCGCAAGGATGCGATTTATCCGGCAACGATTGCCGGCAAACCCCGCCAGGAGGATTATTATTTGAAGGATTTTCTTCAGCGCCTCCTGTCCCCGGCCTATCCGCTGCTGATGCCGTCAGTCAAGGCACTGTGGTCTTATACCGAAGCCGGCTCGCATTCGCTGGCATCCGCCGTTGTGCGCGAAAGCTATTCGCGCGAAGCGCTGGCATCGGCTTTCCGCATTCTGGGAGAAGGCCAGCTGTCTTTGACCAAATTTCTGCTGCTGACGAATGAACCGGTGGATCTTTGCGATTTCCCCAAGCTGCTGGAGACGGTACTGGAGCGTTTCGATCCGCAAACTGATCTGGTTGTGCTGAATAATACGGCTCAAGATACCTCGGATTATACCGGACACAAGCTGAACCGCGGCAGTAAAGGCGTAATGATGGGCATCGGATCCCCGGTTCGGGTGCTTCCCCGTACCTATAATGAGGGAGTGCTTCCCGGAATTACCGGCGTTGTTCCTTATTGCGGAGGATGTTTAACGGTATCGGGTGCATCCTATATAGACGACCCTGAGCTTCCGCTGAGACTGATCGCCGAACTGCGCCAGAACGAAACGGAATGGCCGCTTGTCATACTGGTGGATCACGCCGCTGAAACCGCTCAGACGCAAACCTCCTTTCTGTGGACTGTGTTCACCCGGTTTAATCCGGCGAGCGATATTTACGCAGAATCCAAGGTTAACCGCCATCACATTGGCTATAAGCTGCCAATTGTTATCGACGCCCGCATGAAGCCTGATTATCCGGATGAGCTGGAACCGTGCGGGGATATTGTGAAGGTGGTCGACCAAAACTGGAAGAACTATTTCCCGATGCTCACAAAACTAAGTTAATGCTTCCGAAATTAGTTTTGTACGAAGAAGAATCAGGAAGAATTGCTCACAAAACTAAGCGAATGCTTCCGAAGCGAGTTTTGTACGAAGTAGATTCAGGATGTAATGCTTACAAAACTTTAAGGAGGACAAAACATGCTGCGGATATTACTGGGAGAACCGCCGCGCGAGAACGGCGGTGTACTGGCTGAAGCCATGGATAACATGGCGAAGCTTGCAGCGATGCTGCGCAAGGAAATGAACGCGCATGAGGACCACGACCATGAATACCGCAAGCTGGAGATATGGACGCGCGGGCTGATTTCCTCCCTGGACGAGTTGGAGCAAAGCTGGTTCGCGGCAGCCTTTTACCGGAAATTGGTTGTTGCCGGTTATATGGATGATATGACGGTGATCGAGCAGGGCGATTATGCCAGGTATGTTTATTTTTATAAAAACGGCTTTATTCGTGTCTTCTCACTGCTGGACAAGCTTGGAACTGTATTGAACAGTCTGTATAATCTCAACACGACCAAGGTCAAAGCCCATTTCTCATATTTCACCGTGCTGCGGCAATTTCAATTGCTCAAAGCGCATGCGCCGCTGGCGGAAGAACTGGAGAATATCAAGAACTCTTACCGGGAGCCGCTGCAGAATCTGCGCAAACGCCGCAACGCCGAAGTTCATTATATGAATGCGGAAATGCAGGATGATCTCTGGCAAAGACATCAAGGTCTGCATGACAAAATTCAGCTTGAAGATTTGGACAGTCATCTGGAGGATTTGAAGCAGTGCCTCGAGATGGTGTGCAAATCTTTAAGCGCTTCGTTCCGTTACAGCAATGAGCAGTGGCGTAAAAACGCGGCAGCCTTGAAAGCAGGGGACGGCTCCAAGTAAAACTTTCCCTTTGACAAAAAACCTGAAAATTACTATACTTAGGCATGCATTCGTTTCT
Organism: Paenibacillus sp. FSL H7-0357; assembly: GCF_000758525.1. Taxonomy (NCBI): domain Bacteria; kingdom Bacillati; phylum Bacillota; class Bacilli; order Caryophanales; family Paenibacillaceae; genus Paenibacillus; species Paenibacillus sp. FSL H7-0357. The sequence goes on along the minus strand of NZ_CP009241.1, from coordinate 6,337,681 downwards.
CACAGAGAACGGCAACTAATTTCATATCATAATCTTATCGAGAGCGGCGGAGGGATAGGCCCGATGAAGCCCGGCAACCGATTTGTGTAATACGCGTCAACCCGCGTTTTAGATGAATGTCATGGTGCTAATTCCTACAATACCGCGCGGTTTGCGGTCTTTGGCAGATGAGAAGGCATTGTTAATAAACGCACAGGGCCTCTTGCGATCTGCAATCGATCGTAAGAGGTCTTTTTGATGTTATAGAAATAGAAATTAAAGAGAGGGGGACAGCAATTGATAGAGCTAAAAGGTTTAACCAAGGTCTACGGAAAAGGCAGCAAGGCCGCTACAGCGCTCTGGGATCTGAACCTGTCCATCAAAAAAGGTGAGGTTTTTGGAGTAATCGGCCATTCTGGAGCGGGAAAAAGCACCCTAATCCGTTGCATTAACCTGCTGGAGCGTCCGACAGAGGGTGAGGTATGGGTGAACGGTGTGGATCTGACGGCGCTGAATCAGAGGCAATTGCAGGTGCAGCGGCGTAAAATCGGAATGATTTTTCAGCATTTCAATTTGCTCACTTCGGCTACAGTATACGATAATATCGCTTTTCCGCTGCGGCTGATGGGCACTCCGGGAAAAGAAATTGACCATAAAGTGAAGGAACTGATAACACTGGTTGGTCTCGAACAACATCTGAACAAATATCCTGCCCAGCTGTCCGGTGGACAGAAGCAGCGGGTGGGCGTGGCCCGTGCCTTGGCTAGTGATCCCGATGTGCTGCTATGCGACGAAGCGACCTCGGCGCTGGATCCGCAGACAACGGATTCCATCCTGCGTCTGCTGCTCGATATCAACAAGCGATTTAATCTGACGATTGTGCTGATTACGCATGAAATGCATGTCATACAGAGCATCTGTGACCGGGTCGCAGTCATTCATGGCGGCGGTATTATCGAGCAGGGGGATGTCGCAGAGGTATTCCTGAAGCCCAAGCATGAAGTAACCAAGGAGTTTATCCGTAGTGAAACTCAGCAGGACGGGCCTCTTCGGGCGGCCATTGATGCAGTGAACGGTGATTTCGGCAAGGCCGTCAAGATTACCTTTTTGGGACAAAAAACGTACGAGTCTACCTTGTCCCATGTGGCCCGCGATACCGGGGTCAACTTTGCGATTTTACAGGGGACAATCTCCACAATTAAAGATGTGCCTTATGGCCAGCTGATTGTCCGTTTTGAAGGGTCTCCTGAAGCGGTTGAAGCCACAATCGCCGAGTTAACGGCGCAGGGGCTTGATGTGGAGGTGATTTCATAGTGGGCGGCTTGAATTTTAATACGATTAATTGGGAAGAAATGCTTGATGCTACAGTGGCTACACTAAAAATGTTGGCATTTTCCGGAATATTCACAATTATTCTTGGTTTACCACTCGGAATTGTGTTATATTTATGGGGAAGATCAAATAACATTGTTATCAGGGTTATTTACTCGGTATTATCACTACTTGTAAACATCCTGCGTTCCGTTCCATTTCTCATTCTAATGGTAGCATTGATTCCTTTCAGCAAGTCGATTATGGGGACTTCGATAGGTGTGCTCGGTACGATTCCGGCGCTGGTCATCGGTGCGGCTCCGTTTTTTGCCAGACTGGTGGAGACGGCACTGCGTGAGGTTGACCGGGGCGTGATTGAAGCAGCACAAGGAATGGGAGCTTCTACAGGGCAGATCGTTATGCGTGTACTTTTGCCCGAGGCTCGTCCAGGCTTGCTTGCCGGAGTGACCATCACTCTCGTTACGCTCGTTTCCTACACCGCGATGTCGGGGATGATCGGCGGCGGCGGTCTTGGTGACCTGGCAATCCGCTACGGTTATTACCGGTATGAGAAAGAAGTTATGATTATCTCCGTAGTGCTGATGGTTATACTAGTTCAGCTGCTGCAAATGGCCGGAGACCGGCTGGTCAGATTTTTTACCCGGAAATAAGGTACGTCCATATATAGCCTTATTCATACATTTATTAAAGGGGGATTTACAGATGAAGAAAGTACTGCTCACATTTTTCAGCTTGACCTTGGTATTGGTGCTGGCTGCTTGCGGCAACAATAACAATACCAATAACGTGGCCAATTCCGCCGCAACGAATGCACCAACAACAGATGCTTCTGCAGAGCCAACGACCGAACCGGCTGCAGAACCTGTAACCCTCGTGGTCGGCGCATCTCCTGTGCCGCATGCTGAAATTCTCAAGGCTATCGCTCCGCTGCTTGAAGCACAAGGCATCAAGCTGGAGATCAAAGAATTTACAGACTATATCCTGCCGAACACACAGCTTGCCGAAAAGGCACTGGATGCGAACTTCTTCCAGCACAAGCCTTACCTTGATGACCAGAACAAAAAGAACGGCTCGGATCTGGTATCGGTAACTGCTGTTCACGTTGAACCTTTCGGCGCTTATTCCAAAAAAATCAAATCAATTGACGAACTGGCTGACGGCGCGAAAGTAGCCATTCCGAACGATGCCACCAACGGTGGACGCGCACTGATTCTGCTGGCTAAAAACGGCCTGATCACCTTGAAAGACGATACTAATATCACTTCCACCAAAGCGGATATTACCGAAAACAAAAAGAAACTTGAGATCATTGAATTGGATGCAGCAATGCTGCCACGCCAGCTTGATGAAGTGGATATTGCTCTGATCAACACCAACTTTGCACTTGAAGCCGGCCTTGTTCCAACCAAAGATGCATTGTTCATTGAAGGAGCAGATTCCCCTTACGCCAACCTGCTGGTATCCCGTCCTGATAACAAGGATTCCGATGCTATCCAGAAGCTGGCTGCAGCTCTGAACTCTGCGGAAGCTAAAGCATTTATCGAAGAGAAATACGAAGGTGCGATTATCCCTGCATTTTAAGCTGCTGCCTTAGCTGACTTAACAGAATTACAACGACGGAAAACCCCGCATGCCAGAAATAGGCATGCGGGGTTTTTAGTACTCCGGTTGTTGCGAAATGTGAAATCCTCTATAATACATATAACAAGTGGAAACGGCTTCGCCGTAGTGTGAAGCCTATAAATTCTTATAGTTCAAAAAAATCCCGGGTCTTCTTCTCAGAAGATCCGGGATCGGTATCAAACGGGATTAGAATACTTGAACAACTTCTTCTACGCCTTCTACTTCTTCAAGGAGGGCGCGTTCGATCCCGGCTTTCAACGTGATCGTGGAGCTGGGGCAACTGCCGCAGGCACCCATAAGCTTCAACTTAACAATGCCGTCTTCAACATCGATCAGTTCGACGTCACCGCCATCGCGCTGCAGGAACGGACGAAGTTTATCGAGCACTTCCAGTACTTCATCATACATGGTGGTGCTTTGTACATTCTCACTCATTTCTCAATCACTCCTTTCGTAAGTTCATTATAGTACAAAAAGTTAAAAAATAAAATGGTTAGTGCAGAATAGGGAGAGCATCATGAGACCAATTATTGAATTTTGTGCCAGTAATATTGGCCATGGCACGGAACCGCTGAAAAAAAAGCTGGAACAAAATCCGGAATACGATGTCATTGAATACGGTTGTCTGAACAACTGCGGCGAGTGCTACCTGCAGCCATTCGCCATGGTTGACGGCGAGATTATTGAAGCAGCTTCTCCGGAGGAACTGGAAGCAGCCATCGAGGCCGCAATTAAGGAACAGGAAGCATGGGACAATCTGGAACTGGACTAGTCAAAGGCTAGTCCTATCCTTGGCCTACCTTAACTTAACCCAAAGGCCGTTTGGACATCCACAATACGCCGCTTTTCAGCAGACGGGGGACACGTCCCATGACGGAGCGGCGGCCCATCAGCCCGAAACCGGCATGTTTGCCCAGGGAACCAAGCGTTCCCTTCAGCTTGATCGCATGGAGCTTCGGTGTTTCGCCGCGCCACAGCGCCTGAAGGACATGTGCTACCTGTTCCCCTTGCGCTCCGGCTGCCTGAGCACTTGGAGCGAACGGAAGGCTGGCGCAGTCGCCGAGCACGTACACTTCCGGATAATCCGCTATATTGTAATATTGGTCCAGCATGATCCGGCCACTGCGGTCTTTGGCTACTCCGAGCTGCTGGACTACCCGGACCGGCTGGATTCCGGCGGTCCATACGGTAACATCAGCAGGAATAGCCTGGGTGCCATTATAGATGGCATCCTTTTCTACATGAGATACGGAAATTTTGCCCAGTGTTTCGACATGGTGTTCGCTGAACCATTCCTCCACATACTTGGACAGCTTCGCCGGAAAAGCCGACAGCACGCGTTCCCCGCGATCCAGTATAGAAATATTCAGGTCAGGACGGCTTTCACGCAGCTCTGCGGCAATTTCCACTCCGCTTAATCCCCCGCCTACAATATTAACCGTTCCATAAGGCTTCACATCATTCAGCCGCCGATACGTTTCCCGCGTTTCCGAGAAGCTCTGGATACTGCAGGTATATTGCTCTGCTCCTTGAATGCCATGATAATTATCTGTACAGCCGAGAGCGATCGCCAGGATATCATAGGAAACCGGCTCGCCGGTCTCCATGAATATCATTCTGCTCTCCAGATCAATGGAGCCTACTTCACCATATCTGACGGTCAGACGCGGGTGCACGGGAAACTGGATGCGTAAATGGTAATCGTTCACCGTCCCTGCAGCAAGCGCATAATACTCTGTCTTGATTCCCTGATAAGGCATCCGGTCGATTAGGACGATCTCCATATCATGAGGGAGATGGTTGTTGAGCAGTTCTTGGATAAGGGCAAGGCCGCCGTAGCCGCCACCCAGGACGAGTAGTGTTCTCATGCAGACCGATCTTCCTTTCGAGTAGTGCTCAAATATGGTTTTTGCAGCAGCGAAGGATAATTCCGGCTAACTCAGTCGTTTAATTATTCGTAAACCTTAATTTCATTGTAGAAGGTATCCCGTTCAACCGGAATCCGTCCGGCGCCTTTTACGAGCCAGATCAATTCTTCGCGTGTCAGACCTTCAGGAGTTAAAGCACCTGCGGCGTGACTGATCCGTTCTTTTAGGATCGTGCCATGCACGTCGGAAGCTCCGAAGCTTAGGGCAACCTGAGTCAGCTGCGCGCCAATATTAATGAAGTAAGCTTTAATATGGTCAATATTATCCAGCATCAAACGGCTGATCGCAATTGTCTTAAGATCTTCGTACGCGGAGTTGCGGCGCATAATCCCGGCGTTTTTGTTCTTGGGCTGCATGGACAACGGGATAAATACCATAAATCCGTTCGTTTCATCCTGCAGCTCGCGGATTTGCAGCATATGGCGGATGCGGTCCTCGTGCGATTCGATGGAGCCGTAGAGCATGGTGGTGTGCGTCTTCATGCCCATCTGATGGGCAACCCGGTGCACTTCCAGATACTCTTCGACGTTTGCTTTATCAACGCGCATTTTTTTACGGTATTGGTCAGAGAGAATTTCAGCTCCGCCTCCGGTAAGCGATTGGAGTCCGGCTGCGCGCAGCTGCTCCAGTACTTCACGGATGCTGAGTCCGCTGATCCGGGTGAAAAAGTCAATTTCCGCCGCAGTATAGGCTTTTAAGGTAACTTCAGGAAACCGCTCATGCAGAGCTTTCAGCGAATCAACGTAATATTGGAAGGGCACCTTATCATTATGGCCGCCGACAATATGGAATTCGCGTACGCCGGGATGAATATGCTGTTCGACATATTGCACCATTTCCTGACCGGAAAGGGTATAAGCGCCTTCTTCTCCGTCATCCTTGCGGAAATTGCAGAATGCACAGTGGGATTCGCAAACATTGGTGAAATAAAGGCTCATATTTTCGATAAAATATACCTTGTTTCCATTCTTGCGCTGGTTGACTTCATTAGCCAGCTGGCCGATCGTGAGCAAATCGTTGCTCTCATATAAATAAACGCCGTCTTCCAAATTTAATCGTTCTCCGCCGCGAACCTTTTCGATAATGTTCGCCATTCTGGCGTCTGTGTGGGGTGTGATAAGAGTAGACATATGATTTCCTCCTGAAGGTTTGGCGAGGTGAATGCACCCGCAGAATCGTAACCGAAAATTGCTAAAACACGTGATGTCCAGCGTAAAAAATGGAGGCTTTGATGGCCTTCGTGACAATTTTCCGAATTTTTACGTATATCGCTTCCCCTATTATAAACCTCTCTCCAAGGGTGAGCAACCGCTGAGACTTGAAGTATAGAGCGGATAAATCGTATCCAAAGCAGCAGATATGACTTGAGGGCATGGGAAGAGTGGGGTATACTTAATTTAATATAGAAAATTACTTTTGGCCGGAAGGCTGTCATAGCATAAGAAGCAGATAGGCTAACAAACTTTCAGGAGGTTGAGATCATGATTACAATTAGTGAAACAGCGGCAGAACAACTCAAGACAATGCTGGCTGAGCAGGAGCTGCCCAACATGTTCCTTCGCCTTGGCGTAACACCGGGGGGCTGCAGCGGGTTCTCCTACGCCATGGGCTTTGACGATAACGAGAGCGAGCAGGATGTCTACCTGGATGTCGCTGATCTCAAGGTAGTTGTAAGTAAAGACGACATCCGTTATCTCAACGGTCTTGAGATTGACTTCGAAGAATCCGGCATGACCGGCGGGTTCACCATTAATAACCCGAATGCCACCGCCACCTGCGGCTGCGGTTCCTCCTTCCGTACGAAGGACGATGCCGGCAAGCCTGCAGCTGAGCCTTGCTGAATGGGAAGGGCCGTTTAGTGTCAAAGATACTGAAAGAGGCGTTAATATACGCTTTGATATTTATAACTATTCCAACAGTAATCAATCTTATCTTCACACCAGAAGATGTTGCAGACCTTTTTGATTACGGCTTTTGGGTAGGCACAGGACTTTTCCTGACAGCTTTTTTTATTGTTTTTGTACTGGTTTTCTTGGTGCTTTTGCTAAAACGTACTTTTCGCAAATCTCCAGAGAAACGTTTGTAACACCCTTCATGACGTGCAGAATGAGACTTCAAGGTTAATCGCCTTGGAGTCTTTTTGTATTTCCAATATTTAGTGTGCCTGATATACTGGAGCATAAATGAACCATACGGCACATTACTATTGATATTAAGGAAGTGATCTGAATTGATCATTGAAACACAACGGCTGATGATCAGGGAATTTTCGCCCGGGGATTGTGCAGCGGTTCACAGCTACGCATCGGACCCAAGGGTAGTAGAGCATATGATGTGGGGGCCCAACACGGAAGAGGAAACAAGAGCCTATCTTCATTTAACAATCAGCCAACAGCATCAGGAACCGCGTAAAGTTTTTGAATTTGCAGTGGTTCTAAAAGAGACCAACCAGCTGATTGGCGGCTGCGGAATTCATACGCCTGAGCAGGGCCAGGGAGAGATAGGTTATTGCTTTAATTCCCGGTATTGGGGGCAGTGAGAAAGGAGCGGACACATGGAGCGATGGGAATATCAAAACAATTAAATTTAAGACCGGCGGATTTTGGGGCGGCAGAGTTGATAATTCGGAATTTCAGGAGGAGCTGAATTTTTATGGTAAGGAGGGCTGGGAGCTTGTATCCTGTTTTGACACCAGCCAGGCACAGGGGGCTTCCAAAGATGTCATTGTTGTCTTTAAGAGAAAGCTGATTGGGCCGTAAAGTACGGGAATGAGGTTGAACCCTCTCTTGCAGCGATATTGCCCATTACCTGCGCGTCATAGCAATTGCTTCTATATAAGTTGAACTAAAGAACTACCTAGAGGCAAAAGCAGCGGAGGGGAATTTTGGAACTGGAGGAACGGTAGTGTCCGCCTTTGTCTTCGGATTTCTACCGCTAAATAGCGGTTAAAATCAAGAAATCCGAAGACAACAGCGGCCGGAAGTCCAAATATTCACCGCAGTTGCGTTCTATGCCGGCTTGGTAAGTCTAAAGTTCAACTTATATATATAAGTAGTTAATAGATCTCAGCGAATGAAGCTGTCCATCTGCACAAGCCATCCTCTCACTCCTTCATAGAGTATAGTATCTGCAATGAAGGAGTGAAACGATCGCCGCAATCAGGCCGGAAGGATAAACTTGAAGTTAATCATAAACACGATTAAAGCGGCGGCCCCCATGGAGAAGGCGATACAACTGGCGCCAAGCACTCTGCGGCGGTCTTTTATAAACTTGAAGCCGAGCGCGCAGACAAGGATGGTGGTACCCGCCAATACAACAGACATGCCAACCATAGCCACCCAATACAATACCTCGAACAATTGTGCCACTAAGGATCCCTCCTCTTACCGCAATAATACAATGAATTTTAAGATTATTCCAGTTAGTCTGCAGAGGCTCTATATCGAATCATTTCTATTGAATCGTCAAAATAACCGCGCTGTTGCCGTCAAAAAAATGATTGTCGGATGATGCGGATGAATACAGCGCAGTGCGGATAAAGTCCCAGGACATACGGCCCCGGAGCCATATGCCCTTTTTTGCTGTGAACGCCTTCTTACACGGACAATCATACAGGAAGGCGGGGCCGCTCCTGAGTAATGTATAGGGTAGGCTGGGAATGCGAAAGGAGCGGGATTAAAATGGCGGGAAGACAACTGGCCAGCAAATGGCTGAAGACCGAAGCGCTGCTTAGCGATGCGCGGGTTGCCGGTTACATTCCGAGAACAAGGGAATACAGTGCTGCCGGGCTGCTTAAAATGCTGAGAAGTTATGGGAATGTTGTGATTAAACCTGTCGTAGGCGGCGGGGGTTACGGAGTAATTAAAGTGTTTCTGGACGGGCGTGGATACGGCTTCACATATATGGACAAAACACGCGTGTACGGGGATTTCTCTTCCATGAGGCAGGCGCTCGAGCGTGTGAAGGTAAGACGAAAATATTTGATGCAGCAGGGCATCTCACTGGCCCGGATTGCCGGGCGCCCGATTGATTATCGGGTTAAGGTAGTAAAGAACGGAGCCCGTTGGGAGTTTCGCTCCATGGTGGGAAGATTAGCTCGTCCGGGGCTGTTCGTGACCAACCTGTGCAAGGGCGGAACGATGATGAGCTGCCGTGAAGGGCTGAGAAAATCGTTGCCCCGCAACAGAACGGCCACCAAAAAAGCGGAGATGCGGCGTCTAACCTTGGTATGTACAGAGCTGATGGAACGTCATTTTCCGGGAATAGGCGAGTTGGGTTTTGATTATGCTATAGATAATTCCGGGAAAATTTGGATTCTGGAAGTAAATACAAGACCACAATAAATAAACATTATTTTAAGAATTGACGATAGTAATAGTAATAAGATAGAATAGCGTTTAGTTATGCCGCTTATGAGGTAATATGAGGTAATAAATGTTAAATATTTGAACATAACAAAAATATTTTTGCTGAATATTCTGTGGTT